>JANMLQ010000144.1:0-23399 GCA_031372635.1 Akkermansiaceae bacterium | reverse complement strand
CATGGCGCGCCTTCGGTGCCGCCTTGTGGACCCGGCTCACCCCACTCGGGAAGGGTGTCGATGGGAGTGAGGGTTTGGAGTTTCCATGACTCTTCACGGTGGAAGATTTCCGCGAGATCGGACCAGATGCCGCTGCGTGTGTTGTCGTCCTGCGCGTGCTTGAGTGCTTGGAGGTGGAGCTGTAGCGAGCGGATGTGATCGCGATACTCCGTCTGCACGGATGAACCAGCACTAGCTTCAGGATCAGCGTCCGGGCCTCTGGAACCATGCCAATATCCGCCTTGGCTGCGCTCGAATTCTCCGGCGATGAGGCGACCGTAGTGGCTGACATTACGGTATCGTTGTGCGGCGGCGATGAGCAGGGCGGAGTTATCCGCGTGTGAGGCGATGGCGTTTTCCACAAGAGCGTCGAACTCCGCTACGGCGTTCAACTGCTGCAAGTTGTTCAAGGCGACCTGCAAATCATCTCCCGACTTCGCATCCGAGACGGGCATGAGTTTTTCTTTGTAGAAATTCACGGCATCGCGATGCATCCCGCGGTCGTTGAGTTTTCCGAACTCCTTGCGCAGTGTCGGCAGATCCTGAGACATGAGCTGGATTGGAATGAAGGCGGCGAAGCAGAAGAGAGTCAGGGCTTTCATATCGAAGGAATGACACACGAACGGCAGGAACCTTAGAAGAAAATTTACGGGGCTAGCTGGACACCGGGGAAATCGTTTCGGCTCTTGACCGGCGGAGATCGCGCCCCAGTTTGCGCCATGCCCTGCACGATCCTACTCATAGGCGGAAACTCCGGCATCGGATTTTCCAGCGCCCGCCTGTTGCTTGCCCAAGGCGACTCCATCATCGCCGCCGCACGCACGCCGAATTCGTTGTCCCAATTGGGCATCCCGGTGCAGCCATTTGATGCCATCAACCCCGGCCCGCTTGAACTGCCGCCCTTGATCGACGGCTTGGTCTATTTTCCCGGAAGCATCACGCTGAAACCCTTCCATCGTCTCACGGCGGACGATTTCCTCCATGATTTCCGCGTCAACTGCCTGGGTGCCGCTGCTGCCATCCAAGCCGCGCTTCCTTCATTGAAAGCCGCGCCATCCGCCTCGATCGTTTTGTTTTCCACGGTCGCCGTCGCGCAAGGCATGCCCTTCCACGCATCCATCTCAGCCGCGAAGGGCGCGGTCGAAGGACTAGCACTTTCGCTCGCCGCCGAACTCGCGCCAAAGATCCGCGTCAACGTGATCGCCCCCTCGCTCACCGACACGCCACTCGCCGGCACGCTGCTCAACACCGATGCAAAACGCGAAGCCGCCGCGAAACGCCACCCGCTCCAGCAAGTCGGCGATCCCGAGGACACCGCGAAACTCGTCGCCTTCCTTCTGTCGGACGCCGCGAGCTTCATGACCGGCCAGATCCTCCGCCCCGATGGCGGGCTTTCCTCCATCCGCACCTTCTAACAAGCGAATGGAAATCCTCCGAAAACTTGAAATCCTCGCGGACGCGGCGAAGTACGACGCCTCCTGCGCCAGCAGCGGAGCCGCACGCAAAGACTCGCGAGGCAGCAAGGGAGTAGGCTCCACCGGCGGCGCGGGCATCTGCCACTCCTACACGCCGGACGGCCGCTGCGTTTCTCTGCTCAAGGTGCTTCTAACAAACACCTGCATCTACGATTGCCACTACTGCATCAACCGCCGCTCCAGCAACGTCCAGCGCGCGCGTTTCACTCCAGAGGAAGTCGTCCGGCTCACGCTGGATTTCTACAAGCGCAACTACATCGAAGGACTCTTCCTCAGCAGCGGCATCATCCGCAGCGCAGACCACACGATGGAACTGGTCATCGACGTCGCCCGCAAGCTGCGCGAAGAACATCACTTCCGCGGCTACATTCATCTGAAAACCATTCCCGAAGCCTCGCCCGCGCTCATCGAGATGGCGGGACGTTATGCCGACCGCATCAGCATCAACATCGAGCTGCCCACCGAGCAAAGCGTCGCCAAACTCGCGCCTGAAAAAAACCTCGCCCGCACCCAAGATGCGATGGCCCACATCCGCACCAAGATCGACGAACGCTTCGAGGAGAAAGCCAAACCCGGCGCACCCAAACCGCCGCCCTTCGCCACCGGCCAGAGCACCCAGATGATCGTCGGCGCGGACGATTCCACGGACTCCGTCATCCTGCGCCGTGCGGACACGCTTTACACCGGATACAAACTCCGCCGCGTCTATTACTCCGGGTTTAGTCCGATTCCCGAGCCATCATCGCTGCTACCCATCAAGGCCCCGCCGCTCGTGCGCGAGTATCGTCTCTATCAGGCGGACTGGCTGCTGCGCTTCTACGGTTTCAACGTCGATGAAATCACCACCGCTGCGATGCCGAACCTCGATCTCGCGCTCGACCCCAAACTCTCCTGGGCCCTGCGCAACCGCGAGTCCTTCCCCATCGACATCAACCGCGCCTCCCGCGAACAACTGCTGCGCATTCCCGGCCTCGGCGTGAGAAACACGGAGCGCATTCTCAACGCCCGCCGCTTCACCCGCCTGCGCCTCGCCGATCTCGTCCTGCTCCGCCTTTCGATGAAAAAAATCCTACCCTTCATCATCGCCGCCGATCACACGCCGACTTTGTTAGGACTCGACAGCGACACCCTCAGGCAACGTTTCCTTCCCCCGCCCAAACAACTCGAACTCGACTTCGACGCCCCCAAACCCGCACCCGAAGATTTCCAATCCGTGCGCTCTGGTGAGATCTGAAAACAAAGTGACCAAGTCACGCGAAACTGAATCCGACTATTGATCGCTTCATTGTCTCAAGGAGTGTGGGCGTCTCGACCAAGGGCCAATGAAAAGCGAAATACCAGAGGCGTAAGTCGCTCTTCTTTTTCCAACCATTGACATTGTGGATAGGAGTATTCACCCACCACCCTGCTATGTGGAATTTTGCTTTGGTTTATTCTTCTTCATCGCCACCGGACTTACCCAATGATCCGGGCGATCTACTTCAAATCCTTCAATCAACTGAGCAAACGATAAATCTGGGAATTCACTCTGAGGATGGCTCGGGGCAGCGGTTCTTAATTTCTGGTGGAATCCTGCTTTCGTCGATGACCCGTGAAACTCGACCACGCAGCGGATAATTCCTCATGATAGCGTTTGGCTTTTCAAACCAGACGTGATGGCTATCGGCGTACCCGGGTCTGGTATTCAGAACGAGGACTTTACCGAGACCGTAGTTTCTTTCATCAATCCACCGCCCCGCCCTTATGTAGGCGCGCGGACCCACCATGAACGGTGGAGTCGAGTCCGCGCCATCGTCGCCCTGGCGTCTCCTAGGATATACGGCGTTACTGTCGAGCAAATCTAGAATCGCGTATTTCTTCTTAAGTAAATCGGAAAACTCTTCGGTAGTTCGACTCGATAGGTTCCGTCCGGCGGCGGCGTGCGACACCTCAGAATTGGCGACGGAGTCAGGTTGAATTGTTTCCTCCGAAACAGGCAGCATAGCCTGGACTGGAGGCAAATCGTCATCCACTGCATCCGACTCTGGATTGCTTTCGAAGATTTGAAGCGTGCCTCCAAAGGTCTCCGTCAGTTTCTCCAGCACCGGGATCTCAATCAGACTGTTGGGCTGGAGGAAAATGTTCATTTTAATTAGTTCCGCCATGATCTGAAATGGTTTTCTCCCTACCTCGGCAGCGAATTCATTCAACGTGATCGGTCCGTGTACCCATAGATCCCATGCTTCTGGTTCAGGATCAAGATTAGGGGCGGGAGGCGGAGGTGGTGCGAAGATCGGTGCTAGGTTGGAAACCGGCTCCGAAACCATTGTTGTCTGCTCAACCTCAATTGCCGTGTCTGCATCGGCAATAGGCATGTTGTCCTGGAAGAACTCCAAATTGCGTGAAAGCTCAGGAGGAGTGATCACGAATTCCCAGATCTTGGTTCCTCCTAGTCCATAGTTGGCGGGCACCGACAGCGCACTCACAAGGTTCCTGATTTCCTGCTGGATCCGGATAACCTCTGGGGTGCGTGGAACATTGGCGATTAGGTAAAGGAAACAGGTGGCCCGACTCGCACAGAGATACAGTTCCCGGCGGAAGCTCCACATTTTTTCCTCCTCGTCAGGTGTTTCCGCCCGGTCCATGAATCCCTGAAATCCCTCAATGACGACTACCGGGTAATCTTGCCCTTTGATGTATTTGTCGTTGATTTTCTGGGCATCGACGCTTCGGCAGACGTGGTAAATGAACTGCCTTCCAAGGGTTTCGTAATCGAAATCCTGATCCTCGTCGCAAAACCTGACCCAAAGCACATCCTGTTGGGGAAGGTGTGCTGCACGAAGTTGGCGGTATGCCGAATTTGCATCGGGAAACGAAGCAAGTGTGTGTGCCCAAGCATTGGCGGGGTGCGCGTCAGTTTGAATCTTGAGTTTGTAGCCGGTCGCACGCTCGCCTTCCACAGTGAAACCAAATTGTTCGGTCAACTGCTCCTTGGTGGGCACTACTTTATGCCCTCCATCCGCAAACCAGCGGAACATCAGCGCCAAGGAGGCAATATTGATAGGGGTTGGATTCCTGTAGTTTTGGCGAAGCCGCTTCGTTTGGAGTCCGAAGTCAAGACCGTTCAAGATTCGGGAATCATTGCTGCTGTATCGGAGTTTCTGATGGCGATCACAGGCGACCACGAGGAAGAATTCATGCTGCTTGTAGGCGTCGACCAGAACTCTTTCGGCCGCTGGAAGAATGTCGTGACACTCGTCCACAAGCAGTGCGCTCCATTTTTTGCGTTGGAGTTCGTCCAGCGTCCGGACGAGAAGGAACTCGGGCTTTCGGAAGGTAATCTGGCCCACGTCATCTTTCTCTTGGAAACACTCGACGAAAAACTGAAACCAAAAACGAAGGCTGTTCAACTGCTTGGTGGACATCGCAAGGATTCCGATGGAAAGCTTCTTATCATCCTTGAAGCCAATTTTACCGAAGATCTCCCTCGCTGGACCGACATAATTCTCGCCCGTTTTGTATTCATGCAACCGATAGCCACTGCACAGAACTGCGGCAGTGTAGGCTAATAGGACGCTCTTACCCATTCCGGCGCTTCCATTGATTGCCCAATGACCTTTGGTTGGCTCGAAGTCTTTGTAGATGCTCTCGTCAAGACTTCTGCGGCACCGCTCAACATAGGAAATAGCGGACTTTAGCTCTGGATGGCCAAGGGGAGCCAAGGGGCAACTCATCCGGAGAAGCGCCAGAAACGGCGACTGGGAGACCATGAGACGAATAGCCTGTTTCTCCTCAGATTCATCGAGGTTAAAAAACTCGTAGAGGTAGGGAATGAGCTTTTTTACTGGAAGCAATACCAGTGGAGATCCTTCGTATCCCGAAGCGGTTATCTCTGTAGTCGCAGGGTCCACTGATACGACCACGCCAAGGAACTTCAAGTCCACCTTCGATGTTATTGGGCGGATGTATTCCCACAGGGTTTGGATCTGTCTATCAACCTGCTTCTTCGCGCATTTCTTGGTGATCTTGCCGGTCTCCTTGGCGGTGTAGGTGGCTCGCCATCCCTTCTCAGACACTTCGAGAGTCTGCATCTTGACTTCGACAACCACTAGATAGTCAGTCCCCCCCAACTTGAAGTGGAGGAGATGATCTATTTCAGTGCCAAATTCCAGCTCGCCTCTTTTTCTTGGGCTGTAAATTTGGATTCCTGGAAGGCAAGAGAATGGGAATTGAAGTTCCAGAAGGCGCTGCATGTCGGATTCAAACTCGCCGGATTCGTAAGGAATTTTTTCCCGTTCCGTGTTGTCGGATTCGTCGCTCAGAACCTGGGTTGAAATTTCAGCAAGTTCGCGATTTTCTTTCAGACTTGCGCGCCAACGTTTTTCGATGACTTCCGTGATGGCATTGATTTTTTTGGTTATCATGGTTCTTAGACGAAGTGATTTGAAGAGGAAGAATGTGGGCGGAAGCGCAAGATTCAGTTACGTCTATTTGAGCCGTTTCACGCTGCTGGCTGAAAGCAGGGTCCGCATCTGGGTGATGGCGACGTGAGGTAAAAGCTGAAATTCTGAAAACTGAGATGCTGAAATTAAGAGGAAGAATGTGGGCGAGACTCCGACACTGCTTGAATACGGTTGAGGTGGGAAGGCGTCAACTTGGGGGCGGATGCCGGTAGGCGAGACGCCCCCAAGACGGACTGCGGCGGGACGCCACAGCCACTTTTTAGGTGCGTCGCACGCAGTTCTTCCAGCGCTCCTGACGGGCAACCGCTCACGGCCTCGGCGAATTGGTCTCGAAGGCGCGGATTTCGTCACAAAGGTCTCCCACCGTTCCCTCATCGGGTTGGTTCTGGCGGGTGGCGGTGTAGTTGCCGGAGCCTTGGTCGAGCAAGCGGAGGAAACGGACGGAGTCCACTGGGCCGAGGTGATCGGTCAGGACGGCTACCCCTTGGCGGTAAAGTTCGATGGGGCTGGTGTGAGTCGTGGTGGTGCTCATGGGATTTCAGTTGGTTGAGAATTGGACGGGATTGAGAACGGAGACAGTCAGGTTCCCAGAATGCTGAGAGGCGCGGCGGAGGATTTGGTCGTCGGTGGTGAGCATGACATCCGCTTTCATGGCTACGGCAGAGGCGAGATGAAGTGCATCGAGGCGTTTGAAACCGAGATGATTTAGTTCGATGCCGCGTTGCTCGATGGCGGGCGTCAGGGGTTGAAAGGATGATGCGTAGCTGAGGAAATGGAGAATGCCACTTTGCCGGGTCTGGTCAGATGCGATGGATCTCGAACTGAAGCGCGCTGCTGTTGGCAAGTTGGGCCTCGCCCGAAGTGACCCGCTGCAAAATGGCGAGCACTGCGCTTGCTTCCAATTGGATGCGAGCTTGGGATTGATCGTCGTAAGGACGATTCAAGCAGCAGGTGTCGAGGTAGATGAACACGGCAGCTTTGTTTTAGCGAAAGGCGCGTGAACTCGCCAAGCGGTTGTTTTGCAGGAATTGCGATGTGCGCTCCTCCGGCGACAAGCTCTGCGGCAGAGGCTTGAGATGGCCGAAGAGCGGAGCTTGGGGCGCGGGCTTTGTCTTGCATTTCTCCGGCTGTGGATTGACGACTTTCATGGGAGAAATATGGCGGTTTGAGCGGGATGAAGCCAGCAGAAACTGGCTCGATGTCACATACGCGCCGTGGACTTCAACAAATGGCGTGGGCAGTTTCCCGAGGCAAGGTTGCGGGCCATTCGCGGGAAAAGCAGCCAGTGAAATGGCATAACCGCCAACCAGTAGAGTCTGCCTAACAGGCCTTGGGGCCGGAAGGTGGCGGTTTGTCGCAGCACCTGGCCACCATCCGGCAGGTTTTCGATGGCGAATTCTAACCACGCTTCTCCGGGAAGTTTCATCTCGGCATAGAGCATGAGTCTTCCCTTGGGGAGATCGGCCAGTAAGACACGCCAGAAATCCAGAGAGTCTCCGGCATGCAACTCTATCGGATGACGGCGGCCACGGCGGATGCCAATGCCGCCCACGATTTTGTCCGCGACGCCGCGCAGCTTCCAGGCCCAGTTCATCGAGGGCCAGCCCGTAGCACCGCCGATACTCCAGATGCGGGCGATGACCTCTTCGCGCGGCGCAGTCAGCGGCACCACCCGGGAATCGAACAAGACTCCGTGCTCGGGCACCTTGATCGCATCAAACAAACGTGGAGACAGCGTTCCAGCCGCCAGGGAATCAATCCAGCTCGAAGGCACATGGTTTTGAGCGATACGCGCCAAAGCTCGTTCGACCGCCTCGCGATAATTCAGCAACTCCAGCGGGATGATCTCGCGTATCTTCAAGTCATGACAAACGGTTTCGTGAGTCAGCGAATCCACGAGGCTGCGCGCCAGTGGAAACGAAGTGGACGTGAGCAGGCAGAGCCAGCCGGAGGACAGCCGCGGACTCAGCAGACGAGTCGGGATGAAGACGCGCTTTAATCCGCGCACTTCGCAGTAGCCCTTGATCAGATCGAGATAACTCATCACCTCCGGTCCGCCGATGTCATAGGAAGCTCGCGCGGTCTCCGGGTGTTCCAATACGCCGGTGAGATAATCAATCACGTTGCGGATGGCGATGGGCTGGCAGTGCGTGTGTACCCAACGCGGTGTGACAAGCACCGGCAGTTTCTCCGCGAGATCTCGGATGATTTCAAACGAGGCCGAACCTGAACCAACGATAATGGACGCCCTCAATGACGTGAGTGGTGCGCCCGAGTTGCGGAGGATTTCCTCCACCCTGCGGCGTGATGAGAGATGTTCGGAGAGCGGGCCTTCGTCTGCGGCGAGTCCTCCGAGATAGATGATTCGTTTCCAATCACGCGCCTTCGCCGCGCCGGAGAAATTCGTCGCGCAGAGCTCCTCCTTACGTGCGAAATCTCCGCCGGAGCCCATCGAGTGAATCAGATAATAGGCGGCATCGATCGACTGCGGGAGATTGCGCAAGGTTACAGCATCAAGAAAGTCCGCTTCTACGATACGCAGCCGTGCTACATCGCCAGCGAAGTTGGCTGCGGGAAAACGCCGCATATCGCGAACGACGGCCGTGATTTCATGACCGGCTTCCAATAGCGCCTGAATCAACCGCAGGCCAATGTAGCCGTTGGCGCCTGTGACGAGGACATGCACGGGTTGTTACTTAGTGCATTCCTGCGCTTTTGCACTCGCAATTCCACTCATGACGAGACCCCCTAACTGAGGATCTTGCGCGTACTTTCCCAGAAACCAAAGAAGCCAGCGGTGGCGAGCGGACGGAGGGCGAGGTCTTCGGAGCGGTCGAAAAGAACGAGGTCGATTCCGGATTGGTTGAGGGTGGCTTGGATTTCGGGCAACTGTTCGTAAAGCGGCCCGATGTCGGGACGCATGGCGGCGATCTGCAGGAGCTGGTGCTCGGTTGCCCAACGAAGTAGCGCCTCGATGATGCGCGTATCGTGATGAAACATGGCTTCGGTTTTGAATGCGGCGCTTGCACGCTGTGTGGCGTCGGTGAGGGCGGTCCTTAGCCAGATCATCTTGTGTTCTGGGTAGCGGAAACGAGTCCAAGAGGCGGCGTCACCGGTGGCGAGGATGGCACTTGGTTTCAGTGTTGCGAGCGGGCTTTGCTCGACGAGGAGATCTTCTTCGTGAATCCAAATGCCGACCTTGCCATCCCGTAGCTGCGGAGTGAGCGGAAGCATGGGGCGGGTGATGACCGGACGTTTCTCGGCGGGGAGGATGAGCGGACTGGGATTTTCTAACAGTTCCAATCCTTCTTGGTGCATCGCCAGGAATTCAGGTGGCATGTATCTCTCCAGATTGCTGCGGCGCGGCAGGTAGGTTTTTCCCGGTGTTTGAAGACCGGCTACCCAGCGCCATGAGAGCGTGTTGGAGGCCGGGTCTCCATCGAGAAGATGGCGGAGGAAGAAGTCTGCGCCGAGTTGCCAGGGAAGCCGCTCGATGTGAATCCACCAACCGGCGAACCACATGCGGGCATGGTTGTGGAGATAACCGGTTTCCATCAGTTCGCGGGTGAAATGGTTCATGATCGCAATCGGGCCCTCACCGGCTTCGCAAGCTGCGGCGCGTGCGCGTGTGACTTTGTGTTGCGGGTCGTTTTGCAAGGCCGCGAGTTGATCGAGGTATGCCGTCCACACTTCAGGACGAAGTGACAGCCAGTTTTTCCAATAGCGCCGCCAATAGACTTCTTGGGTGAATTTCTCGACGGTGGATGCGGCGTAGCGCCGGAGCGGGGCCGTGGCACATTCGGATTCGAGAATCAGCCGATGCCGGATCGCCGGGGAAAGTCTCGAAACATGGGGATGGCCGGGAACAACGTGATTCCGCATGTTTGAGTAACGCCCTGCGAGAGGTATGAAGGCATTGAGCTGCTCAAGCGCATCCTTGCGGGTGGATGCAAACCGGGGAGTAGGGACGAGTTCGTTTGCCATGTTAGACCGTGGTGCTTGTCTCGCGGCATGCCTTCAATCCAGAAATCCAGCGGTGATCGATGCCATTGGCGGCTGCAAGGAGCGAACCCACTACCGCACCCCGGTGGCAGTTATCACCGCCGACCATGGCATTCGCGATGATACCGGCATCGAACTGATTGTGATATTTCCACGCAAGGTAGAGGGCAGCGGGAAACGCCTGATCGATGTAGCACGCGGGACTCATGACGTTGCCGATGATCTCATCGTCCGGTCGAGTCGCCCATCGTTCGGCTTTCCGGCTGGAGAACCAATCGCCTGCCTCGCGGGCGATCGCCTCACGAAGCGGAGTGCCCGCGATGATGGATTTCAGCAAGCGGGCGAGACAATCGGCAGCTCGTTGGACGTTGCTGTGACGGTGAGTGAGCGCAAGGTGTTCGCGTGTGACTGCGCGCCAGTCGGCATCCTCCGGCAATGCTGCTAGCAGCGCGGCTATCTGTGAGAGTCCGCCGATGTGTTCATCGGAGATTCCGCATTTGGTGATCTCTTTGCCCTGCGCGTAACGGGTGAAAAAGCCGCGATGGTATTCCTCAAGGTAAGTGTCGCGATGCCAACCGGGCGTGAGCATGCACTCGATGTAGCGGCTGGCCCAGCGCGCGGGATCATAGTCGCCGTGCGAGCGGACTTGGTCGTAGAGTTCGGTCGCAAGTCGGAAGTTCACCGTGTTTTCGCCAGCCTCGAGGAACTGGTGATAGTGGATGCTAGGCTGGCCCCAGAAAACAGCTTGGTCCCTGAGGATATCGCCGCGTTCGTTGAGCGCTTGGTATTGAGAACGCCACAGGATGCTGCCGGGGTGCGGGTTTCGCGGAGAGATGTAGTGATCGAGCACTCCGTAATCGCGCCTGAGCGCGTCACGGTCGTAATACCAATGGCCGGGCATCGCGAGGGAATCTGCGACGAGGGAACCGAGATAGGCGTGGTGAAGGGTCATGGCGTGTGAGCGTAGCCCGGACTTCGAGCCGCGCCACTGGTGAGTTCGGTGATTACTGCCCTCGCGCCCTAGTCTTGGCATGCGTGCCGCTCTAACACCTCGCGGTCGATGAATTCACACGCCGATGCGTGGGTGGCTTCGAGCACGACGGGAGGCGCGAATCCAGCTTCGAGCGCCTCGACCCAGCGGCCGAGACAGAGGCACCAGCGGTCACCGGCCTTGAGTCCGGGAAATTGGTATTCCAGCCGCGGCGTTTTCAGGTCGTTGCCCATCGATTTGCTGTAAACGAGGAAATCCTCCGTCATGACCGCACACACGGTATGCATGCCGGTGTCATCTTTGGAGGTGTGACAACAACCGTCGCGGAAAAACCCTGTCACCGGATCCATCGAACAAGCCTGTAAATCACTGCCGAGCACGTTTTTTGCCATGCTCCGAATCAGGCGTGGTTCCGCATCCGGTCAAGCGGAAACATGGTGCACTCGATCCAGGTCATCCGCTGGGGTTGATCGCCCGGATTTCCACTCTATCATCGCGGCGTAGAGTGTAAGCAGACATCGAACTCATGGTGAAATCCCACAGACAGTCCACGGACGTACTGATCATCGGTGCCGGCATCAGCGGTGCCATCGCGGCCTCGGAATTAGCAAAGGCCGGACGGCGGGTGATGGTGGTGGACAAGGGCCGCTGCGTGGGTGGGCGCATGGCGACGCGCCGGATCGGCGATGCGATTTTTGATCATGGTGCGCAATTCATCACTGCCCGCAGTGAGAGGTTTTCTAACCGCATCAAGGATTGGTGCGGGCAGGGCATCGTGAGCGAGTGGTGCCGTGGTTTCGCCGCTGCGGCGGATGGACATCCCCGCTGGCGGGGAGAACCCGGGATGACGGCGCTGGCAGAACATCTCTTGCAGGGAATCGAAGTGCTTTTGGAAACCCGCGTCACGTCCATCACGATGGAGGATTCCCATTGGTCGGTGGCGCTGGAGGATGGCAGCTCCATCACTAGCGCTGCCGTGGTGCTGACCGCGCCGGTTCCCCAATCACTTGCCTTGCTGGATGCCGGGCACTTCGAGATGCCAGTGGATTTGAGAATGCGACTGGAGTCCATTGCATACGAACGGTGCCTCGCGGTGCTGGCAGTGCTCGACGGCCCGAGCGGCATGTCTCCGCCCGGCGGCATGTCCTTTGAGGATGGCCCGGTTTCATGGCTCGCCGATAACCATCTCAAGGGAATCTCGCCGGTTCCCTGCGTCACGCTTCACGCCAGTCATGCCTTCAGTTTGGAAAACTGGGAAGCGGATCGAGGCGATGCCGGGCGGACTTTGTTAGAGTCTGCCGCACCGTGGATTCGTAGCGGAGTGAAGGAGTTCCAAACTCATGGCTGGCTCTACAGCAAACCTCTGCAAGTAGAAGAACAAGCATGCGCGATGCTTCATGCGCATCCCTCTTTGGTGCTGGCGGGCGATGCCTTTGCCGGACCCAAGGTGGAGGGCGCGGCTCTCTCCGGCTGGGCCGCAGCCGCGTGTTTGTTAGACCAATTCCTACCGCCATGAATCACTCCGGGAAAGTCGATACCGTGATCATCGGCGCCGGGTTGGCCGGGCTTGCTTGCGCACGCCACTTGCATGAAGCAGGCCTGAGTTTCCTGATCTGTGAAACGGCGGATCGGGTGGGAGGTCGAGTCGCGACGGATGATTGCGACGGCTATCGACTTGATCGCGGATTCCAGGTGCTGCTCACCGCCTATCCGGAAGCACAGCGTTTGCTCGATTACGCAGCACTCGATCTGCGCCGCTTCTATCCTGGCGCACTAGTGCGACACGGCGGAAAATGGCACCGGGTGGCCGATCCCTTCCGCCATCCCATCGATGGTTTGCGTGGCGCGTTCACTCCTATTGGTTCATTCGCAGACAAGTTACGAGTCGGCTGGTCACGTCTGGGTGGATTTGATTTTTCCCGGCACTCCACTGGCCTGACAGCACTCCAAGCGCTGCGGGCGGAGGGTTTTTCCGAAACGATGATCGAGCGGTTTTTTCGGCCGTTTCTAGGCGGCGTTTTCCTCGAAAACCGGCTTGATACGACGGCTCGGAAACTGGAGTTCGTGATGCGGAATTTCGCTCGTGGAGACACAGCGATTCCCGCGCTGGGAATGGCGGAGATCCCTAGGCAACTTGCATCGGCACTGCCTGCCGATGCAATCCGGCTGCACACTCGGATCGAGGTGATTGATACGAATGGCGTGCATTTGGAGGGAGGAGAAATCATTGCCTCGAGCTCTGTCGTGGTCGCCACCGGTCTTCATGCGGCGAACCGCCTGCTGGGCCGGGGAAATCCGACTGCTGTCACTCACGGCGCCACCTGCCTGTATTTCGCTGCAACTACCGCGCCCGTGAGTGAGCCGATTCTATTGCTCAATGGCGAGGGAATGGGACCGGTGAACAATCTAACCGTATTGAGCGCGGTCTCGCCGGACTACGCGCCTCACGGAAAGCATTTGATTTCTGTGAGCGTGGTGGAACCAGTCGCCGCTGCCGCGCAAGATTTAGAGGAGCGAGTAAGAAAGCAGCTTATGGATTGGTTCGGCACACATGTGGATGAATGGCGGCTGCTGCGAGTCGATCGCATCCCGGACGCTGTGCCAGCTCAGCGGGTGGCGGAGGAAAAACCGGCACGTGTTCGTGAACGGATCTATCAATGTGGCGACCATTGCGGCATCGCTTCAATCGACACCGCACTTGCCAGCGGCACCGCCGCCGCAAAAGCGGTTCTGGAGGATCTGTCATGAATCCCGAAACACTCAGATGGGTGCTTGCCGCACACGCGTTCGTCACCGTTTTTATGACTGGTCTGATCTGGTTTGTGCAGGTCGTGCATTACCCGCTCTTCGACCGAGTGGGGAAAGCGGGTTTCCCGGACTACGAACAGCGAAACACGCGCAGGACGGGTTGGGTTGTCGGCGGTCCGATGTTGATCGAGCTGGGACTAGCCACCGCGCTCGCATGGTCGCTGGGCGGACTCCAGACCTTGTGCGGACTTGGTCTGTTAGGAATCATCTGGCTGAGCACGGCCATCGGCCAGGTGCCGATGCATCGCCGTCTCGAGCAAGGATTTGATCAAGCCGCCCACCGGAGATTGGTGCTTGGCAACTGGGTCCGCACCATTGCTTGGTCGATTCGGGGAGTGCTGGCAGTGGTGATGCTCGCCACTCATTGAACCCAAACTCCGAAGTTGCAGGTGTTGAGCCGAACGCGATTAACCACAGATTACACAGATTACGCAGATTTTGCCGTCCCGTGAACGACACCTTCCCGAGCAAGGCTTGTATTTTAGAACCTCTTCAAAAATCTGTGCTCTCTGTGTAATTTGACTCAGTATTTTAGAGATTCGTGTTCGTCCATGTCCGCTGCGCTACCATTGTGGTTCAATTTCGGTTTTCGGGTTGAATGTTCCATCCAGCGCGGCGGCCGAGGGCGCGGGTCAAAGCGGCTTGATCCGGAACAGCACCGTTCGTGCTGATGACGTGGCGATGAGAGACAGGAGGATTGGGAGACGGGTCAGTATTGTGCTTAAACAAGCTGTCTCCGATTCGGGATTTTTCACCGTAAAGATGACGAGAGCCAACTTTCCGCATGCGCAATGCTGCAAATGCCCTAAGCTCGCGACGCAGTGGACTTGGCTTTGGTATGCTTCTCAGCGATTTCGTTCCTCGGTTTTGGCTTGGCGTGCTTTCTATGGCCTCCAATGCAGCAGGAGTATGTGCGATATGGCGTTCCAAGATTCCGGCCACTGGTCGGCAGCCTACAGATCGCGGGAAGCCTCGGCCTTTTGGCGGGATTGGTGATACCTCTAGTCGGTCAACTCGCCGCCGCCGGCCTAGCCCTCCTCATGTTTTTAGGTGTCTGTCTCCGAATCCGAATCAAAGACAGCTTTGTCCAAACCCTGCCAGCCAGCTTCTACCTCGTCCTCAATGCCTACTTGGCGATCCCGGTTTTCCGCTGACACATATCGGGTCGGAAAACTTCAAGCCGAGAGTGGAATGGCGGATGAACCGATCGACGAGCGGCTTCAAAGCAGCGCAATCGCCACGGCCATGGCCAGCATGACAAGCGCGGGGATTGCTGCCATGAGCGGATCCTTCACTTTCAGGTGCATGACAAAAGCGCCAAGCATCAGCAGGATCAAAACGAGCGCCGCAGGCTGGACCAACGCCGGTATCCAGATGCCAGCCAGCATCGAGGCCGCCACACCGAGTTTGAGTGCGCCGGTCACCCACATGAACCAGACCGGCAGGCCGTAGGCTTGGAACTCCGCACGCATGTTCTCCGCGCCTTTTCCGCGAAACGGAGTCTTCTTGCCGCGACGTAAGAGCCAGACATTCAAGAGGCCGAGACCCACGATAATTTGCAGGATTGTTCGTAAAGTATCCATTTCGTTTGATGCGCTGTTTCTCTCAACGCAGGAGAATTTTACCGTGGATGTAAGCAGAGGACAACGGATTCTTCCACCGACTGACCGGACTTCACCCACTGGGTCTCCGCGATTTTTTTCCCCACTCAAGTCGCTGTACCAATCCGCTGTTTGCATCAGCGCAATTCATGGATTAAACCGGGGTGGTAGCCGATAGAATCATGCGCAGCGTCCTCATCCATCCCCACTTCGAATCGTGGCGGGACTCTGCGCGGGACTTACTCGCACGCCGCGTGCCGCCGCAGGAAATCCTGTGGTCCGATGACACCCGGGAAGCACCGCTCTTCGCTGCGGATGATGCTGCATTGCCAGTCGGCCCCGTGCCACGAGTGCCCGCTGCGTTTCTCGACATCGCGCGCAGTGCTTCCGCCCACGTCGATCCGCGGCGTTGGGGGCTTCTCTATCAGATTCTCTGGCGCATCACCCATGGCGGGGAGAAGCACTTGCTGATGATGCCCACCGATCCCGATGTGCGCCAGGTGCAGAACTGGTGCAAGGCGGTGGGCCGTGATATTCACAAGATGCATGCCTTTGTCAGGTTCCGCCTCGTCGGCACGGATGAGGCGACTGGGCGCGAGCAGTTCGTCGCTTGGTTCGAGCCAGAGAACCGCATCGTGCGGCTGGCCTCGCCGTTTTTCAGGAAACGATTCGTCGGCATGGATTGGTCCATCCTCACGCCATACGAATGCGCTCACTGGGATGGTGACTCGTTGTTTTACACGCCCGGTGTGCAGCGGGATGCGGCCCCGGATGAAGACGCTCTCGATGATCTTTGGCGCACGTATTACCGCAGTATCTTCAATCCTGCGCGGCTCAAGGTGAACGCGATGCAGTCCGAGATGCCGAAGAAGTATTGGAAAAACCTGCCCGAGGCCCAGCTCATCTCCGGGCTCATCGCGGACAGCCGCAAGCGCGTGCAGACGATGCTGGAAACCAAGGAGCGCCCGGTGAAACCAGCGCCTAAAAATGCTTATCTCGAATCGCTGAGAAAGATGAACGAAGCGGCGGCGAGTGAAGAACGCAAATCCCCATGAGAGGCGTTAAGAAACAAAATCTGCCCGAGAAAACCTGCGCTTCTTGCGGCAGGCCTTTCGCTTGGCGCAAGAAATGGGAGCGCGTATGGCAAGATGTGAAGTTCTGTAGCGATCGCTGCCGAAAGAACAAGAAAGACTAAGGCCCAAGCATTCATGCAAATCACCCTCATCTATCCACACCAGCTTTTCGCCAGCCATCCGGCGATCGCAAAGGGCCGCGCCATTCATTTGATCGAGGAGCCGTTGTTCTTTGGCAACGATCCGCACTGGCCCGCAGCGATGCACCGGCAGAAGCTCATGCTGCATCGCGCGTCGATGAAAGCCTACGCCGCTGAACTCACGACTGCCGGACATGTGGTCAGATACATTGAGGCAAACGCAGCCCACATGCTCCCCACCGGCGTGAATGAAATCCACCTCGCCGATCCCGTTGATGAAGTGTTGATGCGGCGCGTGAAACGTCTCGCCGCTGCGCATGGTGCGGCGCTCGTGGTTCATGATACTCCGAATTTCCTCAGCCCCGCCGGGTTTCTGGAAACGCACATCGCAGCGAGGAAGAAGCCGTTCATGGCAAAGTTCTACGAAGCCCAGCGCAAGCGCATGAACTTGCTGGTGGAAAGCGACGGCACGCCCACCGGCGGAGCCTGGTCCTTCGATGCGGAGAACCGCGCGAGGCTTCCGAAAAAGCATGTCCCGCCTGCGGAGCCGCGTGCTTCTACGAACGACTTCACCCGCGAGGCGGCGGACTATGTTTCCACAAACTTCCCGAAAAATCCCGGCTCAATCAGTCACTTCCGCTGGCCCGTCACGCGTGGCGAAGCTGAGGCATGGTTGGACCGCTTCATCGAACAACGTCTCGAACATTTCGGCATCTACGAGGACGCGATTTCCACCGAACACGCCTATCTTTACCACTCCGCCATCACGCCGATGCTCAACATCGGCCTGCTGGATCCGCAGGACGTGATCGACCGCGTGATGGCCGCCTCCGCGCGCATCCCGCTCAACTCGCTGGAAGGATTCATCCGCCAAGTCATCGGATGGCGCGAGTTCATGCGCGGCATCTATCAGCACCGAGGAGTGGTGATCCGCAACGGTAACTACTGGAACTTCGAGAGTCCATTGCCCCGTTCGTTTTATGATGCAAGCACCGGCATACCTCCCGTGGATCGCGTCATTCGCCAGCTCCTCGATGACGGCTACTGTCATCACATCGAGCGGCTGATGGTGCTGGGTAGTTTCATGCTGCTGTGCCGGATCAAGCCGGACGACGTGTATCGCTGGTTCATGGAAATGTTCGTCGATTCCTACGATTGGGTGATGGTGCCGAACGTGTATGGCATGTCGCAGTTCGCCGACGGCGGCACCTTCACTACCAAGCCTTACCTCTGCGGATCGAACTATGTGCTGAAGATGTCCGATGAAACCAAAGGCCCATGGTGCGGAATCTGGGACGCGTTGTTCTGGAGCTTCATCGGAGATCATCAGGACTTTTTTCTCAAAAACCCGCGGCTCTCGATGATGGCGCGGAACTGGCAGAAAATGTCACCCGCGAAACAGGACGAATACCGCAGCACGGCGGATGCGTTTCTAACAAAGCTGGGATAAACCCGCACCACTATCCAACGCGTAGCCGCCAGCAGTCATCGCGGCGCAACACGAACAAGCGCCGTGTCGCCTTGCCACGCGCGGCTTCTCCATATTCGACGAGCACTTCGCTGGTCTCGCCCTTGATACTGATAGTGAGAATGCGGAAGACCGGCTCGCGGCGAATCCGCAAGAAACAATGCAGCGGCACATCTGGATGGGTGGCGTTCCAAAGACGCCGTGCGGGCGGAAAATCCGGCACTTCCGCCAGCGCGGCGAGGATTTCACGGATCAGTCGGCTGCCATGGCGGCGCACCAGCAGACCCGCCGCGCGCCTCGCCCGCAGACCCTCGATCCACGCGGCGGCGGGATTCTGATAGTCCTCCTCCATTTCCTGGATCAGTTCGCGCGCGTGCATTGCCATCAGTGTCTGCAATTCCTCGCGGTCGATCTCTCCACGCTCGAATTGTGCGAATAGCTGGCTCGGTGTCGGAATCATGAATGGCGTGGCATTGCGAATACTCCGCGATGAAACCACAGGTTCGCCAATGCGCCATGCTCAATCGGATGAACGGTTCACCGAGAAGCGGATCGCTAACAGGCGGATGCCGGTGATCAGCACCGTGATCGCCAACACTCCGGCGTGTTCCGGCACGCCTGCGGCATCCAGCCCCAGCAGCACGAAGCCGCCGGCGAGGCAGGCGGTCGCATAGATTTCACGGCGGAAGATCAGCGGTACCTCGGCGCGCGCGATGTCCCGCAAGACGCCACCGAAGGCCGCAGTGATTACGCCGTTCACCACACACGCCCACCACGCTAGGCCGTGCTCCTGGGAAATCCTGATCCCGATGGAAACAAACAACCCGAGACTCATCGCGTCCACCACCGAGACCGCCCGCCGCAAGCGGGACCACCACGGCTCACCATAACGTGCGCATAACACCGCAAGCGCGATGACCAACAGGTAAACCGGATCCCGCAGGATCGGCGGTGGCAGATCACCTATCAGAAGGCTCCGCAGCGTGCCGCCACCCATGCCCGCCAGAACCGCCACCACATACATGCCGAAGAGATCCATCTCCTTCTGCCTTCCCGCCAGCGCGCCCGAAACGGCCGCCACGAACACCGCCACCAACTCGAAGCTCACATGCACCGCCGCGTTTCTCACAAGCCGCCGCCATCCACAAGCGGCAAGACCTTTTTCCCGCGCATGACTCCGCAGGAAAGCATTTCGCTTAGAGTCATCCGATGTTCCAGCCATCTTCAATATCCAGCCGGTAAGCGGGCTGAATCATTGGTTTCCAGAGGATTTGAAAACCGCGTCATCCATCCTACGCGATTGCGTGAAGCTGAATGTTTGCCTTCATCCTCCCATTGGACTTATGTTCTGCCCCGCTTACCCACCCCCACATCCCCCCCCATGAAAACACTCGTGTCCCCCCACGTGGTTGCTTTCCTCATACTCGGCTCGATGGCTCCGCTGTCGGCTCAGAATCTGGCCAGCGCCCATACCCTCGCTTCACTAGCTGTCGCACCCGGCAGCTATGAGGTTCCCTCTTTGGAGAAGACCCAAGGCTTGATGGCCGAAGACCGTCCTGTCTTCAGCACTCAGGACGCCGCCACTCTCGATGAGAATACCACCAGCACCAGAGAAGTGGGCGCGGTCGTGAATCTCGATGTTCTCCGCAATCCTTCGCCTTATCGCAAGGTGCTGGTGAGTGCTTCGATCAGCGCAGATGAAATTTCCACCGGCAAACTTCAGGAAAGCCTAGCCGGGATTTCCGCCGTCTATCGTGAATCTGGTAAGCCGGAGCAATCCTCCGACTGCCTCGCCATCTCGCTCTCCGTCGAGCAGCGCGTGAAACTCGATGTCTCCAAGGTGCTCGAAATCGTGGATGCTGAAGTCACCGCCAATCCGGGCTGCTCCTGCGAGATCGTCAAGACCGCCATCAAGGCGAGCGAAGCCGATGTGCAAGGCGTGGTCGCCATCGTGGAAACCGCCATCCACGCCTCGCCGGAATCGATGCGGATCATTTCCCAGTGCGCCATCGCCGCCAATCCAGATGCGATCACCGCCGTGCAGGCCCTGCTCTCGAAGCTTGATCCCAATGCTGGCGAAACCGGATACAGCTCCAAAGGATCGAAGGACAGCAAGGATGCGAAAGTGGCCTCTATCGAAGCTCCTCCGCTTGCCAACCCGCTCGACCTTCCTCCTTCCGGCCCGCCCATCGGCCCGCCGCCGATCACTCCGCCGGTCGTCACCGAGGTCAATCCTCACTGCCCGACTTACTGATAGAAACGCTGCGTTCAGATCTCCGAATTCACGAACATCCCCGCCGACAGCGGGGATGTTTTCGTTTCACACCCGAATTCCAAAGTTGGATGGCAAGTACGGACATTTTTAACCACTGAAACACTGAGCACTTCAGAAGGAACTGATTTTGTTGGGCGTGAACTCCGGTGCTAGCGCATCATTTCTAGCAGTTCCTTGCGGAGTTGCTGGGTGACGTCCCATTCATAGCGGGACATGGCGGGCGCTTCGGCGGTGATCTCGAAGAGTTTGTCTTGTTTGATCCAGTGGCGTTCTTCGGCGTGGAAGATGGGGACGGAAACCATCATTACCAACATGCCAAAAATCCATGCGGGAAGGACCATGCGTGCGAGAGTGGCGCGGCGCAGTGCATGGACGTGGCGACCGAGCACCGTGCGGCTGACACCGATGAACAGCCAGAGCGCAGGGATGGTAAGCAGGACGAAGCCCAGCCATGGAAGATACTTGGAGATCTCATGCAGCGGACCACCGCAGAATGCGGCGGGCAAGGCAGCGCCGGATACCGGGAGCGCCAGCGCGGCGCAGGCGGCAGCGATCCATCCGAGCCATGCGAAACGCGTGCTCAAGCCGATGGCGGCTCCGCGTTTGGCGAGGCGTGAGGCGCATAGAACCACAGTGAGAGTCAGCATCAGCAGAATCATCGCAGCGGGCTGGCAACCGGCCTGATTGAAACCATCCGCCTTGAACGACCACTCGCGCGAACTGAGCGGCGTGAGGTAGATGAAGGATAGATACCAGAGCACGGGTGCCAACACGCCAGCTAACAGAATCCACAGCCAGTCTGAGCAGCGAAGAAGATCCAGCATCCTGACGGATTGCAGGCGGACGAGCGGGTTTTGAATGAAGCGGTGAAGAGCGGCGAGGCCTGCTGCAAGTCCAAGTAAAAGCCATGTCACGAGAGCGACTACGCGCATGAGCAGCGCGTGGTCCGCATAACGACTTGGTTGAAGATCGGCTTCGCTGAGCGGGGGTGGGTTATGAACCTGTCGGCCAACCATAGGAAGCGACAAGGAGGCCAGCAGGGAACCACGGAAACTGGTGATGCCTTCCGATCCACGGCTGCGTTGGTCACGCGCAGCTTTGTCGGCTTTTTTCGTGGCAACGAGTTTGGTGAAACGTTCGGATTCCTGCTCTAATCCGAGCGATAGGGAAGCATCCCGGAAGTTCTCGACGGGTTCCAGATGGAAGACTTTCGCCACCAACAGATCGATCAGAGTTAGGCCGTTCCCAATCTGTAGGGTACTGAGTGTTTCCCAGTCATGGACAATGCGCAGGAAGCCTTCAGCATCTTGGTTCATCGCGTATTCCTGAGCGCCGGCAGCCAGTAAGGACAAGAGCTTCCTAACTTGTAGGCTAGCCGATGTTTGCGATGCGACAAAGGCGATCGGGACAATCTGGCTCACACAGTCGGCGCGTTTGGGAAGCAGCAGAATCCGTTGCTTCATCAGTTCGTCTTCATAACTGCGGAAACGGGGCTTTTGTGCCGCCTGATGAATCAATTGAAGTGTCTCTTTGAGCTTCTTTGGATCGTTGATCTTCCAAACTGGGGTTTTGAATTCTTTCTTCTCCTGAGTCGTTTGCGTTTCCTTCGTCACCGCTCCATCGGAGATGCCTCCGGCGGATAGGGCGATGAACCAGCCGTTGTCGGGGTCGATGCGTTGCGCTGCCGTGAGGATATCGGGTGAAAGGGTTTTGTGGTCGAGGTAATACGCCTTGGCGTATTCGGCTAGGTAGGCCGGGTTTTCAGGTTCGCTGTCCCAGAGTGGTTTCCATTGAGAGGAAGGGTTTGCAGCGGACTCATCTCCGAACATCAGCAGCCGCTCTTGGGGCGTATGGTCTTTCCGGATCGGTTTTCGTGTGGTTTCGGATAAGCCGCTGCCGATTGGCGAGATCATGTCCTTGACGTAGGTGAACGCATGCAGTTGTCGGATGGATTGAACAATCAACGGCAACGAAACCAACAAGGTCGTCAGATAGAGCACCACGCGCCAGTTGCAGCGGCGCGGATATTGATCCGCGCGTTCCAGCGTGTTCGCGGACTCGCGGATGAGTTCATCCGGCGCGGCTTGCGCCTTGATGCGCCGCCGCAGTTCTTCTGCGGCGGCGAGTTTGAGTTCGGCATTGGAATCGAGCGGGCGGGTGGCCAGCTTGATGAAGCGCTCGGATTCGGGACTCATGAAGAAGGCTGCGTTTCCCTCACTTCAGCGTAACGGTGACTTCCTTCTTGGTCTCCACTTTCACACCCTTGATGTTCTTGAACGCTTCCATGGCGGCGTTCGGATCCTTTTGGTCCATTGCGCCGAGTTTCTTGAAGGTCTCCGGGTTTTCCATGAGCTTGCCCATGTCCATCTCGAAGAGGGTGATGGTGTTGCCGTCCTTGTTAGTGGCGGTGGTTTCGGCGATGCCGGAATCGCAGACGATTTTGAGGCTCATCTTCATGTCGCCCAAGATCTGCTTCATCTGTGCTTGGGCTTCGGGGCTGTCCATGTCCGGCTTGGGCTGGCCTTCGGCGGCGGGCGCTTCCGGGGCGGCGGGTTTTTCCGGCTCGGGCATCTTGATGGTGAGCTTGCCATCGGCGAATGCGAAGCCGATGGGTTGCTTTTTTTTGCCGACGTCTGCTTCTGGGGCATCGCCCATAGGTCCCATCTTGGGCATGGTGTTCATGCCATCACCGGTGGAAACCTTGAGCTTGTTGATGTCCTTGAACGCATAGGTGGTGCGGGCTCCCTTGGCTCCGTTTTTCTCTAGCGGCTCGGCTTTGACGAAGGTGACGCCTTCGCCGAGTTCGGCGGCGCGTTTCTTGGCTTTGTCTTCAGAGAGCATCTGCTTGATGGGATCATCCTTGGGTTTTTCCGCACCGCCACCGCCACCGAAGCCGGCGGCCATCTGGTCGATCATGGCGAGCATCTGCGCTCCGAGCAGGGTTTCTTCGACGACGGAGCCGCTGCCATCCTTGTTGAGGTGGATGGTGGTTTCGTTCTGCAGGCATCCGGGGAGGGCGAGCGCGATCAGCGCCGAGGTGGTGGCAAGGAGGAGTCGTTTCATGGTTGTCATCGCTTCATCAGCG
>JANMLQ010000091.1:0-13479 GCA_031372635.1 Akkermansiaceae bacterium | reverse complement strand
TCCGTAAAACTCGACGAAACAGTGCAGACACGCCGCCCAGGGAGTCGGAGATTCCGCAAGATTGCGGATCACTTCTTTCGCTTTTTCATGGAGAGAAGCTTCGCGCTGATGCGCATGCACCAGCAGATTGGTATCCACCGCGATCATCACCCTTGGAAGGAAGGTTCCCGCGCTTCATGGATCGCGCGGTTGATCGCCTCGCTGGAAACCGCCGTGCCCTCTCCGGCGTGCCCGGCGGATGCGTCCCGCAGCCGGAAGGAAACCGCTGGCACCTTAATTGCGCACTCTACCGCATCAATCACCAGCGCGCGAAAGGTCATTTTTCTTTCAGCCAGTAACGGCTTCACCCGCTTGATTAAATCATCAGGCACATCAATGGTCGTCCTCATATGTAAATGCATAAAGTCAGCAATGCTGGTACGCAAGACAATAAACCCGAACTCCGAAGTTGGATGGCAATTAGGGCATTTTCAACCACTGAAACACTGAGCACCACTGAAAGAACTGATTTTCCTTTGGCGAATGGCCAACGCACTTTTCCGGGCTTCATCAATATCGTCAGTGATCTCAGTGGTTCACAGTGCTTCAGTGGTTTTACGGCAGGTATTCTCGAATCAACTTCGAATTTCGGGATAAATGATCCACACGGAATCACGGATCGGAATCCATTTTTTTTTACTGAAAAATTTCCAACCGCTTGCGGCGGTGGGGGAAATGGTAGGGACGGGCTGCCTCGCCGGTCCCACTTGTCCGCCGCAGGCGGGGAGTCACTTTTCCGCAAGCATCCTGTTGTCGCGAAAAAATTCCAACCGCCTACGGCGGTGTTTCTTTTCTGTCGTGAACATCCTTGTGCAGACCGGCATTCTGAAGCAGGCGCAGGCGTTTCACATAGCGGCGCACGCTGGCCCAGCACACCTTGATGCGCCCGCTCCGGTAGCAGACGAAGCCGCAGAAGTCCGCGCCCTCGCGGTCGGTGCGACAGAGTCGGTATTTGTCCTGGTGGATTTCGAGATGCAGGCCGCGCAGATACTTACGGCAGGCGTTTCCCCACGCGCGGGCCTGCTCGCGGCTTTCCGCGAAGAGCAGGAAGTCATCGACGTAGCGGACATAGCCTTTGACGCGGAGTTGCTGTTTCACGAAGTGGTCGAAGCCATCAAGATAGATCTTGGCGAAGAACTGGCTGGTGAGCTTGCCGCGCATGGCGGCACGGGAGGCGGAGAGGAGATTGGAAACGGAACAGACCTCGTGGTGAAGATTCGCATGGGATTTCATGCGGAAGCTCGCGGTTTAAAACCGCCGCCACGTTCACCTCATACCGCGCAGCAACAACTCGGCATTGGTCTTGGTGGCCTTGAGGTTCTTGAGCAGCGTCTCGATGGCATCGCCGATGGGCAGGCCAGCGAGT
Organism: Akkermansiaceae bacterium; assembly: GCA_031372635.1. Taxonomy (GTDB): domain Bacteria; phylum Verrucomicrobiota; class Verrucomicrobiia; order Verrucomicrobiales; family Akkermansiaceae; genus Luteolibacter. The sequence goes on along the minus strand of JANMLQ010000091.1, from coordinate 12,074 downwards.
TGTTTGCGGATGTCCACCACTTTGAGGAACTCGTCGGGATGATAGAGGCGGTCGTCGTTGCGGGTGCCGGACTGCGGGATGTGGATGGCGGGAAACACACGGCGCTCGGCGAGTTCGCGATCAAGGCGGACTTCCATGTTGCCGGTGCCTTTGAACTCCTCGAAAACCACATCGTCGAGGCGGCTTTCGGTTTCCACGAGGGCGGTGGCGAGGATGGTGAGCGAGCCGCCTTCCTCGACGTTGCGGGCGGTGCCGAAAAACTTGCGGGATTTCTGCAAGGCGACGGGACTCACTCCGCCGGAGCCGATGGGGCCGCTGCCTTGCATGGCGGAATTGTGGCCGCGGGCGAGACGGGTGAGGCTGTCTAACAGAAGGATGACGTCCTTGCCGTGCTCGACGAGGCGTTTCGCGCGCTCCAGCACGAGATCCGCCAACTGGGAATGGCGGCGTGGGGACTCATCGAAGGTCGAGGCATAGACACGCGCGCCGACGGTTTCCTCGAAGTCCGTGACTTCCTCAGGCCGCTCGTCGAGCAGCAGGATGATGAGTTCCGCATCTGGATGATTGAGGCGGATCGAGCGGGCGATTTGCTTGAGCAGGATTGTTTTTCCACCGCGCGGCGGGGCGACGATGAGGCCACGTTGGCCCTTGCCGAGCGGCGCGATGAGGTCGAGCACGCGCACGCCGAGGAAATCATCGCCCTCGCCCTCGAGGTGGATGCGTTGATCTGGAAACAACGGTGTCAGGCGGTCGAATTCCTTCGGCGGCTGGAAGTCAGTCACCGGGATGCCTTCCACTTCCAGCACCTCCTGGACGGTGAGATACTTGTCCCGCTCGCGAGGCGCGCGGACGCGGACTTTCACCGATTGTCCGACGCGCAGGCCGAAGTCACGGAGCATGTTGTTTCCCAGATGGATGTCATCCGGGCTGGGGCGGAAACTGCGCTGCGGATCGCGCAGCATGGCGAAGTTTTCCTTGCTCTGCTCCAGCACGCCTTCGCAGACCATGCCCGCGCCTTCATGGCTAAAAAAGCACAGCAGTTCGTAGATGAGCTGCGTTTTCGGGATGCCGCCCTGAATGCGTGCGGGCGAGGCTTCGGCCATCGCTTGGAGTTCGGCCAGCGGTTTCTGGCGGAACTGGTTGATGTCGATGGAAGCGGGAACGGTGGTGACGGCAGTCGCGGCGGGCGCGGCTTCGGATTCTTGGGCGAGGGACATGAGAAAGGATTGGGCGAAACGCCGGATTTGGGAGCGGATGACGGAGGGTGGACCTTCGTTCCAGAAAACCACGTCCGCACGGGACATTTTTTCCTGAACCGGAAGCTGGGCGGCGAGGATAGACTCGATCAGTTCATCTTCGAATCCGCCACGCGCCTTGAGTCGCTGGATTTGGGTGGAACGGGACGATGCGACGACTAGCACCTGGCTTTGGCCGAAATCGAACCCCTTTTCAAAGAAGAGCGGAACATCCGCAACGAACAAGTCCGCGCCAGCAGTAGCAGCGTGTTTCAGGGAATCAAGACATTCCTGCCGCACCCGTGGATGAAGGATCGCCTCCAGTCGCAGGCGCACTGTTTCATCGGCAAACACGCGTCCTCTCAGGAAATGACGGTCGATGCGGCCTTGGCCGTCGAGCACCTGGGCACCGAAGGATTCGGAAATGATTGCCGCCACTTCTGCATCCGCTTCTAACAAACGATGGACGGCTGCATCGCAATCGAAAATCACGAGCGATGGCAGAAACTCGCGCAATAAACGGCAGACCGTGGATTTCCCGGATGCAATCCCGCCAGTGAGTGCCATTACGCGCATGGGGCAAAGAATTCCGGGATCAGGGAAGGGAATCAAGAAAAGAAGGTAACTATCCAGCTACTGCATCCAATCCCAACGGCATTGCGCAGAGCGGTGGACACTATTTTTTTTGACAGAATCATTTGAGACAAAATCATTGAAGGCCGGAATGACGGTCATCCAGTGGTCATGAACTCTTCAAAAGTGATTCTGTCATACTGCAATCCGTGGTTCAAAACCCAAACAATACCCCTGCTAATTCGGAGTTCGGGTTCAAGACTCCACCTGAACAGTAACAAAAGAAGAAGGGCGGAGGATCGCTCCCCCGCCCCTGCATTGAATCAATCGGATGGCTGCGGCCTCATGGAGGCGGGAGTTCTCCCAGCTCGGGCAGGATCGGAGCGCCCGGATCGCCACCACCTGGCGCAGGAACGCTTTCCGCCGCACCGGTGCCGCGGATCGGACGGCCGGTGGCGTCGATGATCTGGGCGGTTACGAAGACGATCAGGTTGCTCTTGATACGGTTCTCGGACTTGGACTGGAACAGACGGCCGATGATCGGGATGTCACCGAAGATCGGCACCTTGTCCTCGACGTTCTGCACGTCTTCGCGCATCAGGCCGCCGACTGCTACGGTGTAGCCGTCATAGATGGTGAGCGCGGTATTGACCCGGCGGGTCGAGAACACCGGCATTTCGATGCGGTTTTCCGTGATGACCGAGGTGACTGGGTTGCCAAGCGCATCGGTGGACGGCGACTGGATCGGGCTGCCGTAGTTGATGAAGCCTTCAAACTCGACGATTTCCGGAACGAAGCGGAGGTCGATCACGAAGTCGTTTTCACCGATGGTGGGTTCGATTTCGAGGGTGACACCGGTGTTGCGAGTTTCGAATGAGGTGGGAGTGGCCGGGGTCACGGGGAAACTGCCGCCGCCTCCGCCGAGCAAGCCGCCGCCGAAGCCGCCGCCGCTGGTCTGGCCGACGCTGTTCGGAAGTTCCGGGGGTTCGTATTCGGTGGGGTAGATGAATTCGCGGATGATCTCGATGGTGGCTTTCTGGCCGGAGCGGGCCGTCACCGAGGGGGCGGTCATCAGGTCGGTGCCTTTTTTCTGAGCGAGGCCGCGCATGATCAACTGCACTTGGCCATCCGAGAATAAGCCGGTGAGGGCCGCGATGCCGGGAGCCACGCTGGCGGACTGTGCGGTGCGACTCGGGTTGTTCAGGATGGCGTCGATGCTGTTGCGATTGATCGCTTGGTCACCGCTGCGGAGTCCGTTGGAGACGCCGTTGGACACAAACTGGCGAGAGTCGGCCGGAATGCCGTCAATCGAGGTGCCGCCGACGGGGCTGATGAAGTCGTCACCGCTGCGGCCTGGCGTGTTGCCTTGGGTGCCGCCACTGCCGAAAATACTGTTGCCGGAAACCAGCGGGAAGGGGTTGATGATCCAATCGAAGCCGAGCTCGTCGCTGTTCTCCTGGGAGATTTCAACGAATTTGGTGGTGATTTTCACCTGCTTCGGCTGCCTGTTGATTAGCGCATTGACTAGGGTTTCCACCTTGTCGAGTTCGGTGGGGGTGTTGGACACGAGCAGCACGCCGCTGGTGCTGAGAGTGGCCGAGGCACCATCCGGGAATACTACACCTGAAGATTTCAGAAGTTCCTGAATGTTCCTACTGGGCCTGATGCTACTGGCCTTTGAGGCATCCGCAAAGGGATCGACCTCGCCACCGCCGCCACCGCCGCCTTCGCTGCCGTTGTCGAGCAGGGCTTTGAAATCAGGCGGAACGGTGAAGGTGCGGGTGAAGATGTCCTCGCCGTATTCGGTTTGGGGAACGAGGGTGACGGCGAAGTCATCGACTTTGTAGCGGAGCTTGGTGGCGTCGCAAATGTATTTGAGGGCCACGGCAAGCGGCACGTTGCTGACACGGAGTTCGCGAATGCGGAGGGAACCGGGATCGGGACCGGCAGCCACGGGACCAGCCTCGCCAGCGGCGGGATCGACCAGCGGATCGCCACCACCGGCAGCGGGAGCAGCGGGGCGCGGACGGCGGACCACGAAGTTCACGCCTTTGCGGGCGGGGTCGAGTTCGAGGGTGTCGAGTTCGGCGGAACGCAGGCGGAGGAAGTCGATGGCTTCTTCGACGGTGGTGTCTTCGAAGACGATTTTCGGGATGATGATGCGGCGGAGTTTTTCGGTGATGTAGGAGACACCGCTGTCCACTCCCGGTCCCTTTTGCGTGTCCGCAAATTCAGGCGCGTCGGCAGGCACGGAGAGTTCCCATGCGGCGTCCACCTGCTGGAGGAGTTCGGCGCGGGTGTGGTCGTAGGCGGCGCGGTAGTAATCGGACTTCGCATGGGCCATGCGCTCAAGGCCGCGGCGGGCGGCGGAGTTGTAGGGATCGAGACGGAGCACGTTGTCGTATTCGCGCTTGGCGTCGTCATACTTGCCGAGATTGAAGTTGCCCTCTGCGGTGTAAAGCGTGCGGCGGACCTTATCGACGTTCTGGGTGTGCTCGTAGGTGAGCGCGGGGTTGGTGCGGATCGGGTCATCAAGGTAAGCGAGCTCGCGCTTGGCTTCGCCGTTGTTCGGATCCACGGCGATGACGCCTTCGAGCAGAGTGCGGGCTTCGGTGTATTTGCCGACCTTGCGGTGCTGCATGGCGAGCGCAACGCTGGCATCGCTGAGGTGGGCGATGTAGCTCTGGCGGCGATCCGCAAACATCGGGGCATCCGGCACTTTCTGAAGAGCTTGGGTGTAGTTATCTACCGCTTTCTGATAGTCCCCAGTGGCGTATGCCTCACGGCCTTGGGCAAGCAGGCGATCACCTTCGATGACGGCGTCTTGGCGGCGGATCATCTCGCGCTGGGCGAGACCACTGTAGCTGCCGCTTTCTCCGGCATTCGCCACGGTGATGACAACAGGCATGGTGGATGCTGCGGCCATCAGTGCGACGGCGGTGCGACTCGAGCGGTACATGGGCGTTTTTTGCATAGGAGCTGGGGAGTTCTGGAGATGTTTTGGAGGTTTGGGAAGCGATTTTTTGAGAGATGCTAATCCTTGAGAGTGGGCAGGGAGCCTTTGCTGATTTCGACGGTCTTGCGGCCCCCTTTGGCATCGCCGTATTCGACGATGACGCTGTTGGGAGTGACGCTCTTGAGCAGGTAATCTTTTTGGGCCGCGCCGGGCGGCAGGGCGAAGGTGGTGTTTTCCTCCACCTTGAATTCGGTGCCGCTCTGGCCAAGCGCTTCGAGAGAGAAGACGGCGGTGCGGTCGAATTTAAGATGCTCCTTGGCACGCTCTTCGGAAAGCGGCGAAGGGAACTCATATACGGTGCCTTTCTTGTTCGGGCGCTGGTCTTCGATGCGGACGTAGGTTTTCTCCTCCTCGTAGCCGAGTCTCTTATTCAATTCCTTGCGGACTTCATGGCTGAGCAGCTTGAAGCGGCCTGCGGCAGCTCCTTTTTCGAAGAAGAGTTCTCCGGGAGCCACCACTCCGCCCATCGGGATCCTGTTGTTTTGGCCTTTGGCATTGAGGTAGCTGAGTGGGAACTTGCCATCCGTACCGAAGCCAGGACGCAACCACCACCAGATGCTTTCGTCCTTGATGAACATTAGCTTGGCGAGCAGTTCGGGATGGGCTTTGCCGTCATTGGGGTCGGTTTTGGCAGTGTGCTCATCCAAGTTGGAGTAACCATCGGCATCTGGGTCACGGCTCGGAGAATCGGCGAAGCCGGGGTCGATGCGGTTTTCAAGCCACCAAGTGTTGGGGATCGGTGGGTGGACGGGCGCGTCCTTGAACAAGTCGATAGGTTTTTCCGTGTCGCTGCTCCTGACGAAGAGGGCGATGCCGGTGAAGAGATCCACTGCACGATCATCGATGATGGCCTGGCTCCAGGCGCGGTCGATCTTCATCGACTGGCCGGCCTTGGGGATCAACTCGGCATCGGCAACGGCGGTTTTGTTGTTGCCGCCGCCTTTGAGGGCGAGGCTGAAATCCGACTCCACGCTGGAAAGCTTGGACCAGCCGAGGTAGCCGAGGCCCAAAGCCACGGCGACGGCACCACCGAGGGCGGCTTTTTCGTAATTCTTGGAAAACCAGGACATGGTTGGGAAATGGGCTTGGGTCGGGGTTTTAGGGAAGTTTCTTGGCAGGCAGGAACTGCATCAGGTCTAGGCGGACGAAGACCTGAATTTCTTCGTTGCCGAGGACTTGGGCGAGGATGCGGCTGGAGTCGGCCGGGGCGGGAGCGGGCTTGGGTGCTTCCGCAGGTTTCGCGGCATCGCCTTCCTTGGCGTCATCTTCGGGGAAGACGAAATCGCCACCGCCGAAGACGGAGGTCGCGGCAGGTTTGGCGGCGGCGGGCCTGTCGAACTTGGCATCGGCAGCGCGCGGGGCTTCTTTTTTCTCGTTGGTGATGCGGATGGTGCGGATGACGACGTATTGCTCGTCCGGCTTGACGATGGTGGAGAGGAAGTTACGGACGGCTTTTTCCGGGCCGGAGAAGGTGAGTTCCAGTGGCATGGGCCGCGCGACATCGGTGTCCTTGGGCTTGAAATCCGTGCCCGACTCCTCGGAAAGGGGCGGGCGGTGGAGGTTCTTGAGTTCCGAGATGTCCGACTTGGCGAGGGCAAGCAGGATGTTTCTCACACTCTGGAGTTGGTAGTCGAGAAGCCCGGTGGCCTCGCTACGCGCGAGGTCGGTCCGGTAGTCCTCAAAGCCGCAGAAGAAGACTTCCGGCAGTTTGGGGGCTTTACCGCCGGTGCCCGATCCGGCGAATGATGCGGCGACTTCCGCGTTGACGGCCTTGAGTCGGGTTGTGAACTCCTGCGGTGTGACGTTTTTGATTTCCTTGGGGCGGAATTTCTCGAAATCCGCCTGGAGTCCTTCCAGAGCCTTGCGGTATTCATCGAGCGCCACGGTCTTGCCTTGGAGGTTGTCATCCGAGGGGTAGAGCGGGAGTTTTTCAAACACCGAGGCTTCTGACGCGGCGGCATCGAAGTCTGCTTTGGCGGTGTCGTATTTCTCCGCGCCTTTGGAGCCTGCGAAATACAGAAGCAACGCACCGATGAGAGTGCTGCCGCCGAGGGCGACCACGAATTTGTTGTCCTTAATCCAACTCATAAATCAGAAGGGAAATGGTTTGAGGGGCGTCACTTGATCGCCGCTGCGCGGGCGAGAGGAAGGGTGATTTCAAAGGGCAAGCCGAGTTCGCCGGCGCCGGGTTTGCCCGTGACGGTGATGTCGAGAATCTGTTCGTCTTTGAGCGGAATGACGGCACCCTTGGCGTCCTTGATGGTGAAGCGGAAGCTGGTGGACTTTTCGCGGAGGTTTTTCAACAGCTCGGAAACGGCGTTCTGGCTCTTCGGGTTCTCACGCCAGAATCCTTTGATGTGCAGGGCATTCGCGGTGACGACGCTGGGCGCGGCCGGAGCGTTCTGTTTCCCCTTTTGCTGCTGGGAGGGCTGCGCGGGCTGGATGTCGGTAAGCGCGGTGCTGCGGTACGGGACGGCGAAGAAATCCGCTTTGATCACGGGTTTGCCGTTCAAGGTCTTGGCACCGGCGGTTTTCGGCCCGAGTGCAACTGCCGGATCATAACCGTGGAGCGGCTCGAAATCCGTGAGCCACACAGCATCGCTGGCAAACGCGCCGCGCACTTCCGCGATGACGTCCATCCAGTAAGCGTGGTCCGACTCGGCACTGGTGAAACCACCCGCAATCTGGCGCAGGGTGGCCTCTTTCTTGAGCAATCCGTCGATCTTGGTCTTGAGCGGAGCCAGCTTCTCGCGCGTTTCCGCCATAGAACGCGCCTTGTCGGCGGCATTGGTGGCGGAAATATGTTGGCAAGCGGCCCAGGCGGCCATGCCACCAAGCACGACGGCGGCGGCGGCGATGAAAAACGGCTTGCGGCGATCTGCGGCGCGGGATTGCTCGACGACGTTGGGGACGAGGTCGATGTTGATCTCGGACTTGCCGATACCACGCAGGCCGAGGCCGACGAGTTCGCCCATGAGGTGGCCTTCGCGCTGGACCACGGCGGCATCCACGCCCTTGCCGATGGCGACGTTGCGGACAGGATTGAGGTATTCGACCTGAAGGTTGAGCTTCTCTTGGAAAAACTCCAGCGTGTAGGGGAGATTGGCACCGCCACCGGCGAGCAGGACGCGGCGCGGGGCGCTGCCGCCATGCTGGCTGCGGTAGTAATTGGTAGTGCGGGAGATTTCCGCAGGCAGGCGGCTCAGGGCATTGCGGATGACCATCGCCAGCGCGGCCACGGCTTCATCCATTTGCTCAGTGTGGCCGCCGCCGAGGGCGACAAGGCCATTGGAGACCTTCTGATGCTCTGCTTCGAGGAAAGGAATGCTGTATTCCTTGGCGATGGCGGCGGTAATCGACGCACCGCCGATGGCGACGCTGCGGGTGAAGAAGCGTTTTCCTTCGATGTAAAGTAGGTTGCTGGTCTTCGCGCCGATGTCGATGAGCAGGATCGGCTCATCCGGCTGGCCGTAAGTGGAACGGAACGCGTTGTAGAGCGCCATCGGGGCCACATCGACTTCGGCGGTGCCTAGGCCGCAATCGTTGACCGCGCCGTTAATCTCATCGAGCGCATCGGACTTGATGGCGACGATGACGACTTCCTTTTCGGCACCGCCTTCGATGAGTTCGTAGTCCCAAACGACTTCGTTGAGCGGGAAAGGCACGTGCTGCTGGGCCTCGAAGGTGACGAGCTGCTCGATGTTGTCGTCCTGCAGCGGCGGCAGTTTGACGAAGCGGGTGAAAACCGCCTGGCCGGAGATGGCGTAGCGGGCCTTGGCCTTGCCGAGCTTGAGGCGCTGCGCGAGATCCGAAATGGCAACCCGCGTCTGGGAGATGCGGGCGGCGTCCATCGAGGGATCGGCGACGATGGACTCCGAGTCATAGGCCTTGATGACTAGGCCGCCGTTTTTCGAGACTTCGAAGACGGCCATGCTGATGCGCTGGGAGCCAATGTTGAGTGCGACGGTGGTCTGGGTTTCAGCCATGATACGGGATAGATGGAAAAATGAACGGCCTGAGCAGGGAAGGCGGCGTGGAGATCAACGGGTTTCCGCGATTACTTGCCGGGGACGGCGACTTCGGCGTAACGGTCCCACCACGAATTGGCGAAGGGCGTCTCGGCTTTGTTGAGGAGCGGCACGGAGTCGCTCTTAGAAAGACTGGCGGAGGTCCACCAATCGACCTTGCCCTTGCTGGTTTCCTTGGCCTCGACCTTACCGTTGATCAGCACCTCGTAGCCGACGTATTCGACGGCCCCCTTGCCGCCGCCATCGGAGCCGGTCAGGCGACGGATCGATGCTGGAGAAAGATACACCGAGCAGTGGATCTCCTCGTCCAGCGGCACGTTGACGTGTTCGACATCCTTGGTCAGCAGCAGGAATCCGCCCTTGTCCGGATTTTTCACGGCGATATACCACTTGACGGTGAGTTTGTCGCAGGTCTTGGACTTCGGCTCGGGAGCGAGGGACATCTTGAGCTTGGCTTCGATTTCCAACCAGTCCTTCGGCTTGAAGGATTTTTGCTTACCGCCGGAAAACTCGGGCGACTGAAGATCGTCGAAGGCTGGTTTCTCTCCGACGACTTTGGCGGCTTGGCCATGGGCGCTGCCGATCATGAAACCGGCGATGATTGCGGAGGCGGTGAATAAAAGGGATTTTCGTAGCAGGACGTTCATACGGATTGGATTTGAAGGAAGCTAGGGAATCGCATTTCGGGTTGACGAGAGAAAATGACGGATTTTGAGAAAATTTCCCCGGAAGTAAATACAGGGCTGCTCTACGCCGTTGCAAGCGATTGACGCGCTGTCGTTTAACGCGCATCACTCGGCCATGGCACAGGCGCTTCACTTACTGGAAAACACCCCGCCGAAAGTCGTGGGAAGTTTCGGCACTCCGTACGATCTGGCCGAAACCGACGCGCTCGCACTCCACTCCGCCTGCGATCTCGCGGAAATCCGACTCGACCTTCTAACTGCCGCTGGCCTTGCTCCGGAAAGCAGCCTGTGGAGCCACTTGCAGGACATTCCGTTGCTCTTCACCGCCCGCCGCATTGAAGAAGGCGGCGCACTTCCGCTCAGTGCCACCGAGCGCATGAAACTGCTGCGTAGCGCGCTTGATCAAGCCGCGCTCATCGACATCGAGCTGGCAAACATCGGCGAAATGCAGGAGCTGCTTGATGAACTCCAACAGCGCGGCATTCCGTGGATCGCCTCGTTTCATGACTTCCAAAAACTCCCTGAAACCCGCACTCTAACAGATGCCGCCGCCCTCGCAAAAAACGCCGGTGCCGCCGCCTTCAAAACCGCCGCCATGCTAGCCCAACCCGCCGATGTCGCGCGCCTCGCGGACTTCCAACTCGCCGAGCACGGCATCCCGGTCGCCACCATGGGCATGGGCCCGCTGGCACCCGTCTCACGCCTGCTCTGCGCCCAATGCGGCAGCGTGCTCAACTACGGATTCATCGGTAAAACCCCGACCGCTCCCGGACAGTGGGACGCGGCGATGTTGAGGCAGGCGATTGGCAGGCTGGTGATGGTGCGGGGATAAGTGGGAATCAAAGCTCATCTTCCAACGCGGGGCGGGTCTGCGCTTGATCGGCATGTGTTTGTTCGCGTTCACGAAGAGAACGCGCCATCGCCAAAACGTCAAAATTGTGCTTGGCTGCAAGCGCGATCTTAGCACGTCGCACTTCGGAAATGACCGGATCGGCCTGGAGCAATAGTGAGTCAATTGTCTTCATTGTATTGGAGGAGTTCGTCGTTTGAAATTCCATGTCACAAGATAGTCCATACTGTGGACAGATGCCACCGCTATGTGGATCGCATCGGAAGCCGCCTTGGCGGGAATCAAACCGCAAGTCACAAGCTTTTGTGCCAATAAGCCTACCTCTTCGGTTATTTCCAGTCGGGTAGCTTGCTCCAGAAGCGCAAGCCTCATCCGCACCATCTCCTGATCTCCCACCGATGCTTCGTCTATGACCTCAAGAGAAGTGTAAATGTCGAAGCCCGAGCAGCCGCTGTCCCACCACACACGAGTGTTTGCTTGGCGTGAGACCTGAAGTAGATTCAACGAGGTTCGAGCTACATAATAGCTCGGCACGGTTATCTCGATGTATGCGCTCGGCATGGTAATCTTTTGTTAACGTTTGAGGTGCGGTTATTGTTTGCCGGAATATAGCCATACGTCATAGGAATGGCGCGCCGGGGTCAACTCCCAATTTAATCAGACGGCTTCGTCGACGTCGCCATCTCCAACTTTTTAGCGGTTGAAGATTGATGACTCTACCTTCTTCAAGCGTGGTAATATTTTCTGGCATTTTGACTCGACCTCAATGCGGAAATCTTCAGGTGCCTTCGGATGAAGGACAATTCTTTTAATAGCCGTCCTACAATTGAATGGAACCATAATCCTTTGGCCTTCTCGATGATCTAGGCGAAAGGGAAGATCGGAAGGTTGAAGTGAACATAGAAATCTATACTCCTTCTCCCATCCGAACATCTCCTTGTCCTTGTAAAAGAAGATCGAAGTGTAGTCGAACTGAGGGCGTGGATCTTCGGGAAGACAATATTTGACTGGGGAGTCGGTGATACGTCTCGTCCAGTTGGTGAAAGCAGATTGGAGGCTCTTCACTGATCCGACTAACGCTAGTGATCTTGGATTATCCTTAGTGTAACGCTTCCACATCTTCCTATTCTCTTTTTGGTTAATGTGCCAGCAGAGTGCAAAGTGGTGGGTCTTCTGCTCGTCCGATGCTCCTGGATAGTGCTCTCCCCACCCTGAGATCGTGAAATCTTTGAAGAACTTAGCCTCTCCGGGAGAATGATTAGCGTCACTCGGTTTTGATCCTTCAGAAGGATCGTCGGTAAAGGTGTCAATTCTGCTGAACCAAAACTGACGACTGAGAACTAGGTCGTTGAACTTGAGTTCGTCAATGTAGCGCCACAAAAGGCGATCGCCGGGCAGCTGCGTATACGGATAATCATCGCTTGCATCTGTAGATATGAGGATTGATCTCATATTATTTCGCGAACAGTGTTATTGAGCAGCACGCCGTAATTGTCCTGCAAATACAGCACGCTGTATTTGCAGGACAATTACGGCACGAATGGATACTTCACTGCGAATTCCGTTCATTGAGTGGTTTTTAAACAGCCAAGAAGGAGCTGCCAAGCATGGAAGTTGGAAGATCCCCGAACGTGGCGGCGGATTGCATCCGCCATGCCCATCCATTGCTTGGCTTTGGGCTTGGCG
>JANMLQ010000075.1:0-13706 GCA_031372635.1 Akkermansiaceae bacterium | reverse complement strand
GGGCGAGGGGAAGTAGTTGTGGACGCCGGAGCAGGTGAAAAGCCCGCGCTGGAAGGCCTGGCGGATGCCCGGCAGCTTGGCAATGGTCATGCCGTGCGAAAGCTCGATGTGTTGGAAACCGAGTCCCACGATTTCCTCGATCATCTTCTCGCCGTCCGTGTGGCGGCTGTTGTTCCAGCAAGTGGAGAATGCAAGCACGGCGGGAATTCTGGATCGGGGATTGGAAATTGACGATTGGAAATTCGCGGCCCGCGTTCCTCCGCACGCGGAAAGAATCAGCCGGGCGTGTCGGTTCCGAATTCCTGCTCCAACTGCCGGCGTTTGCCGAGTAGGTGGGTGCCGAGTGGATCGACGAGGAAGTATCCGGCGAGGGCGCGCCTGCCCAATAGGAGCGGGCAATGCATGTCCGCGCGGTTGGCTAGGCTGACGAGGATGTCCCAGCGGAAGTCACCACCGAGCGCGGCGCTGGTGCGGATGAAGATGCGTTTTTTCGAGACGCCCGAGGAGCTTCGCACGCGACCGAAGCGCACGACCTTCGCCTCGCATTCGATGCCTTCGCCGGAATGATTGTAGGTGGTGAAACGCACGCTGCTGTGGTCAGCCGAGAGTATGATGTTTTCCGCGTGGAGACTGGAACTTAGCGCGCCGGTGTCGGTTTTCGCATGCAGGGGAAACACGCCGAGTTCGGGTAACGCGAGCCACTCGCGACGACCAATGACGAGGCGTGGTGATGCGGACGCTTTCACAGGAAGGCCCAGAGCTGCTGCGAGATCGCCGGATGAAACATCGACGGGTTCGGGAACGGCCTTGAGGGTGCGGCGCACGGTGGATCAATCGGTGGGGGTGAGCAGGGAGGCGGCCATGGCTCGCGCTTGTTTTCCGCCGCCGCCTAACATGCGGACGAGTTCTTGGATGCGAGTTTCCCCACTCACTGGGAAGAGCCGTGAGCGGGTGCGACCGCCGCTTACTTCTTTCTCGACGACGAAGTGCAGCGAGGCGGTGGCAGCGACTTGCGGGAAGTGGGTGATGGCGACGACTTGGTGGCGGGTGCCGAGTGCGGCCATCTTGCGGCCGACGGCGCGTGCGACTTCGCCGCCGACGTTGGCGTCGATCTCATCGAAGACCATTAGCGGGGTGGCGTCTTGATCGGCGAGTGCGGATTTCACGGCGAGCATGACGCGGCTGATTTCACCGGATGAGGCGATCTGGCGCAATGGCAGCAGCGGTTCGCCGGGGTTGGGGCCGAATTGGAACTCGATGCTTTCCAAGCCCTGTGGGCCGGGTTCGGCGAGGGTTTGCAGCGGGGACTCGAAGGAAGATTGTTTGAAACCGAGATCCTTGAGTTGGCTCGCGATTTCTTTGGCGAGTTTCGGCGCGGCCTTGCGGCGGAGGGTGCTGAGTGATTTCCCGGCGGCATCGAGTGTGCTGCGGCAGGCGGCGAGTTCGCGGCTGAGGGTTTCGAGTTTTTCGCCGCGGTTCTCGATGGTGTCGAGCCTTGCGGCGGCGTTGTCGCGGCGGGCGGTGACATCAGTTAGAGAGGGGCCGTATTTGCGTTTGAGGGATTCTAACAAATTGACGCGTTCTTCGAGCGCGGCGGCTTCCGCGGGGTTGATGTCGAGTTCTTCGACGTAGTCGCTGAGGTTGCCTTCGAGTTCCTGGAGTTCGAGCACGGCAGTTTCGAGAGAGGCGGTTTGCTCGCGGATGGAGGGATCGAGTTTTTCCAGATCGCGCACCAGTCGCTGGACTTCGGCGAGACGTGTTAGAATGCCGTCTTCTCCGCCGAGTGCGGCTGCGGCGTGGGCGGCGGTTTCCACGAGGCGGCTGGAATTCGATGCACGCCGCCAACGGTCTTCAAGGTCTTGCTCGTCTGCGGGGTTCAGTTTTGCGGAGTCGATCTCTTGGATCTGATGTCGTAGCAATTCGATTTCCTGTTCGCTGGCATTTTCCGCATGGCGCAGTTCTTCGAGTTCGGAGGACTTCGTCCGCCAGGCGCGATGGCTCTCGCGGTAGGCGGCGTGAGAAGCCTCGGCACCGGCGTAGGCATCTAACATCGAGAGCTGGCGCTCGGTGGAGAGCAGCGATTGGTGATCGTGCGGGCCGTGGAGATCGACGAGGTGCTCGCCGAGGCGCTTGAGTAAAACAAGCGTCACCGGCGAGTCGTTGACGAACTGGCGGTTCGCGGTTTGTCCGATCACGCGGCGCACGATGAGCTGCGTGTCATCGCAGGGTGTGAGGCCGCCGTCTTCGAGGATGGCATTGATTTCGCGAGGATCGGAGAGTTCAAACACGGCCTCGACCGAGCAAGTGTCCTCGCCGGTGCGGATGAGCGATTTATCGGCGCGTTCTCCGAGCACGAGTTTGAGTGCGCCGACGATGACGGACTTACCGGCACCAGTTTCCCCGGTGACGCCGATGAGGCCGGGGCCGAGTTCCCAGACGAGTTCATCGACTAGGGCGAGATTGCGGATTTTGAGAAGCGTGAGCATTCGTGGAACGCCGCGCAGTATGCAAGGCCCGCCACGGGAATCAATGGCGCTCGGGTGAATTTTTTGAAGTTTGTCTTGGAACTGCGCCAGCCTTCGTGGCTGGGACTACCAGTCCCCGCATTCAGTGTTGCGGCATCATAACCTATTCCCAGCAGTTGGTGGCTGAGGCGCTCGCCACATGCCATCCCACTCAGGGCCATTCTCAAATCACCAGCCTTAGTTCACCAAAAACCAGTCAACAATGACCGTCCTTGCCTCGTTCACGACCGAAAATCAGTCGAAGTCCGTTGATTTTCGGGTTCTTCGTAAAACTTCATGGAAAATGGCAGGTCTTGATCGAGAAGCCCATAGGATGGACATTTATGGATGGACTTCACCGCACACCACTACGCCCAACTGCTCGGCCTTCAAGCGCCATGGAAAGTCACAAGCGTTGACCTCAATGTCGAAGCCCTTCGAGTGGACATCCATGTGAGCTACGAATCTGGGAGCGGCTCTTGCCCCGAATGCGGCAAAGTCTGCAAGCTCTACGACCAGTCCGCCGAGCGCAGTTGGAGGCATCACGACACGATGCAATTCGCCACCCACCTCCACAGCAAATCGCCCCGGATCAAATGCGAAGAACACGGCGTGAAAACCATCTCGCTGCCATAGACCGCCAGGTATTCCGGCTTCACGTTGCTCTTTGAAGCGTTTGCGATCCGCGTCCTCCAGGCCAGCCGCAGCACGCAGGCAGTTGGAGATCTGCTAGGCGTCAATTGGCATCAAATCCAAACCATCATGGAACGAGCCTTCGAAAGAGGAATCGCTTGGAAAATTCGCGCGTGTTGGAGGTGGTTGAAGGGCAGGAAGGCAATGCCGCCAGCGAGTTGATAACCAGTGGTTTGGATGCAAAGCAGAGGGAAATGGTCTGCGGCGTGTGCATTGACATGTCCGCGCCTTACATCAACGCCATCCATGAGCATTTTCCCCACGCCGACATCATTCACGACAAATTCCACATCAGCCAACATCTGGGCAACGCCGTGGACAAAACGCGGCGCATCGAGCACGCCAAGCTCCAGAAGCAGGGTGACGAATCGCTGACAAAAACCAAATACCTGTGACTCAAAGGTATGGAGCATCTCAGCGATGATGCCATTTCGCGGATCAAGGAGTTAGGTCGGTGCGAGTTTGAGGTCTCCAAGTCTTGGTATCTCAAGGAGCTTTTCAAACACTTCTGGAGCCGCCGGGACAAGGACTATGCGCAACGCTACTTCGAGTATTGGGAAAAGGAGGTGGCCACCTCGGGCGTTGAGGAGATGAAAAAGGTGGCGAGAATGCTCAGGAAGCATCTCGCCAACATCCTGATCTATTTCGACTGCTACATCACCAATGAGGTGAGGTCAATGATTCAGGAGTGAGTTGAAGCGGTGGATAGAGCGCTCTTTGTATGCACCTGATAGAAAGCCTCAACGCCTCGGCCTGAAACCCATCACCAGCCGCAGCAAGATGATCGGAGCCAACGAGATCGCCAGCGCGGCAGCCGCAGTCTTCAGCCCTGGAAACACCCGCGCCTTGTTGCGGTGCAGCGCAGATAGCGCCTCCGCCACCACCTGTTCCTTCGGCACGTAAAAACTCTCACGCCCTGGAATTTTCCGGCCGCCCTCGCCGCGTTGCGCCACCTCGCCGAAGCCCGTATGCACCGGACCCGGACACACCGCCAGCACGGGGATGCCGTGTTCCTTCAACTCGATTCTCAGTGCCTCGGAGAAACTCGTCACGTAGGCCTTCGAAGCCGCATATACCGCGAAGTCCGGGATTGGCAGCAGGCTTGCCAGCGAACTCACGTTCACCACCGCCCCCGCGCCACGTCGGATCATGCCCGGCACTAGCGCGTGGGTGAGATGCGTCAGAGCCTCCACGTTCACACGTAGCATCGCCTCCAGTCTGGGCCATTCCGCAGTGGTGAATTCACCGTAGTCGCCCATGCCCGCGTTGTTCACTAACAGATCCGGGACCAGAGCGTCATCTGCCAGCGCCTTGAGGAAACGCTCCCTCGCATCCGGGTCCGTTAGATCCACCGCGAATACCGAAACACCCGTGCCCGGAAATGCCGCGCTGACTTTTTTCGCCAGTTCCAGCAGCAACGACTCACGGCGCGCCACCAGCACCAGCCGCTCCACACGCGGTGCGAGCTGCCATACAAACTCCTCGCCAAGACCGGATGAAGCCCCGGTCACCAATGCACACGGATAAGAAAAGGACATGCCGATTTCCTACACCACCACCGCAGCACGCGCCACACGGATTTCCTTTTGGCAATCCGGCCTCATCCGGCGTATGAACCGATTCATGAAACTCTGTATTCTTCACGCAAGCATCGCTCTCACGCTTGGCGTCAGCGCCCAGATCGTCGTTCCCGCCAGCCCCAAGAAATTCACCACCCGTCCGATCGGCGGTGGAACCAGCGGCGGAGTCGATGTTCTTCCCAAGGACGGAGCCGCCGACAAGAAGGCACGCTACGTCACCCACATCGTGCTTTCCGTTTCACGAATCTGGACCAGCACCGATAACAAAACCCTCGAAGGCAAACTCATCGCCTTCGAGGATATGATCGCGCAAGCACCGCAAGGTGTCGAAGCCCCGCCCGTTCCAACACCACCGAAATCACCCACCGTCGTCCGCGATGGCAAGGCCCGCCTGCTCATCAACCAAAAGCCGGTGGAGATCGCCATCAGTCGGCTCAGTCCGGCGGATCAGGAATTCATCGAACAAACCCGCAAGGTACACACTAAGAAAACTCCGCCAGTCCGTTAGAAAACGCCGATAAGGTTGGCGATTCACGGAGCCAACAACCCGATAGAGCCGGCACCTTGGACTGCGGCGGGCATCGCCGCTTTGAGGGATGATGAGTGCGTATTCCCGATAGCTTGAATTTTCCTCACATGCGATGTGCGGGCTGTCATAGTGATTGGAATAAGCGGTGATGCGCAAACTAGCATCACCGCCAAAGCGGCGATGCTCGCCGCAGTCCAAAGGCGAGTGTCATCTTCGTCCTAACGGGACGGTTCATACCAGCCCGGCACGAAGTGCCGGGAATGTCATCGCCCGAAATCCGTGTCCTGAAAGGACGCTTCATACGGTCTGCATCCCGACAAGCCGTAGCCAGCATGAAGCGTCCTTGCAGGGCGCGGTAATCTCCGCTCACGAAACCCGGCACCCTGTGCCGGGCTGGTATGAGCCGTCCCGTTGGGACGAAGAGTGCGGCTTACTGGAAGCTTGGACTTTGCGCATGGTGGATGCGGGCTGTCATAGTGATTGGGAATAAGCGGTGATGCGCAAACCAGCTTCACCGCCAAAGCGGCGATGCTCGCCGCAGTCCAAAGGCTGTTAGAAATCCAGTTTCGCCGCGCGCTTGAAGAAGAGGTCGATGTCGCCGCCGCAGTCTGCGAGCAGTTGGTGGAAGACGCGGCCTCCGCGCTGATAAGTGATGACGGAAACGAGTTGGGCGTTGCCGAGTTCTGCCGTGAGCCAGGATTTGAGGCCTTGGCCGCCCCATCTGCGGCGGAGTTCGCGGAAACGCGATTGAAGTTCTCTCAGCACTGCGGATTTTCTTAAACGCATCGTTTCCGGCGGCAGCGAACTCGCATAGAGGCATTCGAGTTTCGCGCGGGTAGTCTCGATCTCGCCGTAGAACTGATCCCGCCGGACGAGACGTTGTTCATAGCGGCGTAGATCGGCGCTGCGGTGTTGTGAGTGCAGCCAGCGTTTCACTCCTTCTTCGGCAAAGGCCGTGGCGAGGGATTCGTTGAAGGCGGTGTCGCCATTACGGAACAGCTTGCGATGGGTGAGTTCGTGAAAAATGAGTTCCGCCAGATCCACATCGGGATACATCACGAAGCTGTTGAGCACGGGATCATGAAACCAGCCGAGCGTGGAATAGGCGTCCACGCCCTGCACGGAAACATCGTGGCCCTCCGTGCGCAGTGCGTCGCCAAACTTCCGCGCATCTTCCTCACTGAAAAAACCACGATAGTCGAGATGGCCGAGCGTGGGATACCACCAGGTTTTCGGTTTCAATGAGAACTCCGGAGCCGCGTAGATCACCCAGGTGACATGCTCGCGGCCGAGATCCGCATAAGTGCCGTAGCTTTCATGTCCGGGCAGCGAGAGATGTTCACTGGCAAAGCGGCGGATTTCCTGCACGGCCTGCAACTGGCTTTTCAACCGCGCATCCGTCGCAGGCGCAGCGATGATCGGCGGGATCGGACGGCTCTTGCGCTGGACCTCCCACTGGCCGCCGATGGCCTGCCCGTAAAAATCCAAGGTCCGGCAGGATGGCAGCAGGAGCAGAGCGAGAAGGAAGATAAGTCGAGCGTGCATCAGGTGAACTTCCGGCAGTGAAGACGGCAAAGCGCGTTATTTCAACACTCAACCATGCCGCCCCGCCTCCCATGCGAGGATGGCGCGTTTTCTAACAGCTCCCCAGCGGTAGTGACCGGAGATTCCCGTTTCGCGGATCACGCGGTGACAGGGGATGAGGTAGGAAATTGCGTTGCCACCCACGGCACTGCCGGTGGCGCGTGAGGCGTTCGGGTTTCCGGCGGCGGCTGCAAGTCTGCCATAACTCACGAGTGTGCCGGGCCTAACATGCAGCAAGGCCCGCCAGACGCGGAGTTGAAAAGTCGTGCCGCGCACGAAGAGCTTCCATGGTGCGGACGGCGGAGCGGCTGCGAAAATCATCGCCGCCAGATGCGCGGCGTGTGCCTCATCGGACTGCAGGTTTGCGAGCGGCCAATCGCGCCGCATTTCCGCGATGGCGTGCTCGCGTTCTCCGTCATCGAAAAACGAAAGGTGGCAGATGCCGCGTGTGGTTTCCGCGATCAGGCAGTTACCAAACGGACTCGCCGCCACTCCGGCGCGGATGTCCATTCCTGCGCCACGCGCCTTGATCTCGCCCGGCGTGGCGGCTTCCAGACTCACACACAAATCATGCAAACGCCCCGGCCCGGAGAGTCCGGATTCGAGCGCGGAATCCAGCACGTTCCCTCCGCCGCGCAGTAACTCCTTCGCGTGCGACAGCGTCAGGCATTGCAGAAAATCCTTCGGCGTAGCCCCGGCCCATGCGGAGAAGAGTCGGTGAAAACGCGACGGACTCAGTCCGATACGCGCCGAGAGCGTGGCGAGGTCGGGTTGATCCGCGCGGTGCTCGTCGAGGAAACGGATGGCATCGGCGATGCGGTGGTAATCGCTCATGCGCGGAAACTGGCACGATTCAGGACATTCGCCCACCCGGTTCTTGCTGCCAACCGCGCTTCATGCACATTTTTCCGCCGTGCCCGCAGTCACCAACATTTCCACCTACCGATTCGCGCCGCTCACCGGCTTGAAATCCCTGCGCGAGGAATTGCAGACATCCTGCAAGGCGTGGGAGTTGAAGGGAACGATCCTTCTCAGCACGGAAGGCATCAACCTATTCGTCGCCGGAGCAGCGGAGTCGATCGACTTTCTGCTAGAACGGCTGCGTGCGATCCATGGCTTGGAAGACCTCGCTCCGAAGGTGAGCCTGAGCGATCACCAACCGTTCAACCGCATGCTGGTGCGCTTGAAAAAGGAAATCATTTCCTTCGGAGTCGATGCGGTGCGGCCTGCGGATTACACATCACCCAAGATCGCGGCGAAGGAATTGAAGCGTTGGCTCGATGAAGGAAAACCCGTCACGCTACTGGACACCCGCAACGACTACGAAGTGAAACTCGGCACTTTCAAAGGAGCGATCGACCCCGACATCAAAACATTCCGTGGTTTTCCCGATGCGGTGAGAAGACTGCCGGAGGAACTCAAGGATCAGCCGGTAGTTATGTTTTGCACCGGCGGTATCCGCTGTGAAAAAGCCGGCCCCTTCATGGAGATGGAAGGGTTTAAGGAAATCTATCAGCTCGATGGCGGCATCCTGAGATACTTCGAGGAATGCGGCGGCGATCATTACGATGGCGACTGCTTCGTCTTCGACCAACGCGTGGGCGTGGACCCGGCGCTTTGCGAATCGGATCACGCGATTTGTTTCGTATGCCTCGCGCCGTTGGATCGGACGGATCAGGAAGATCCGCGCTATGAGCAGGGGAAAAGCTGCCCGCATTGTTTCAAGAGCGAGCCGGAACAGTTGGCAAAGCGCGTCGCCGCGCGTGAGGCGAAACTCCGCGCCGCCTGCGATCCATTACCAGGCTCAGTGCCGCAGGAAAACCGTCGCCCGGTGAACATTCCCACAGCACACGACAAGCGGCGATTGCTCGATGTCCTCATCGACTTGTTTCCACAAATCTCCGCGCAGGAATGGGAGAAACGCTGCGATGAAGGACGCTTCGTGAACTACGGTGGCAAGGTGCGCGATAAGGATCACATCGTGCGTGCCGGTGAGCGCGTGGTGCAGATTTTCCCGCCGGATGTAGAGCCTCCGGTGTCCACAGACATCCGTGTGGTTTATGAAGATGAAGCTCTGATCGTGATTCACAAACCCGCGCCGCTGCCGATGCATGCGAGCGGTCGCTTCCACCGCAACACGCTGCAATATCTGATGAATCTGGCTTGTGAGCCGCCGCACATCCCGCGCCCGGTTCACCGGCTGGATGCGAACACGACAGGCCTCGTGCTCTTCGCAAGAACGCGTCACATCTGCCGCGTGCTGCAGCGGCAGTTCATCGAGGGCAGTGTGGACAAACGCTACCTCGTCCGGGTGATCGGCCACCCGGAAAACGACTCGTTTTTTTCCGAAGCACCGATCTCCTCGGAACCGCAAACACTCGGCACTCACACCGTGGACGATGAAGACGGGCTGCCATCGCGCACGGATTTCAAGGTGCTGGAACGCAGCGAGGATGGAACCGCATTGTTAGAAGCGAAGCTCGGCACCGGCCGCACCAACCAGATCCGCATCCATCTCTGGCACCTCGGTCATCCGGTGGCCGGTGATCCCGCTTACCTGCCGGGGCTGCTGTTAGGTGATACCCAGACGCTCGATACCGAAGCACCGCCGCTACAGCTTCATGCGTGGCAGCTTTCCTTCAAACACCCGCGCACGGGCGAGCAGATGAATTTCGAGACCGAGAGGCCGGAGTGGGCCCAGTAGGCTGTTAAATCTAGTTTGGCGGATGCGTCGCGAAATCTTGGGGAGCACACGCGCCCTCGCGTGTTGTCTTTGGCGCCCTCGCCGAAGACAGGCGTTTCAGGCCATTCGACGCGGTTTTCGACGAGGGCGTCGAAAACAACACGCGAGGCGCGTGTGCTCCCCATCGCGGCTTCGCCACCTCTCTATCCGTCATTTAAAATCTGACGACCTACTAGTTTGTCAGACCTGCCCGATGACTTGCAGAATCTTTGCGGAAACGTCATCCAAACTACCCTTAGAATCCACGACTCTCGCGAACGGCTCGTCCTTCAGCGAGAGGAAGATTTCGCGGCAGCGCGTGAGGCTTTCGTGTTTCTCAAACTCGTTGGTCGAATCGCCGCGATGGCCGATGCGCTGGTGCGCGGTGTCCACATCGAGATCGAGGATCAGTAACAAATCCGGCACCGGTGCGAACTCCTCGTTCATCCGCCGGATTTCCGCAGGATCGAATCCGCGCGCGCCTTGATAGGCCATCGTGGAAAAGTAATAACGATCAAGGATGACGACCTTCCCGGCAGCCAGCGCGGGCGCGATTTTCTCATCCACATGCTGGCGGCGGTCGTTGAGAAAATATTGCAGCTCGTGCTGCGGCGAGAGTCTGCCGGTGGATGCGGACTCGCGGAGTTTTTTCCCCCACGGACCATCGGTCGGTTCGCGGCTGAGGACGACCTCGCGGCCTTGTTTCTCAAACCACTCGCCAAGCCTACGCGCTTGGGTGGACTTGCCAGTGCCGTCGATGCCTTCGAGCACGATGAAGAGGCCGGGTTGCATGGTGATTAGAGATAGCGTGAACGGAGATGGGCGAGGTAGTCGTTTGTCGATGGCGGTGTGCCGGTGGCTTGTGTCATGAGATCGGCGGGATCGAGCGTGCCGCCGTGGGCGTGGATGTTTTTCCGCAGCCAGTCTAACAGCGGGGCGTAGTCGGCGGCATCGCAGGCGGCGGCGATGGATGGGTCTTTGCTTGCGGCTGCGAAAAGCTGGGCGGAGTTGATGTTTCCCAGGGTGTAGGTGGGGAAATATCCAAGCCCGCCCATCGACCAATGGATGTCTTGGAGGCAGCCCTCGCGGTCGTTTTCCGGAGTGAAACCAAAGAGATCGCGGAAGCTCTCATTCCATGCGGCGGGCACGTCGGCGACTTTCAGCTCGCCGTTGAGCATGCGGCGTTCGAGTCCGAAGCGTAGGATGATGTGGAGATCGTAGGTGGCCTCATCCGCCTCGACGCGGACGGTTGAAAACTCAGCGCGCCAGAGGAAGGCGAGGAAGTCTTCTAACGAAAATGCGGCGAGTTGCGGGAAGATTTCCTGCGCTATGGGATACCAGCGAACCCAGAAGGAACGCGAGCGGCCGACGTGGTTTTCCCAGAGGCGGCTTTGTGACTCGTGGATGCCTAAGGAAACCGCCGAGCCGGAGGGCAGGCCGAAGTCTTCAGCAGGCAGTCCTTGTTCATACATGCCGTGGCCAGCCTCGTGCAGCACACCGAAGAGCGATGAGGTGAAATCCGTTTCATCATAGCGCGTGGTCATGCGCACATCGCGCGGACCGAGCGTGGTGCAGAACGGGTGGGTGGTGGTGTCGATACGACCCGCTTGGAAATCAAAGCCGATGGCTTCGGCGATTTGCGCGTTGAGTCGTTGTTGGGCTTCTAACGGATACGGGCCGGCTGGCAGCGTCGCCTTGCGGGCAGCGGACTTTTCCACGGCTTTGGCGGCGGTTTCGCGCAGCGCGGGTTTCATCGCATCGAAGAGCGCAGCGACGGCGGCGGTGGAGGCACCGCGCTCGAAGCCTGTGAGAAGTGCGTCGTAGGGTTCACCGGTGTAGCCCCAGAGGCTTGCCTTTTCGCGGGCGATTCCTAACAGCGTTTCCAAATGCGGTGCGAAGGCGGGGAAATCCGAGTGTTTGCGTGCCTCCGCCCAAGCGTGTTTGGCGAGCGAGGTGGCGGTGGATTCACGGGCTACGAGTTCGACGGTGAGCTTGGTGGCGCGGTCGAACTCGCGGCGGAGTTCGCGCAGGTTGGCGGTGAGTTTTGCGTCGGTGCCGGAGTCTGCGGCTTCGGCGGATTCGAGGTCGCATTTCCACTCATCCGAAGTGGCGAGTTCATGGGCGCGAGAGGAAAGCCAGGCGAGCTGTGAGGCACGAAACTCCGCTGCGGCGGGTGGCAGATAGGTTTCCTGATCCCAGCCGAGGGTATCGGCGGAAGAACGGATGACGGCGAGTTCGCGGACTTTGTCGAAGATGGACATGGCGGATTAGAGTATGAATCCGGTGATCTAGCAAAGCGGGAAGTGCGCTTTGGGTGTAACTGAAAGTGGTGGTCACGGTATTGCCCGGAAGGCGCAAAGGGGAGCGCACGCGCCATCGCGTGCTGTTTTCGGTGCCCTCGCCGGAAACTGGGCTGTCGCGCCATGGCGGGTGGTATCCTCGTTTCGGAGTCCGCACGGCGGATCAGCCAGCGGAGCGCGAGGGCGCACTCCGCGACACGCGAGGGCGCGTGTGCTCCCCGTCCAGAAGCATCCGCTCTTCAACCATTGCCCACCACTTTCAGTTACACCCTTTGCCACATTGACAGCCGCTTTGGCGTTTCAAATCATTTCGAACGTGACGATGAAGCCATACCAATTGCTAGGTGCGGGAATGCTCACGGGCCTGGTGGTTGGGTTTGTTGTCGCGTGGCAAATCAAACCCACTGCGGGGAACGCCGAATCCGCCGCCGACATGCCGTTAAGAACGCGAGTGGAACGGCGTCCGACGACCTCGAATCCCTTGGGCAAACCCGCGCCGTCGGCGGTTCTCCAGCGCTGGGAGGAACTCCAAAACGACGATGATGGGGAGGGAAAGCGTGAGGCATTGCTCTCCGCTCTTTGTAAGGAGGAGTTTCCGCAATTGCTGGCTGAGATCAGTAGCAAAGCTAGATTTTCTGGGCTGGACGATCCCTCGCAGCTCCACGATTTTTTCAAAGCTTGGCATTCGAAAGCACCGGACGCCGCGCTGGTTTGGTTGCGCACCTTGCCCAAAGTGCAGGATCGTCAGCGATTGATGTTAGAAATCGTAGATGAAGTAGCAGAGAGCAATCTGGAAGACGCGTTGGCGATGCTGCGTCAAAACGTTCACGCCGAAGGCTACATTTCGATTACTAACATGGTGCTCGAGAAAGCCGCCGCTCAAGGTGCGGAAAAACTGATGGAAGTTTGCAAACTTGGGATCGGTGCTGTCGAGAGACCAGTCTTCTCATCTTGGCAAGTGAGCTTCCCGGAAGGCTTTGATTTCAAGCGTGTTCTCGATGACTTGGCTGCGACAAAAGCAGAGTTTGGCGAAGGAGAGCGGTTCGGAGCTGTGCCAACCAATTTACTGAGCGAGTGGGGAAATCGGGACTTTCAAGCTGCCTTGGCTTGGTTAAAGGAGGGCAAGGACGTCCCAGACAATGGTTGTTCTGATTTAATTGCTGCGGTTCCGCCTGCCCAGGCCGGGGCACTGCTAGCCTTAACATTCGATCCCACTGCACCTGAGAGCAATCGTTACAAAGATGTAGCATTTGCTCTTTACCGCATAACGTCATCCGAAATTCTCGATGCCTTCCTGCAAGCCGCGCCCGGTGAACGCGCGACGCATATCGGAGGTCTCTTCGACGAACCTAGTTGCATCGGCGAATTTCAAGCGCTGCTGCTCGAAAGGATGAGTGCGGAACTACGCGCGGAGGCTTTGAGTCGTAATTTCAAAAATGGCGTGGATCCACAAACAAAGTCCGCGCTCACCAGGCTTTTGGTTGGCTTGGGTCACAGCGAAGTGGAGATCCAGACGTTGCTGCCAGAGCGAAAGGATTGAGAAGGAGAAGACAGTGTGGTGGGTGTAACTGAAATTGGTGGGCAATTGTGAAGAGCGGATGCATCTGGACGGGGAGCACACGCGCCCTCGCGTGTCGCGGAGTGCGCCCTCGCGCTCCGCCGGCTGATCCGCAGGGCGGACTCCGAAACGAGGATGCCACCCGCCAAGGCGCGACAGCCAAGTTTCCGGCGAGGGCGCCGAAAACAACACGCGATGGCGCGTGTGCTCCCCTTTGCGACTTCCTGAAAATACCG
>JANMLQ010000074.1:0-6849 GCA_031372635.1 Akkermansiaceae bacterium | reverse complement strand
ATCGCCGTGCTCAAAGGCAAAGGCGAAACTGACGAGGCCGACCTGGAAAACCGCATCACCGAAGACAAAGTCGCCATGCGCGACTTGCAGGAGGAACTCACCACCGTTTCCGCCGAAATCGAAAGCCTCAAGGCCCGCCGCAGCAACATCCCGTCCCAGCAGATCGCGATTCGCGAGGCTCTCTGCCAGGCAATCGGACTTACGCCGGAAGATATGCCCTTTGCCGGCGAACTCCTTCAAGTTGGCCCCGGAGAAGCCAAATGGGAAGGTGCCGCCGAGCGCTTGCTCCACAACTTCGGACTCTCTCTCCTCGTGCCGGACAGCCACTACCCTCGAGCCGTCGAGTGGGTGGATCGAACACACCTCCGCGGGCGACTTGTCTATTTCCGTATCCGCAGTCGCATATCGAACGAAGCGCCAGATCTACACTCGGACTCCATCGTTCGCAAACTCCAGATCCGCCCGGACTCGCCATTCTACGACTGGATGGAACGCGAGCTCGCCCACCGCTTCGATGTCGCCTGCTGCGCAACCTCCGAGCAATTCCGCCGCGAGACCCGCGCTATCACCCTTTCCGGGCAGATGAAAATGCCCGGTGAACGCCACGAAAAAGACGACCGCTCACGCATCGATGATCGCTCGCGCTTCATCCTCGGCTGGAGCAACGAGGCAAAGATCGCCACCCTCGAACGCGAGAAATCCCGGATCGAATCCCAAGGAGCCGCCGTTGTCGCGCGCCTCGCCAAGGCTGATGCCAAGCGCCGTGCCCTGCGCGAACGGGTGAACCTGCTCTCGAAACTCGAAGAATACCGCGACTTCCGCGAGATCGACTGGTCAACCGTCGCCAACGAAATCGCCGCACTGGAAGACGAACGCCACCAACTCGAAAACGCATCCGACATCCTCCGCCAGCTCAACGAGAAACTTCACGTCGTCGAAAAAGCCATCGCCGATGGTAGCGAGAAAAAGTCCGAGGAAGACAGGAAACTTGGCGCGATTGAAACCCGCATCGACAACAACAATAACTCACTCTCCACCACCCGCGACTTGCTCTCCCGCGCCGACACCGCCGCCCTAGCCGCATGGCACGACCGCCTGGTCGCGATCCGCAGCGAGGCACTCGGCGACAAAGCCATCGCCATCGAAGGTTGCGACACCCGTGAAAAGGAGACCCGCGAGTGGCTCCAAGCCCGCATCGACTCTCGCGACAAGGCTATCACCAGCGTCCGTGACCGCCTGATCAACCGTATGAGCGATTTCCGCCGCGAGTTCGAAGCGGAGACCCGCGAGATTGATGCCGCCGTGGAATCCGCCGGCGAGTTTCGTCAATTGCTAGACCGCCTCCGTGGCGACGATCTCCCGCGTTTCGAGCAACGCTTCAAAGAACTGCTCAACCAGAACACCATCCGCGAAATCGCCAATTTCAACGCCCACCTCAACCAACAGCGTGAAACCATCCGCGAACGCGTGACTCGCATCAACCAGTCACTTATCGAAATCGACTACAACCCCGGCCGCTACATCGTCCTCGAAGCCACTCCTGTGCCCGACCAGGACATCCGCGCCTTCCAGACTGAACTGAGATCCTGCACCGAGGGCGCGCTAACAGGTTCCGAGGACGACCAATACTCCGAGGCCAAATTCCTCCAGGTCAAAGCCATCATCGAGCGCTTCCGTGGCCGCGAAGGCACCACCGAACTCGACCGCCGCTGGACCCGCAAGGTCAGCGACGTGCGCAACTGGTTCGCCTTTGCCGCCAGCGAGCGTTGGCGCGAGGACGGCACCGAGCACGAGCATTACTCTGACTCCGGCGGCAAATCCGGCGGCCAGAAAGAGAAACTGGCCTACACCATCCTCGCCGCCAGCCTCGCCTATCAGTTCGGCCTCGAATGGGGGCGCGTCCGCTCGCGCTCGTTCCGCTTTGTCGTCATCGACGAAGCCTTTGGCCGCGGCTCCGACGAGTCCGCCCAATACGGCCTGCGCCTTTTCGCCAAGCTCAACCTCCAGTTGCTCATCGTCACCCCCTTGCAGAAAATCCACATCATCGAGCCGCACGTTTCCTCCGTCGGATTTGTTCACAACAACGAAGGACGCGACTCCCAACTCCGTAACCTCACCATCGAGCAATACCGCGAGGAAAAGGCGCGGAATCAATCATGAGTGAATCCAACGCCAACGGCTGGACTACCCCCGCCGACATCAAGGCTCTGCTGCGTCGGCGTTGGCAGCGCGGTGAGATTCTTGCTTCCTCGCTCACTCAAGACCCTTTGTTTCCACTGCGCTTTTCCATCAAAGGTCCAAGCTCTGCCCAAATCTCCGCCGATTTCGGTGCGGCGAGGGATTGGATTGCCGAATGGGGCAACCAGAAGATCATCCCAATCGAGTGGCGCAACTTCTCCCACCGACTGTTTGGCGATAACCAAATGCCGTCCGCCGCCATCATTCCCGACGCGGAATCCGCCGTGAGAATCCTCGGCACCCGTCGCGAGTGGGAAACCCATCAGGAAATGATCGCCCAATGCCGCGACTCGTTTCCCGAGTTATTGGACTGGCTCGCCAAGCGCACGATCACCGCGCTTGAACTCGCTCCCGACTGGCAGGCCGTCCTCGCTGTGGTCGCTTGGGTGCGCGACCATCCCCGCAGCGGTTTGTTCCTGCGCCAGATGGATGCCCCTGGCGTCCATACCAAACTCGTCGAGAAATACCGCGGAGTGATTTCTGAATTGTTAGACCGGGTGCTGCCCGCAGATGCCATCGACGACTCGGCACGCGGCACATCCGGTTTTGCGCGCCGCTACGGCTTCCGCGACAAGCCCGAACGCATCCGCGTCCGTTTTCTCGATCCCGCCTGCGCCCTTGCTCCGGAACGCCTCGGCCTCGATCTCACACTGGATGCCGCAGCATTCGCGGTTCTCGATCCTCCCGTCGAACGCGTCTTTATTACCGAGAATGAGGTCAACTTCCTCGCCTTTCCCAATTGCCCGCGCAGCCTGGTGATTTTCGGCTCGGGCTACGGTTGGAGTGCGCTCGCCGCGGCTTCATGGCTCCACCAACGCGCCATCCACTACTGGGGCGACATTGACACCCACGGCTTCGCCATTCTGGACCAGCTCCGCTCTGGTTTGCCCCACGTCCGCTCGATGCTGATGAACCGCGAGGTCCTTCTACACCACCGCGATTTTTGGACCACTGAGCCGAATCCTGTCAGGCACGAGTTGCCCAGGCTTACAGCCGAAGAAAAATCCACATTGGAAGAGCTCAAAGCCAATTCCGGAGTGGCCGCGCCTCGATTGGAACAGGAAAAATTGCCGTTCTCGATATTGCAGAACGCATTGCGACAAGCCCTTGATGGATTTTGTTAGATTTAATGGCGATTGGGATGCCATTTCCGGATGGAAATGAATGTGCACGATGGCGTTCAATCTGACTCCTTCTTCAATACAATTTCTGGCTATCTTGACGACGTGAAGGAATGCGCAGCGGAAATCGCTGTGCATCTGGGGGACACGGAAATATTCAGCATGCTCAAGATTGCTCCAACCAAGGAGCAAGCCGACGAGCTGATGCAATCCGTTTGGTTTGATGCGGGCCGCCCCATGATCGAACGATTGGTCCAAGCGGGAGCTGATCTCAATGCCTACGACTCGGAATCCGGCACACCCTTGCACCGGATGTTGCGATCCTTCGGATGGAACTGAGACGGTCGATTTTCCCGGCGCGATCTCAAGGAGGATGTGGAAATGATCGCATGGATGCTCCGTTGGGGCGCGAAGTGGATTCCACCCGAAAACGACCGGAAGCCGGACAGTTTGCGACGCCACTTCTACCGGGGCGAACCGAAATTGGTCGTGGAGGTCATTCGTCTGCTCGATGTGGCGAATGCCTGTGAAAAATCCCTTCTCCGGGAACTCATCGATAAACCAAAGATGCGAGCGTGGGTCGGGATCCACGAGGCGGAACTTCGTGATCGCTTGCTGGCGCGGTAGGGGAATTCTCCGATGTGCCTCAATGCTTTCGCGAACACATGCCTGCCTTTTTGGAGGCATTCAGACGAATTATGCTCCGGGATGATCAACCCTGCGTCGAAAGCCAATCGGATCTTGAAATCGGGCACCTTCCAGCCAGATTCTGGATGAATGCCATCGAAAGTCAGTTAACCCGTCAGAACTACGACGCGGCTCTTTCACGCGGTCAAAACTGGGGGTTCAAACCCAGCCAAGTCCGCGACAGAAAGCCGGTCGGATTTTCGATGGATTTGACCACAGTTTTGGAGGAAGTAGCTAGGCGGTCCATCTCGGCTGTGCCTCGATTCTGACAATCGGGGGTGTCGCGGGTCAAAATCCCGCAATCACGACAAAATAACAAACCGTAGAAATGCCCATGAAATCAAAGATTGCCGCGCCTGCGGCTCAAATTGCAAACGATGGTCGGGCTGGCGGGATTCGAACCCACGACCCCTTGCCCCCCAGGCAAGTGCGCTACCAGACTGCGCTACAGCCCGCTACTTGAACGGGCGGCAAAGCAAACAGGGGAAATGCGGGTTGGCAAGCACGTAAAATCATGAGATTCCCGGTGCCGCATGAATCGTATAAAGACCGCCATCGTTGGTGCCAGCGGGTATTCCGGGATGGAACTGCTGCGCCTTCTACTCGGCCATCCGGGTGTGGAACTTGTGGCTGTGACTTCCCGCCAAGAAGCCGGAAAAGCCTTGGCCGATGTGTTTCCACGCTTCCGCAAAGCGCCGGGTGCGGAGCTGGTTTTCATCGAGCCGGACGCGGATACGATCGCAGCTACGGGGGCGCAGGCGGCGTTTCTCGCACTGCCTCACGGGGTGGCGGCGGAAATCGCGCGGGCGCTGTTGGAGCGCGGTCTGCGGGTGATCGACTTGAGCGCGGATTTCCGCTTGCGGGATGCGGCGGTGTATGAGGAATTTTACGGTCACGCGCATCCGGCTCCGGATTTGCTGGCGGAGGCGGTGTATGGCCTGCCGGAAATACGTGCGGAGGAAATCAAAGCCGCGCGCCTGATCGCATCGCCGGGTTGTTATCCGACGAGCATCATCCTGCCGTTGTTGCCACTGCTGCGTGAAAATCTGATAGATCCGGACACCATCGTGGCGAACTCGATGAGCGGTGTCAGCGGTGCGGGTCGCAAGGCGGATGTGTCGTTGTTGTTTTGCGAGTGCAACGAAAGCACGCGTGCTTATGGCGTGCCGAAGCATCGCCATCTATCGGAAATCGAGCAGGAACTCTCGATCGCCGCCGGTGGAAACGTGACGGTCAGTTTCATCCCGCACCTGATTCCGGTGAACACGGGCATCGCCACCACCACCACTGCGATGCTGCGTGATGGCGTATCCAGCGATGCGGTTGGCGCGGCTTTGGAAAACGCGTATGCAGGCCAGCCCTTCGTGCGCTTGCTCGGCAAGGGCGGCTGTGCGGATACGAAGAACGTCACGCGCACCAACTTCGTGGACATCGGCTGGCAGCACGACCCGCGCACTGGTCGTGTGATTCTGATGAGCGCGGAGGACAATCTCGGTAAAGGCGCAGGCGGCCAGGCAGTGCAGAGTTTCAACCTCATGTTCGGACTTTCCGAGACTGATGGATTGCAAAATTTTTAGCAGCAGACCACGCTCCGCTTCTTTCCCCCTTCATTTATGGATTTTCCGTTTTCGCGCATCAAAGGCGGCGTCGGCGCGCCGGTAGGATTTCTCACCAGTGCGGTGAGTTGTGGCATCAAGAATCCGAATGCGGAGCGCCTCGATCTCGCGCTGATTCATTCCGAGCATCCGTGCAGTTCCGCCGCTGCCTTCACCACCAACCGGGTCAAGGCCGCGCCCGTTCGCGTATCGCAGGCGCATCTCCGCAAGGGCGATCTGCGCGCCATCATCGTCAACTCCGGAAACGCCAACGCCTGCACCGGTGTGCAGGGCATCCACGACGCCAATGCGATGTGCGATGCGGTTGCGAAACCGTTAGGTCTCAGGCGCACGGAAATTGGTGTGGCTTCCACCGGCGTGATCGGCCTGCCGATGCCGATGCTGCGTGTGGAGCCGAGATACGAGGCACTCGTCGCCGGACTCGGGCCTAAGAACGGCCCGAATGTCGCCGCTGCCATCATCACCAGTGATACTCATCCGAAGGAGCTCGCCATCTCGTTTGATCTCGGCGACACGCGCGTCCGTCTCGGCGGCTGCGTCAAGGGCGCGGGCATGATTTCCCCTAGCATGGCGACCATGCTCTGCTTCATCACCACGGATGTGAACATCCCCGGCGACTGCCTTCGGAAAGCCGTGCTTGAATGCGTGGAGGGAAGTTTCAACCGCATCACCATCGATGGCGACATGTCCACCAACGACAGCGTGATGGTGCTTGCCAACGGCGCGTCTGGCATGACTCCGATCCGCCGCAATGGCAAACGCTGCCGGCAGTTCCGCAATGCGCTTTGCTGGCTGATGCTGGAGCTTGCGAAGGCGGTTGTTAGAGATGGCGAGCGCGTCACGAAATTCGTCACGGTCCATGTGATCGGCGCGCGCACTTATCTGGATGCGAAAAAAGTCGCCGAAGCAGTGTGCAAGTCCGCGTTGGTGAAGTCTTCATGGAATGGCGGCGATCCGAACTGGGGCCGCATCATCCACGCCGTTGGATATTCTCGGGCGCGCATCCGCGAGGAGTTGGTGGACATCCACATTGGCGGAAAAGCCGCTTGCCTCGGCGGTCTCCAGGCGGACACGCCGATGAACGAGCTGCGCGCCATCGTCGCCGAGCCAGAGTTTGAGATCACCATCAATCTCAACCAAGGCGATGCCGACTACACGATGTATTCCAGCGACCTCTCGCCCGAGTA
>JANMLQ010000066.1:0-19676 GCA_031372635.1 Akkermansiaceae bacterium | reverse complement strand
GAAGATGCCCCGCTTGCAGGTTCCGCCTCGCGGCTTCATCCCGGACATCTCTTTCGGTCGCGAACCGTCTAATTCGACCGGCGGGACTTTCACCCGCGTGGCTTCCGGCTTCCCCGGCGCACACCTGAAATCCGAAGTTGCAGGGGTGATTTCGTTGGAGTTTTGACCACGGATTACACGGATTTAAGAATGCACCAAACAGGTTTGAAAATCGTTTCCACAACCTCTTCATCATCCGTGTCAATCCGTGTAATTTGACTCAGTAGTTTAGAGATTCGTGTTCGTCCATGTCCGCTGCGCTACCATTGTAGTTCAATTTCTGTTTTCGGGTTGAATGCCGCTGCTGGATAGTTACCGCACAAAAATAAAAACCCCGTCCGCCACAGGTGCGGCGAACGGGGTTTGAGGAAGGGTTTTCCGAGGATCAGTTCTGGGTATCGAGATGGCCGAGAACTTCCACTTTCACGGGAGCCAGTCCGTTACTGCGGAAGCCGAGACGCTCGGCGGAGCCGATGGTCAGGTCGATGATGCGACCGCGGATGTAGGGGCCGCGGTCGTTGATGGTGACGATCTCGGATTTGCCGTTGTTCTGGTTGGTGACACGCACCTTGGTTCCCATCGGCAGGGTCTTGTGGGCGGCGGTGGAGGCGTTGTTGCAGAGACGCTGGCCGCTTGCGGTGCGGGTGCCGTAGTTGGTCTTGATCGAGTACCAGGAGGCTTTGCCATGCTGGACGGAGTGGACCGCATAACTATCGGCCTTGGAGTGCGCACTTCCGGTTGACGCGCAACTTGGAAGCATTATGACGCCGGCGATTGCCAGGGCCACGGATTTGATTTTCCGGGTCATGTTCATCGTGTTTGGTCGTTGGTTTGTCCCGTAGGGAGCCGTAGTGCTCCGGTCTGGGACGGCCCCGCATAGGGACGCGGCGGGGGGGAATCAAGACAAACTTGCCCCGTGAATCCCCCCAGAAATCCTCGCAAATCCGGGGGGCGGCGAGGAACTATTTCGCAAACCTTAATAATTTTTCTGGCCTTCTCCGGCCCGGATTTGCTAATTCGCCACTGAAATGCTCGAACACTGGATGCCGACATGCCGGAGCCGCTTCACAGAAGCGGACTTCGATTTCGTCTCCACGGCGCTCGCCCCCGAAGGTCAAAGCTGCCATCTCGCCAAGCTTTGGAATGACCCGGACGGCCTGCGGGAAATGCTCGATCTAAAAGAAGTCTTCCGCTCGCTGCTGGACTCACCCGCCGCGATCCAAGTCTCGCCGCGCTTCTATTTTTACGTGCTAGTGCGCCATTCATTCCTCCAGGCAGACCTCACGGATTCCGAGCTTGCCGATTACGTGGCGGGCATTCTGGCGAAACGCGTCTGCGTGACTGGCGATGATCTGCTTCAGGACGTAACGCGCGGTTTCACCCATGCGGCGGAGTTCCTCAGTTTCATTTCCACGGCCAAGGGCAGGATGCGTTTTCATCTTCAGGTGGCGGCAGGAAACCAGTTTCTCGTGCTCACCGGTCTCTATCCGGATTTTCTGAAACGCCGCTTTGAAAAGGGCGAGGCTCCCGGACTAGAATTCTACGAGTCCTTCGCCCAGCGCGCCTTCCTCAGTGCCGTCGCAAACCGCCAAGTCTATAGCAAAGCGTCGCGCCGCGTGCTCGGCACGCTCGCCGAAGCCCTGCCCACCGCCCGCCGCTCGCTCAACCGCGTGGCGGAGGAATTCGTGTTTCTCGGCGAGTGATCGAAGAAATTCGCGGGCGTGATGGCGCGACATCCGATAGAAACGCCGGAGTGAAAGCCAGTGACAAGTCCCCCATCCCACTGCGCGGCGCGGAGCTGCTCAAAGCGGTCAATATCCGGGAGCTTCCAAAAGTCCTGCTGCACGAGCACCTCGATGGCGGACTCCGGCCTGCCACCGTCATCGAACTCGCTGCGGCACTCGGCTATGAAAAACTCCCCGTCGCCGATGCGGCGGGACTGGCCACGTGGTTCCACCTTGGCGCGCAGCGCGGGAACCTGACCGAATATCTCGAAGGCTTCCGCCACACCATCGCGGTGATGCAGACTGCGGAGGCACTGGAACGCGTGGCTTTCGAGTTCATCGAGGACATGCACGAGGACGGCGTCGTTTATGCCGAGGTGCGGTTTGCACCGGTCTATCACACCGAGCACGGCCTCACTCAGGATGAGGTGGTCCACGCCGTGATCCGGGGTTTGAAACGCGGCGAGCGCAGATACGGCGTCCAGTGGGGACTCATCCTCTGCGCGATGCGCCACATGAAGAACTCACTGGAAACCGCCGAACTTGCGATCCGCTGCCGCGATGCCGGCGTGGTCGGCTTCGATCTCGCGGGCGGTGAAGACGGCTTCCCTCCGAAGAAACACGTCGCGGCATTCCAAGCCATCGCACGCGCGAATTTCCACATCACCATCCACGCTGGCGAAGCCTATGGCACGGAGTCGATCTGGCAGGCTCTGCAATTCTGCGGCGCACACCGCCTCGGTCATGCCACGCGTCTGCGCGATGACATCGAAGTATTTCCCGATGGCTCGATGAAACTCGGCCGCCTCGCCCAATACATCCTCGATCGCCGCATCCCGCTGGAGATGTGCCTGCTCAGTAACCTGCACACCGGAGCCTGCACGAATCTCGAAGAGCATCCCTTCGGCCTCTTCTTCCGCCACGGCTTCCGCGTCTGCCTCAACACCGACGACCGCTTGATGAGCGACACCACCCTGACGAAGGAAACCGAACTCGCCACCGAGTTATTCGATCTCAGTCTGGCCGAGTTGGAAAAACTTTCGCTCAACGCCATCAAGAGCGCCTTCGCACCCTACGACCAACGCATCCGCCTGATCTTCGACGCGATCAAACCCGGCTTCGCCAAAGTGCGCGCGCGGTTATGAGGAAAGTGTGGTGTTAGATTCTTCAACTTCATACATCGGAGAATGAAAAAGCCGCAGGTCTTTATCCCGGAGGGCGTGGATCGTGGTTGCTGCGTCTCGCAGCAAAGTCACATTGCGGCGAGACGCCGCAACCACCTGGCACTAATTTCCACGATCCTTGCCGGGATCAAGAATCGAAGCGCCCGATAAATTTCTCTTACTGGCATTGAGATTGGGTTTTCCTCCGCGCGAGTTTCCGCAAAATCAGCGGGTGCAGGATGTTCGCAAGCAGGATGGCGGAGGTACCGATGAAAAATCCCGGATGAAGCTGATGGTGCTCGCCGAAGATCAGCGCGGCAGCCGCGATGCCGTAGATCGGCTCGAAGTTCATCACCAGATTACCAGTGTATGCGCTCAGAAACCGCAGCGTGTGAATGTGGAATGCATGGGCAAAAACCGTGCAGCCCCAGGCGAGCACCAACAGCCACAACCAGTCCAGCCCATGAAAAGCGAACAGCCGAATATAGCCGCCGAAGCCCTCGAACAAAGGCAACGCCAGCAGACAGATCATCGAAGCTCCGACCATTTCCCAAACGACCATCACCCTCGGATCCAGCCCGCCCTGTTTCACCAATCCACGATTCAGCACCGGAAAAACCGCAGCCAACAGCGCTCCGAGCAGCGCCACCATCAGCCCGGCGATCCTTCCCTTTTCAAAGCCGGCGATCAGCACGATCCCTAACAACACCATCAACCCCAGCCCCACTTCCAACGGGCGGATGCGGCGGCGCTCCAGCAGCGGCTCCGTGAACGCGGTGAAGAACGAGATCGTGGAAACACCCGCTAGGCAGATCGAGATGTTCGCCAACTTCACCGCTCCGAAGAAGCACATCCAGTGCGCACCGATCACGCAACCGATTCCTAACAGCGGTAGCATCTTCCCCGGCGGCGGCATCACTCCGCGCCGCAAGATCAGCGCCAACAGCACCGCCCCACTCACAGCGGCGAGCGAGCAGCGCCAGAAAACCAGCGCCACTGCGGATAGCGAAATTAGGCGACCGAGGATCGCCGTTGTGGCAAACAGTGCGACCAGCAAATGAAGCTGGAGGTAGATGAAACGAGGCGCTCTATCAGCACTCGCACTCAAAGCTCACCCGCGATGATGTCGTCCAGCGTCTGGCGCTCGCGGATGACCGAGGACTTGCTTCCCTCCACCAGAATCTCCGCTGGCAGCGGGCGCGAATTGTAGTTCGATGCCATCACGAAACCATAAGCTCCGGCGGACATCAACGCGATCGTGTCGCCCGGGTGGAAGTCCGGCAGCTCGCGATCCTGGCAAAAGAAATCACCGCTCTCACAGATCGGTCCCACTACATCCACAGAGATGCGAGTATCATCTACTGGTTGCTTGAGCGGCACGATTTCATGATGCCCTTCATAGAGCGCAGGACGAATCAGATCATTCATTCCGGCATCGACGATCTTGAAAGTCTTCGCAGCGCCCTTCTTCTCATACAGGCAGCGTGTCAGCAACACGCCCGCGTTGCCCACGATCAGACGACCGGGTTCTAGCAGAATTTTCAAACCGAGATCTTTCAGACGTGGAACGAGTTCCTTGCCATAGCGGTCGATAGTCAGCGGGCGCTCATCCTCAGGCTGCGCATCCCACCAAGCCGCGTTTCCAGATGCGAGGGACTCCTTGTAAATGATGCCGATGCCACCGCCGATGGACCAGAACTCGATGCCGTGGCGTTCCTTGAGTTGTTTGACCAACGGAGTCACTTTTTCCACCGCCTCGATGAACGGCGCGATCGACGTGAGTTGCGAGCCGATGTGCATCTGCAAACCGCGCAGGCGGATGTTCGGCAGCTCCTTCGCAGCACGCTCATACAGTCCCGAGATAGCCTCGAAATCCACGCCAAACTTATTCTCGGACTTGCCTGTGGAAATGTACTTGTGAGTCTTCGCATCCACGTTCGGATTCACGCGCACCGCAGCAGGCGCGATCACACCCAGCTCACCAGCCACTTCGTTCAGATAACGAAGCTCTTCCTCGCTCTCGACGTTGAACGAATAAATCCCCTGCTCCAGCGCATAGACGATTTCTTCCCGGGTCTTGCCCACGCCTGCAAACGTGCAGTGCGCCGGATCGCCACCCGCCTTGATTACGCGGAATAATTCGCCGCCGGACACGATGTCGAAACCCGCGCCTTCCTGAGCCAGCAAGCGCAGCACAGACAAATTCGAGTTTGCCTTCACCGCATAAGCCACCTCGTGCTCCACGCCAGTGAGCGCGGCATCCAGCCTCTTAAAGTGATCGAGAATCGTCGCTCCGGAATAAACGTAAAGCGGCGTGCCATGCTCATTGGCAAGCTCGGCTAGGTTGACGTCTTCGCAGAATAGGGAACCGTTTTTGTAGGAAAATCCATGCATCGCGCGAGGGACTTAGCCGCCCACAGCGCCGGGGTAAAGCGAAGATGTGTTGAGCCATCTACCAAGTAACCACCACCCTGCCAAAGCGGCGGGCGGTGCCGGGGGTGAGCAGCGTGTCCTCCACCACGCAGCGTTCCCATTGCGCGTTGATTGGAGTGACGGTGATCGGCAAAGTGGGGGCGGCCCAGTTCGTGGCGCTCGATGAGAACTGCGGTGCGTAGTTCATTCCGGCTCCCACGCGGCGAATGTATTCCATGCGCAGTTTGCGCTGGCCGAGGCCGTTCGGCACAAGCGTGACCGCAGGAAGCCCGATAGTGGAACCGCCACCCGCGATGAGATGGATGGGAAGACCGGAAACCATCGGGTTCATGTTGAAGGCGTATTCCAAGAGGCTGGGAGTTCCGTCGCTATCAGCATCCGCTTGGCTGAAGTCGTCGGCATATGAGTCGCTTGTTCCAAGAAGATCCTCTTCGATGGCTTCGCTGAATCCATCGCCATCGCCATCCTCGGTGCGGACATCGGACAACTGGATTACGAAGTCGCGCTGAAGCATGTTGTTGGCGGAGTCCACCGCCATGATGCGGACTTGCAACTGGGTCTGCCCGGCGTCGTAGTCGGCACTTAAATCGTAGCGGAGGCGCAGCTCGTTGCCGGAAACGATGAAGCGGAAACTGTCAGGCGCATCCAAGGCATAGACGAGATCGAAGGTGGCAGTGTCGCCTGCGTTCGGATCGGTGAAACCAAGAGTGCCGACCACGGTGTCCGCAGGCGTATTTTCCGGAAGGATGCCGGCAGTGAGCGTGATGTCCGTGGGTGCCAGGCCGTCGATGGTGTTGACCCATAACACGGAGGAAAGCGTGCCCGCATTTGTTTCCGCCATCACCCGCACGGCGCGGCGCTCGCCAGTGATAATGGTGCCGCTGATGAGACCGGATAGAGGATTGATGCTGAGACCGGTCGGCAGTCCCATGGCGGAGAAGTTCGTGGCGGTGGCGTTCTGAACGGCGATGGTTCTCGAAACGGTTTCGCCCGGCCACCCGCGCAGCGGTGATAGATCGGTGAAAGCCGGAAAACCCGTGGCTTGGCGTAACGCGAGGTTGTGATTGTCCCCCGCTGCCATGCTGCGGATCTGGGTGGCTTCCAAGGGAATCAGCGACTGCCCATGGGACATGCTTCCCCACGCGACGGGCGTGCCGTTCGTTTTCAAAACCATGCTGTGCAGCCATCCGGCGGAGATGGAGGACACCGCTGTTAGATTGGCGGGGATCGCGCACTGCCCGTCGCTGTCGGAACCCCATGCCACGAGTGTGCCGTCGTGTTTCAAGGCGAGTGAATGATAGCCACCCGCTGCGATGGCGACCACGCCAGACAAGCCGGACGGCACTGTCGAGATACCGGACCAGTCGGAGCCCCACGCCACCACCGTGCCATCGCTCTTGAGCGCGAGGCTGTGGTATGCGCCTGCGGAAATGGCGACGACGTTTGTTAGATCCATAGGCACGGTGGATTGCCCATAGGTGTTCCAGCCCCAAGCGACCACGCTGCCGTCGCTTTTCAACGCCAGATTGTGATAGGCACCGGCGGAGATGGAAACCACATCCGCGAGGGTAGGCGGGACTGTGGACTGGCCGCTTTCGTCGTCGCCCCATGCCCGCACTGTGCCATCGCTCTTGAGGGCGATGTTATGGGAATCTCCGGCATCGACGGCGATCACACCCGTTAGATCCAGCGGCACGGTGGTTTGTCCCACATCGTTTGCACCCCAAGCGGTCACTGTGCCATCGCTCTTTAACGCGAGCGAATGCTTCGCTCCGGCACTGAGCGCGATCACTCCTGACAGACCGGGCTGGACGGTGGATTGGCCCGCGAGATCCGCGCCCCATGCCATCACCAGCGGATCAGCCGGATAGATCGTGGCGTTTAGCGGCGGTGTGAGACGCTCCACCTCGAAGCCATCGCCGAATCCATCGCCGTCGCTGTCATAGGTCGTGTCCGAAGTGAGATGAACGTCTTCTTCCTGCGCTTCGGTAAGGCCATCGCCATCGGCGTCCTCGCTGCGGTCGTCGATGAAGTTTAGCGTCACGGTCTGTTCGTAGGGATTCAACGAAGCGTCGCGTGTGCGCACACGGATCGAGAAACCTGCGGGATCAGTCTCGAAGTCGCGAGTGATCGTCTGCAGAGCGATGAGTTGGCTGCCGGTGATGCGGAACAGGCCGTTGTCCGTCGCGCCGGGGCCGTCGATCAGTTCGTAAGTGTGGCTGTCACCCGCATCGGCATCTGCGGAGGTGAAGACTCCGATGATCGCATCGACGCCGCTGTTTTCCGCAACCTGCGGCGGAGTGAGTGTGATCGAATTCGGAGCGGCACCAGTGGAAATTCCAACCCACGCCGTCTGCGCGAGTAGTCCCTTGTCGGTCTGTGCCTGGATGCGCACGGTGCGGCGGGCGGCGGCGATGGACGTGCCTTGAATCAAGCCTGTCACGGTATCGATGGTGAGTCCGTCAGGCAGGCCGATGGCGGAGAAGCTGCTAGCGATGGCGTTGGCGACCGTCACCTGATGATTCACCGCAAGACCGGGTTCGGAGAGGATTTGCGCGCTGCTAGAGATCGCCGGGTAACCCGCGCCCTGTAGCACGGCGAGGCTATGAAACATACCTGCGGAAATGCGTTTCACTCCGGCCATGGCGGAGACGGGAACGGAGGACTGGCCATCCGTGTTTGCACCCCATGCCACCACGCTGCCATCGGTTTTCAACGCCAGGCTGTGAAAACCTCCGGCGGCGATGGCGGTCACGTTTGTTAGACCGGCGGGCACTACTGTCTGGCCGTCTGAGTTGAAGCCCCATGCCACCACGCTGCCATCGCTTCTCAACGCGAGATCGTGATAGCGCCCGGCGGCGATGGCGACCACATCACACAGACCCACTGGCGCTATGACGGGATTCCAGTTCGTACCGTCGAAAATGTGCCCCCACACGACTACCGTGCCGTCGCATTTTAACGCGATGTTGTGATGGCCGCCTGCGGAAATCGCCACCACGTTCGTCAGTCCGCCTGGAGGAGCGACATCGCCATGCGGACTGAGTCCCCATGCCACGACGGTGCCGTCGTTTTTCAACGCGAGGCAGTGCGACTGACCGGTAGCGAGCGCCATGACCTGATCGAGTCCGGGCGGCACGACGATCTCGCCCACATGATCGTAGCCCCACGAAACGACCGTGCCGTCGTATTTTAACGCGACACTGTGCGAGGAATCCTTGATCCAGAAATCCCCGCCTGCCGCCACTGCGACCACGTTTGACAGGCCGGGCGGCACCGCTGTCTGGCCGAACGAACCCTCCCCGCCCCATGCGAACACGGAGCCGTTGGCCTTCACCGCAAGGCTGTGATTCTGGCCCGTGGTGAGCCCTACGAAATCCTCTCCCGCCGGAGCGGTGCGCTGGCGTTCGCGGGAACTGCCCCAGCCGATAATCGCCGTCGGCGGCCAGATGGTTCCGTTCATTGGAGGCGTCCCGGCGGCGATCTCCGCGCCGTCGCCCACGCCATCGCCATCGCCATCGAACACGACGTCGCTGGTGCCATGAATGTCCTCTTCCTGAGCTTCGGTCAGCCCGTCGAAATCGGCATCCTCCAGGCGGCTGTCGGTCATGCTGACGGTGAAAACTTGCTCGCGGGTTTGCCAAGTGGAGTCCGTGACTCTTATCCGGCAGGAAATGGACAGCGGCCCGGCTTCAAAGTCCGCATTGATTCCATACTTCAAGAGAAGCTGGTTTCCTGAAATCAAGAAGCCGGTATTTGATGTATCCCCGATGCCCTCCGCCAGCGAGAACAAGTGGCTGTCTCCGGCATCAGGATCGGTCACACTCAGATAGCCGACCAAAGTGTTCGCCGGGCAACCTTCCGGCGCGGTGTTCGCGCTCAGATAGATGGCCGTTGGTGCCGCTGCCTCCACTTGCCGCATGCCCGCGACAATCAGCACGCACGCAATAGCGGTGCGGAAGAAAATCCAGAGAACAGCGCGGGGGGCTTGCATCTAGGGGAAGGCAACTGGCGGGGAGAAAAATCAAACGGCCCGGCGAATGAAGCGATAATAGAAATCATTCACCGGAAGAGCTGCGGACTTCGAAACATGGACCACACCAAAGCGCAATCCAAGTAGTGGATCATCAACCGGAATCACGGGCTGGAGTTCTTACCCGATCGGGTGAAGCGGAGGAATCATCTGGGGGAAATGTTTTAGAGCATGGGCACATGGGGGGGCATTTGGTGGATCATTGTGTGCTCGTGAATCCTTCGAGCACAGGCAATGCCGTGCAAGACGAAAAAAGGCCGCGACGAGGAATAGCGTTTCGGGAAGATTGATGATCAAACGCCCCCGCAGCGGCGATGTCAGCTTTGTGACAAAAGCGTCGGGATTCTGCTGTTGCGGAGCGCCCTCCCTCGCCGGAGACATGCATGTGAGACCCCGCAACTTGGAAGCCAGAAAATGACTATTCTGGAGGAGTCTCGAATCCCAACGGGATTCCACATCCCAGCCCAGAGTTGGCCCAGAAGGGAATACACGGAGTTGAACCCGAAAACAGAAATCGAACCACGGATTACACGGATTATGAAGAGGTTGTGGAAACGATTTTCAAACCTGTTTGGTGCATTCTTAAATCCGTGCAATCCGTGGTCAAAACCCCAACGAAATCACCCCTGCAACTTCGGAGTTCAGGTTAAATGAGGTCACCTCAAACCTCGACGAGGTTGTGGAGCGTGAGACTCTGATCACGCTGGCAAGCGACCGTAGCTGCGAAGAGGCATGACAGAATCATTTTCGACAGAATCATTTTGAAGAGTTCATGACCACTGGATGACGGTCATTCCGATCTTCAATGATTCTGTCAAAACCGGCTTCAACTCCCGTCCTGGCCAACTCCTTTGGGATTGGATGCCGTGGCTGAATAGATACTCCATAAAGTCATCAACAACGCCGAATGTCCGATCCGCCGCCGTAGCGCGAGGGCGCGCTACGGAACACGCGAGGGCGCGCGTGTGCCCCCCATCAAGACTCCCGGTTTCCTACTTCGCAGTTCCTCCATGGCGGCATAAATACTAAGCCCGTGAACTGAGTATCAGAACAGAAGCAGGCAACAGTTCGTAGGGGCTCTGTCTTGTAATCTCCACCAACCGCTCGCCTTCGCTTGATCCAAGACGCTGCCTTGTTATTGGCGAACTTTGGTTTGCCGATTTACCTCGTTGCTCGTTTGGGATGGCGCGGGGTGGTGGCTGGGGCGTTTTGCATGTGGGTACTCGTTTACCCGTCCGATACTGATGCGACCATGCACGATCCGCACTGACGGCGGCATTCTCACCCGGCGGATTGTTTTGCGATCTCTTGAAAGGCGGGGGCGAGTTGTTCGTCGGTTCCATTGCCTTCGATGTTGATCGCGCCGTGGTAGCCAGCTTCGTGAAGCACGCGGAAGAAGGGGCGGAAATCATCACCCGCCACGCCGGGGTAGCTGCGTTTTTCCTTCTCCGCGATTTCAACGTGGACCACGACGTCGATTGCGGCTTTGAGATCCGCAGATGTGTCTCCGCCGCGCGCCATGTGGTGGAAATCCGCCAGCAGACGGACGTGCGGATGGCCAGCGGAGCGGATGAGTTGCGCGGCTTCGCCGATGCGGTTGATGTAGTTGCACTCCGAGACTTGGAGCTGCTCCAAGGCCACGGTGACGCCGTGTTTCTCCGCGAGCGGCCCGAGGCTCTTGAGCAGCGCCACGAATTGTTCGTCGGCTTTTTCACGCGGCCAGCCGT
The DNA here is from genome assembly GCA_031372635.1 of Akkermansiaceae bacterium. Classification (GTDB taxonomy): domain Bacteria; phylum Verrucomicrobiota; class Verrucomicrobiia; order Verrucomicrobiales; family Akkermansiaceae; genus Luteolibacter. Next base: position 8,557 of record JANMLQ010000066.1, on the reverse strand, counting down.
CGGGAATTTGGCGCGCGCCGGAGCTACCGAAGACGATGAAGCGTCCCTTCGCCTGCTTGAGCCTGCGGAATGCGGTCTCCGCCCACTCGAGGATCAGCGCGTGATTCGCATCCGGTCCCACGCAGCGCAAATGGGCCGGGCGGATGAAGCCATTGCAGGCAAGCACCGGAAGCGGTGAGGCGGCGAGTTTTTCCAAGTTCTTCGCGAAGGCTTCGTCCGGCTTATCCGGGACTAAGAAGTCGCCGGTGCCGAGTGTTAGAAACTCCGCGCCACTCTTCTTGAAAACGTCGGCGCGATCCAGCGGACCCGCGACTCCCATCGCGGAGAAAAGTTTCCTCCCATCCTCTGCCGAAGCGCGCGATGCGAGCATGATGCCGGAAACCGCGAGCGCTCCGGTCCTGATGAAGTTCCTGCGGTCTGAGATGCGATGCATGGGGATCAAAGATGGAATACCTTGCCGCCGGCCATGACTTCCTGGGTCTTCTCGTCGAAGGTCACGCGCTCGCCGGTGCGTGCGGCAGCGTTGGCCATGATGGAGGCGATGGAGTGCTGGTAGCCCGCCTCGACCGGTGCGTTCGGCTGCTTGCGCGAGCGCAGGCATTCGAGCCAGTTGCGCATGTGGGCGTTGGTCAGCGGATCGCTGCCCATGTTTGCGGCGGTGGACACTCCACTGGCTGCGGCGGTGAGCTTCTGTTCCTCTAACAAATTTGGCTGCATCTTCATGGCTGCGGCGTCGCTCTTGGACAGGCCGCCGTTGGCAGTGACCTTGCCAGTGTCCAGATTCAGTTCACCGCCGTTCGAGTAATAGATTTCCTTGATGCCGCCTGCGGAGTTGCTGTTGCGACTGGTGTAGGTGACTTGGAAACCCTGCGACGGATCATCGAGCGGGCCGTAATCAAACACGGCGGTCAGGGTGTCGAAGTTGCTGCGTCCGTCCTTCCACTGATAGATGCCGCCGTTGGCAGACACCGAGCGCGGATGCGGCAGGCCGGTGAACCAGTGGATGGTATCGATCTGGTGGCACATCCATTGTCCGCAGATGCCGGAGGAGTAGGGCCAGAAAAGCCGGTATTCGAGATACTTGCGCGGGTCCCACTTGTCGTTGGTGCGACCCATGAGGAAGCGTTTCCAATCCGTGTCTTCCTCCTTGATCGAGGCGACGAGATCCGGCCTGCGCCAGCGGCCGGGTTGGTTCACGTTCCAACACATTTCCGCAGAAACGATGGGGCCGAATTTCCCGCTCTGAAGAAACTCCTTCGCGGCGTGATAGACCGGGCCAGAGCGCCGCTGGGAACCGACTTGAAGGATACGTCCGCTTTCTTTCACAGCCTTGAGCGCGGCGCGCGCGTCCTGCATGGTTTCCGCGAAGGGTTTTTCGCAATACACATCGCAACCGTTCTCCACCGCTTCTTTGGCGAGCAGCGCGTGCTGGAAGTCCGCAGTGGAAATGATGACGGCATCCGGCTTCGCTTTTTCGTAGAGTTCTTCGTTGTTGCGATAGGTTTCGACAGGCTTACCCGTGTTCTTGGTGAACCACTCCTTCGATTCCTCGCGGCGGCGGTTCCATAGGTCCGACACGCCGACGATCTCGCAGTTTAATTCCTCCGCAACAGACTTGAAGGCCGGGAGCAGCGAGGTTTTCAGACGGTCGGAAAAACCGATGATGCCGATGCGGATGCGATCATTGGCCCCGGCGACACGGGACTGTGCGAATGCGCTAGGAACTAACAGGCCGAGGCTGCCGAGCGAGCCGGTGCTGAGAATCTGACGACGGTTCATAGGATGTGGATTTCGGGGTTGATGGGCTTGAGCAGTCAATGCCGCAGCCATCCGATACCCGTCACCCACAAACCATCTTTCAGGCCGGAGCACCGACAGCACCTGGGATCGGGCCGTCGTCTTCCGGACGATCTTCGCCGGTGGCTTTGGTGAGCGGCTTCTTCTTGAACTCATCCGGCACCGGCGGTGGCTTGGGTGCGGATGGCGGATCCTTCATCACGCCGAACTCGATGAGATCGCGAAGATGGTTGGCATCCAGCGTTTCAAATTCTAACAAGGCGTTTGCGATGAGCTCCACCTTGTCACGGCCTTCAGCGAGGATGCGCTCGGCGGTTTCGTAAGCATCGTCGATGAAGCGCTTGATCTCGGAATCGATGACGCGTGCGGTTTCCTCCGAGTAGTTGCGGGACTTCGCCATGTCACGGGCAAGGAAAACGGGGGTGTCCCCTTCACCATACTCGACCATGCCGAGTTGGTCGCTCATGCCCCATTCGCAGACCATGTGGCGGGCGAGCGAGGTGGCCTGGCGGATGTCGCCGGATGCGCCGTTAGAAACATCATCGCTATGGAAGGACTCGGCGATGCGGCCACCCATGGTGACGATGAGATTGGCAAGCGCCTCTTTCTTTTGCGTGGAATACTTGTCGCCTTCCGGCAGATACATCGTCGCGCCGAGATAAGGCCCACGCGGGATGATGGTGACTTTGTGAAGCGGGTTGGTGTGGGGCAGCACCATGTTGAGATAGGCGTGGCCGGCCTCGTGCCATGCGGTGCCGATTTTTTCCTTGTCCGACATGGCGAGGCTGCGGCGTTCGCGGCCCCAGCGGACCTTGTCGCGCGCCTCTTCCAATTCATCGAGCGTCACAGCGGAGAGGCCGCGGCGGGCGGCGAGCAGGGCGGCTTCGTTGACGAGATTGGCGAGTTCCGCACCGGAGAAACCGGGCGTGCCCTTGGCGATCTTCGAGAGATCCACACCGGCGGCGAGTTTGATCTTCTTCACATGCACGCGGAGGATTTCCTCGCGGCCATTCACGTCGGGAAGATTGATGGTGACTTGGCGGTCGAAACGACCGGGGCGCAGCAGCGCGGGGTCGAGCACGTCAGGTCTGTTAGTAGCGGCGATGATGATGACGCCTTCCTGCGTATCGAAGCCGTCCATTTCAACGAGAAGCTGGTTGAGCGTTTGCTCGCGTTCATCATGACCGCCGCCCATGCCATGGCCGCGATGGCGACCGACGGCGTCGATCTCGTCGATGAAGATCAAACAAGGTGCGTGTTTCTTGCCTTGCTCGAACATGTCACGCACGCGCGATGCGCCGACGCCGACAAACATTTCGACGAAGTCCGAACCGGAGATCGAGAAGAAAGGCACGTCCGCCTCACCGGCGATGGCACGGGCTAACAGAGTCTTACCGGTGCCGGGCGAGCCGACCATCAGCACGCCCTTGGGGATCGAGCCACCGAGCTTCTGGAACTTGCGCGGATCACGGAGGAAATCGACGATTTCAAACAACTCCTCTTTGGCTTCCTGAATGCCGGCGACGTCTTTGAAAGTGACCTTATTGCGGTCCATTGTGAGAAGGCGGGCCTTGCTCTTACCGAAGGACATTGCACCGCGGCCTGCGGATTTCATCTGCTGACGAAACAGGAAGAAGAGAATGCCGATGATGAGCAGGAAGGGCAGGAAGGTGAAGAGTGCGCTAGTCAGGTAGTCCTTCTTGCGCTCGTAGATCGCCTTTTTGTCTGCAACCAGTTTGCGGAGTTCCTCGCCCTGGATCACGGTGGAAACCTCGACGCGGAAGGGCGCGGGTTCGATGGCCTTGCCAGTGGCGTCCTTCGGGATTTCCATCCGGGTGGCCACGTCGCGGGTGCCGACGATGACCGCATCGCGCGAGTTGGGAGTGGTGAGGATGCGCAGCGGATTTCCCGCATCGCCGGTCTTGATCTGGCCGAGAGCGTGCGCCTTGCGGAATTCTGCTAGAGAGAGAGTTTCCATTTCACGATCCGCCTCGCGGGGAGTCTCGCTGGTGGCCGGGACCTGCTGGATGCGCACCGCGTCGCCGAGCATTTCCTGGATCTGGGTGCCTTGGAAATCGAGGTTCACCTCCACGCGGAAATCGTTGCGCGTGCGGGGCGAGTCCTTGGGTTCCACGGGCATCGGGGACAACAGACCGGTGATGACGGCATCATAAGCCGTATCGCTGGTGATGACCTTGAGTGGGTTTTTCGCGTCGTCCACCACGATACGTCCCTGATCCAAGGCTTCGCTGAACTGCGTGTAGGTAAGCGTCGTCACCGTGCGATTCATGTCCGATCCGAAGAAGGCCAGCCCGAGAATCACCGAGGCCACGCCTAGCAAGACGAGCAGCCGCCAGTTGAAACCGTTGGCATCGCCGGGTGATCGGTTCGGGTTGTTTTGAGGAGGAGTTTGGTTCGGGGAATCGGACATGGCTGCGTGAAAAACCCGGGCGGTGTCGGTGGGAGCGGCCTTTATGCCGTCTCCTGTGAGTCGCCCGGGAGCAAGCTAGAGTAACCGATGGGAGTGAAAAGCAAACCCCTTTTTTGCGTAATCCCATTGGCGTAGGAGGCTCAGCCCGGCCTGTTCATTTGGAATTGAACGAAACGGAAACATCCATAGCATCCGCCCGCATGGACCTTCCGCCGGACGGCTCAACTCAGGAACTCGACCCCTTGGAACGCCAGGTGGTGGATGTTTTCGTGGACGGAGTGCGGGTGCTCGGCCTGCCGCGCTCGATCGGGGAAATCTATGGCCTGCTTTTCATTTCCCGCTCCCCACTCTCTCTCGACGATTTGGTGACGCGCTTAAACATCAGCAAGGGCTCGGCCAGCCAGGGTCTGCGCATGCTCAAGAGCCTAGGCGCGGTGCGGGAAGCCAACGGCAGCGGCGGGACGGAACGCCGCACTTACTACGAACCAGCGGTGGAACTGAAACGCCTCGTAGGCGGCTTCATCCGCGAGCAGATCCGCCCGCATTTGGACAGCGGCCGGGCGAAGATTGAGCGCCTCGCGCAAACCGCCGGCACGGTGGAGGATCCAGAGCACCGCAAATTCCTCCATGACCGCGTGGAGCGCCTCGACCAATGGATGCGCAGTGGCGGGCGCGTGCTTCCGGTTTTACAGAAAATCCTCGGCCAATGACTTCACCCGCCACCAGCAAGCCCGAATGGTTCTGCGTGCGGACGCAGACGAAGCGCGAGCACATCGCCGCCGGGCATATGCGGGAGTTGGAGGGCATCGAGGTATTTTGCCCGCGGCTGCGCTACCGCAAGGCGACACGGCGCGGCAAGATCTGGTGGATGGAGCCGCTTTTTCCGGGCTATCTGTTAGCGAAGTTCGACATGGCGCAGATGGAGCGGGCGGTGACGTTCTGCCAAGGTGTTAGAGGGCTGGTGCGCTTCGGCTCGGAGATCCCCGCCGTACCTGCATCGTTCGTGGAAACGCTGCGTAATGAGGTGCGCAGCCGCTCGGAGGGTGATGAGGAGATGTTTTCCGTGTCCCCAGTGATCGAAGCCGGAGACGAGGTGGAAATCGCCCACGGTCCGCTCCAGGGTATGCGCGGCACCATCGTCTCGGTGGCCCCCGCCGCGGAGCGCGTGAAAATCCTGCTGGAGTTCCTCGGCCAGCCGCAAGCCGTGGATGTGGACTTGTTCTCCATCCTGCTGCCTCGCCGCCCGATCCCCTGAAAACCCCATGCTCTCCTACGTGATCGCGTCAAGACACCACTACATTTCGGATTGAACCAACGCGATTTATGCCCGTCGATGGCGCGGACAAAATCCGCCATGACGCACAACATCATCCAGCCGAAAACTTCCCATGGTTTCTTTCCCGCAAGGAAAGATCGACCACGGGCGGCAGCGTGCTGGCGAGGAAACCCGAAGCCCCGATTCCTTGGAAACTGACACCGCCACCGACTTCCTGATCATCGGCGCGGGTTTCTCCGGACTCGTCATTGCCGAGCGACTCGCCTCAGCCGGGTGGAAATGCCGGGTGGCGGATCGCCGCGATCACATCGGAGGAAATGCTCATGACCGCACCGATGCGGCGGGCGTCCTGATCCACCCGTACGGCCCGCACTATTTCCGCACGAACTCGGAACGCGTCCGCACATACCTCTCGCGCTTCACGGACTGGCACGAAGTTTCCTACACGATCAAAAGCCACACCCGCGGCCGCTATTGGAGCTTTCCCATCAACCTGAACACCTTCGAGGAATATCTCGGGCGCGCCTCCAGCACCGAGGAATTCGCCGCATGGCTGGATAAGACGCGCGTTCCCATAGAAAACCCGGCGAACTCGGAGGAAGTCATCCTTTCCCAGGTGGGGCGCGAATTTTACGAGCTGTTTTTCGAAGGCTACACGCTCAAACAATGGAAGCGCCACCCGCGCGAACTCGACGCTTCCGTTTGCGGCCGCATCCCGATCCGCACCAATCGCGACGACCGCTATCTATCAGAAACTTTCCAGGCGCTGCCCGCGAAAGGCTACACCGCGCTCTTTGAAAACCTGCTCGCCCGCACCCCCGGCATCGACCTCCGGCTCGGCGTGGATTTCACCGAAGCCAAGGCCCGCTGGAAATACAAACACCTGATCTTCACCGGCGCGATCGACGAGTACTACGACCGCCGTTTCGGTCCCCTACCCTATCGCTCGCTGCGCTTCGAGCACGAGTCCTTCGATGCCGCGCAACTCGCCACTCGCGAATCCATTTCAGGAAAACCCGGCTTCTGGCAGCCCGCCATGCAGGTGAATTATCCAGACCCGGAAGTCCCCTTCACCCGCATCGTCGAGATCAAACACGCCACCGGCCAGCAGACTCCTAACAGCACGATCCTCCGCGAGTTTCCCAAAGACTGGACGCCCGACGACGAACCCTTCTATCCCGTCCCCGCGCCCGACGCCCGCGCGGCCTATCGGAAATACGCGGATCTCGCCGCTGCGGAGAAACACACAAGTTTCATCGGTCGTCTCGCCACTTATCGCTATTACAACATGGACCAAGTCACCGCCATGGCCCTCGTCGAAGCGGACCGGCTCATCGCACTTTACCAAACACCCTGACCCCCCCCACCCCATGCACAAGACCTACATCGCCGGACACCGCGGCATGGTCGGCTCCGCGCTCGTTCGCGAAGCCGCCCGGCGCGGCGGACACCACGTCATCACCACCACCCGCAGCGAGCTTGATCTATGCGATCAGCACGCCGTGTTTGATTTCCTCAATCGGGAAAAACCGGACACCGTCATCATCGCCGCCGCCAAGGTCGGTGGCATCCATGCGAACTCCACCTACCCGGCGGACTTCATCTACGAGAACCTCGCCATCGCCTCCAATCTCATCGAAGGCAGCCGCCGCGCAGGCGTCCCACGCGCACTCTTCCTCGGCTCATCCTGCATCTATCCGAAAATGGCCCCGCAGCCGATGCCGGAAGACTGCCTGCTCACCTCACAGTTAGAAGAGTCCAACGAAGCCTACGCCATCGCCAAAATCGCCGGCCTCAAACTTTGCCAACACTACCGCGCCCAGCACGGCCTGCTCTATCACAGCGCCATGCCCACCAACCTCTACGGCCCAGGCGATAACTATCACCCGGAAAACTCCCACGTCATCCCCGCGCTCATCCGCCGCTTCCACGAAGCCGCACAACGCGGTGACGCCGCCGTCACCATCTGGGGCACTGGCACGCCGCGCCGCGAATTCCTCCACGTCGATGACCTCGCCACCGCCTGCTTCCACCTGCTCGCACTGGAAAACCCGCCGGACTGGGTGAACGTCGGCACCGGCGAGGACGTCACCATCCTCGACCTCGCTCGCCTCGTCGCAGAGACCACCGGCTTCACCGGAGAAATTCTAACCGATCCAAGCAAACCCGACGGCACCCCGCGCAAGCTGCTCGATATTTCCAAGATCAAGTCCACCGGCTGGCAGCCAGTCGTGTCCTTCCGTGACGGCCTCGCCGCCGCCTATCAGGATTTCAAAGCATCGCTCAACGCAGGCGAAGCGAGGCTTTGAAAAGCGACCATGCGACTTCACACCGCAGTATGAAAACGGGAGTAACTGAAAACAGCGTGCGAATGGGTTTCTTCGTCAAAGGGGAGCGCACGCGCCACCGCGTGCCGTCTCCGGCGCCCTCGCCGGAGACAAGCATGTGCCACCCCGGGATCTGCATAACAGCAACAACGCCGAATGGCCGATCCGCCGCCGTAGCGCGGGGGCGCACTACGGAACACGCGGGGGCGCGTGTGCTCCCCATCATGACGCCCACTAAATTCAGTTACGCACCATGAAAACCGACACACCCGATCTGCTCGAAGGGCTTCCCGGAAGCACACTGATCCGCGAGGGACTCGCAGACCATCGCGCCGGTCGGCAAACAATCGCAGCTTGTCTGGTGCGCATCGCAAGCCCGCGCTTGTCCCGCGCCGGATTGATCGATCCGAAAGTCATTGATGACGAGGACACGGAACTGAAACTCTATCAGCTTTTGTCTGGCGAAGGAGACCGGGCATACAGTCGCTACAATTCCCTGCTGCGCGAGCTTGTGAGCCTCGAACACGCACTAGACCACCGCCTCAGCCGCGCAAGCTCTTGAGCTTATCCGATGCGCAACAAACATCCCCACATGACTCCCGGAACCAAAACCAACAGCGGACACTTCTTCAGAGTCCTCGCCAGTGGTTTCATCCTCTTCATGCTGGTCATCGTCACCATTGCCAATCGCGGCGAGGGAGACCGCTGGTGGTCGTTCATTCACAG
>JANMLQ010000031.1:0-41408 GCA_031372635.1 Akkermansiaceae bacterium | reverse complement strand
AGAGAAACCCACAGCGACGAAGGCGGAGCGAAGTGGATGCGATGAATGTGCCGCTTGTGATCGAGCACCAACTCCGGCATGTGCCAGCGGGTGCGCGCGAGGATGTCGCGAGCCATCCGAATCGCCAGTTTCGAGCCGGGGTCCGCATCGAGCGCGGACACGATCATGAGGAGTGCTTCATCGGCAGGCAGTCTGTTTGCGAGATCGAGACGAGCTGCGGCCAATGAAGTTTCCACAAGCGGCTCTGCGGTTTTTATCACCGCAGGCTGCGGCGCATCACAAGCCGCCATCAAGCCACACAACACGATTGCGGCGTGACGACTGAGGCGTGAAGCCGCGCGGTGTTTCTGATGCTGCATGATCCACGGAGTGAACACCGCGAACGGGGCATTGTGTCTGTAATGTCCGCGTTCCACGTTTCCGCTGCGGGGCTTACAAGCCGCTTTTCTGAATCAAAGCGCGAAGCTGAATCTGAAACTCGGCGATGTCTTCCTGCGCCGGACGATAGCCGGGCGTGTCCGGGTCCAGACCGGGGCGGCCCGTTTGATCGAGCATCCACACCGCCGTCTCGCCATCGCTGAAGGTGACCTTGCCACTCACCAACGCACCGGGAAGCGTGAGCGAGTCCATCGTCACCGTGACTTCACCAGTCGGCACCGGCGCGAGTTTCTCCTCCTTTTTTTCCTCCGCCTTCGGCTCTTCGATCAGTTCGATGCCTAGATCGAGAATGAGGAAACGAGTGTCCATGTAAGTGAGGGTGAATCCACAGTCATCCTTCAAGTGGCGCTGGAGATCCGACATAGTCGCCCCCTCGGCGGCCCGTTGTTTGAGAGCGGTGATTTGTTCCGGAGTGAGCTTGCTGGCGCTGAACATGCCCGACTTTTGAACCACGCGCCGCGCTTGCCAAGCCTCATCGCAAAGTTCCGCCTAAGAATCCCGGAATCCCGGCGTTAGGTCCGTTGAATCCAACTACCACCATGGAAACCCACAAAGCACACCAATCATTCTGGCAACGCCTCGGCGGAGGCTCGCTCACCACCGCCATCGTCTTTCACATCCTGCTGCTGATCATCGCGGCGCTTTTTGTTTTCCACATCAAGCTCCCGGAAGCGACGCCCGATTTCCTTCCCGAACCCGGAGGCAAAAGAGGTGATGCCTCGGAAGTGAAAGCCACCACAACCCGGCAAGTGCGGCCTTCCACAGCGGTATCCCGCATTGTGGCAATCATTCCTGATTCAGTGGTGACCATCACGCAGGAAATCGACACCAACATCAGCCTTATGGAAAAATTCAGTCCGATCAGCGGCAGCCCCATCGGTGGCGATCCTGGCGGCAGCCTTGGGGATGGAACCGGCATTGGCCTAGGTGGACTTGGTGAAGGGCTATTTCCCAGTAAAGGCTTCAACAATAGTAAACTCTTCCTCAATCTTACCCCATCTATCGGCAAGCGCTGCTCACCGGAAGACCGCATGCAGCGCATCCGCGAAACCGGTGGCACACCGGAATGCGAGGTGGCCGTCGTTTCCGCACTGCGCTGGCTCAAGGCCAACCAATCCGCGGACGGCTCATGGGGCGATGCCCACAAAGTCGCCATGACCGGACTCGCGCTGCTCGCTTACTTCGGCCATTGCGAAAGCCCCGCTTCCGAGGAGTTCGGCGACTCCTGCTTGCGCGCCATCGTTTATCTAACCGACGTCGGCATGCGCAACGATGGCCGCATCGCCACCAACTACACTGCCAATCACTGGTCCTACGAGCACGCCATCGCCACCTATGCACTCGGTGAGGCCGCCACCTTCTGCAAGGAGTTGAAATTCGATGTGCCCCACCTGATGGAGGTCACGGAAAAAGCCGGCCAGTTCATCATCGACAACCAGAACACCAATGGCGGCTGGGCCTATCTCTACGCCGTATCCGGCGGCCACACCGATGTCTCCGTCACCGGCTGGCAGATCCAGGCGCTCAAGGCATGCAGCCACACCGGCATTGAATACAAGCGCCTCAATCCCTGCATCAAAAGCGGCCTCGGCTATCTGGCGGAATGCCGTGATGAGAATGGAAGTTATGGTTACAACGGAAAAAATCCCGCCGGAGGTCTTAGCTACCGCTCGCTCAGCGGCGTCGGCATGCTTTGCAACCAGATGTGGGGCAAGGGCGTCAACGCGGACCTCCGCAAGACCACCAAATACGTAATCGCCAACACCAAGCTCGATTACAACTCCGCTCACTGCGACCTCTACGCCCACTACTACGAATCCCAAGCCATGATGCGCGCCGACAAGCAATCATGGAACACCTACAACCAAATCTTCCGCGATCAGATTCTCCAGAACCAGGACACCGACGGATCATGGAAAGTCCCCGGCGGCGGACAGAAAATCGAAGCCGTAGCTCCCACTTGGGCCGCCTCCAGCATGGAAGGAAAAATCTACCGCACTACCCTCTGCACGCTGATGCTGGAAGTGTATTATCGTTTCCTCAATACCGACGAAGAACTCTCACGCAAAGGCCCAAGAATCTAAAGCTCATACATCTCCAGCGGCAGCCCGTCAGGGTCCGCGAAGAAGGTGAACCGCCTCCCCGTCGTCTCATCCACGCGGATGAGTTCGACGGCGACACCCTTCGCTTCGAGCACGGCTTTACACGCAGCCACATCCACCACCTCGAAGGCCAGATGACGCAGACCGCATGCTTCCGGATACGACTTACGCGGCGGTGGATCAGGAAACGAGAACAACTCAATCTGCGAGTCATCCGGCAGCGCCAGATCGAGTTTGTATGACCGGCGCTCCTCACGGAAATGCTCGGCCACGATTCGCAGGCCAAGACACTCGGTGTAGAAGTGTTTCGAGATCTCGTAGTCCGATGCAATGATCGCCGCGTGATGGATGCGTAAGAACATGGCGCTTATGCTTGATCTTGAACGAGGATTTTCAAGAGCGGACATCGCCTCCTATCAGAAAGCGGCGGCAAAAATCCTGCGCGAAGGCGCTGGGTGTAGAATGAATCGGGGCTTCGTGCCTGCATAAGGAGTTCACGGTTCACCGTGCCTCTTCTGCTTTTGCACGCTGAAGCGCGGACTCCATGCATAGCTCTTCTATAGCAAACGTGTGCTCCCCATCAAGACGCTCACCACTCACTGCGCGGTGGAAACTCTCCGCAGTTCGGCGAGTTCTTGGGTCTCGCGGAAAAGGAGATTGTCGCCACGGTAGCGGGTTTTTTCCTCGCGGATGATGCCTTTTCCCGGAGCGAACCAGGTGCTGCGGCGCAGTTCCAGATCGCCATCGCTGCCGGTTGTTAGAAGGCGGATGCAGTGGAAGGTTCCCGCATGCACGGTGATGTCCTCACGGGCGATGACTTGGACCTTGCGGGTGAGTCCGCCGTCTGCGGAGAATTCGGGAAGCAGGGTGCCGGGCTTCATGCCTGCGATGACAAAGGGCACGGGCGTGGCGAGCCACATCGGCTTGATGGTTTCTTGGCGCATGATGAGCGAGCCGCGCATGAGGACGCGGTCGTCATGGATCTCTACAAACTCGCGCTCCGCAGGTGAACCGGGCACGGTGACTTCAAAGCAGTCGGTTTCTGGCAAGCCCTCGGCGGCGGAGATTTTCCCGAGGTAGCTGCGGGTGCGCGTATGGCGGGTGTTGACCGCTGCGGCACCGGGCGAGGTGACACCGGCGGGGATTTCGAGACGCACATCATAGATCCACGCGTCGCCCTTGGTGACGGGTAGCAGTGGCATGTCGCCATCGCGCAGAGCGGTCTCGCGCGGCGTGGCCGGGGCAGCGGGTTTCTTTTCCGCATCGCATGCTGCGAGAGCCAACGCGAGTGCGGCGAGTAAAATTGTTAGAGCCGGAGTTTTCATGGTGAATCAGGAAACAGGCGGGCCGAGATCGGCGACGGAGTGATTGCCGCCGGCGTGTGGCGCGCCCAGGCGCTGCGGTGGTTTCGTCTCGGGGAAATACCTCGGGCCGGACATGCGGAGAAAGTAGATCAGCGCGGAAGCACCGCATAAGAGAGGGATGAGCAAGGCGGCTGCGGTCAGCATGGCGATGCGCCATTGGCGCGCCTTGGTCTCTTGCTCTAAGCGAATCTGGGTGCGCACGGTTTCGAGATACTCGCTGCGGTTGATCGCGGTGCCGGTCCAGAAGCGCAGCATGTCTGCCGCTTCGGTGGCAGCGGCGCGGACCTTGGCGGATTCGCTCGGTTCGCGGGAGGCACGGCGCACGGCATCCGCCACGCTTTGAGAGAGCTTTGCAGGCTCGATGCCCTCGACGAGTCTGCCTGCGGGCACGATCCACGGGCCGTCCTTATGACCGGGAACGTGCAGCACCACGGCGTGAATCGGTGACTCACACCACTCCGCCGAGAAACGCTTGGCGACATGCACGGGCGGCGCGTCTCCGATGTCCTTGATGACGATGACGACGACATCGATGCCCTCGTTTTTAAAAATCCGCGCGAGGGGTTCGGAGATCTCCTTCACGGTCTGCGGTTCGAGAAAACCATCCGGATCAAACACGGAGGACGGCGGGCGCAGGCCATACTCGAAGTCCGCAGCGGAAAGCGCGGCGAACATAGCTAACAGAAGCAGCGTGATGCGTGCGGTCATGGCTTGGCTCGTTTCCCTTTGCGAAGGCCGCGCACCTTCCATGACTGTTCGAGAAACGTGGCGCTCGTTTCAAAAAACCGGAGCACGGCGTCCTTGTGACGTCCCGCTTTCCAGTGGGCGGACATGGAGGCGAGCACCTTGCTCCAGTCTGCATCGTCCAGCCAGCGCTCCGCCGAATAGCCGGGCACGACGGCGGCTTGGCCGCTCGCCGCATTGACTAACAAAAGCACCACCCATGCGCGTTCCTCTGCGTTTTCATTCACATAGAACGGACAGGCATTGAGCAGCCAGAAACCGAACGCAGGCAGACTGGTGGTGGCTGGCAGCGCGACTGAGCACACATGGAAACGAAACTGCGGGAAACGACGGCGGAGTTTCTCCCTCGTGGCTTCGATGATGCGGACATCCGAATCGTTCCACAGTCCGGCGGCATCGAGAACCGTTAGAAGCGGTGGCGGCGGATTGGGAAACATCACCATCGTGTCCGCGCCGGTGAAGCCGCATGATGGGCAACGGTTCGCATCGGCAGTGACGGCACCGCCACACTTGGGGCAGACGTTTCCTCCTGCGGCGTGGCGCTTCGCCGTGTAGTCCTGCCGAAGCTGACTCATTTCTCAAGGCGGATGGCGGTGGATCTGCCGTGGGCGTCCAGCCCCTCAATGCGGGCGAACTCGCTGACGACCGGCAACGACGCTCTAACGGATTTCTTGTCGAGCCGCACGATGCTGGTGCGGCGCTGGAACTGATCCGCGCGCAGGCCGGAAAACGAGCGCCCCGCACCGCCGGTGGGCAGCGTGTGGCTGGGACCAGCGAGGAAATCTCCGACGGCTACGGGTGAGTCATTGCCCAGATAGATTGCGCCAGCGGTGCGGATCTTCGGCAGCCAGCGTTTCTCCTCCGCGACGATGAGCGAGAGGTGCTCCGGGCAGAAGGCATTGCAAATGGCGACGCCTTCCTCGATGGACTTCACATGCAGCAGGAAGGTGCCGGTCTTCAGCACGTCGCGGATGATCCTGCCGCGCGAAAGTGTGACGAGTTGCTTCTCGATGGCTCTGACCACTTTTCCTAACAGCATCTTCGAGTCGGTGGCGAAGCCGACCACGCTATCGCCGCCGTGTTCCGCCTGGGCGAGGATGTCGGCGGCGATGTAGTCCGGATTTCCGGTCTTGTCGGCGAGGATGAGGATCTCGCTCGGGCCGGGTAACAGATCAATGGACACCGCGCCGACGAGTTGGCGTTTTGCTTCGACGACGAAACGATTTCCAGGTCCGAAGATGCGGTCCACCGGACGGATCGTCTTGGTGCCGAGCGCGAGCGCGGCGATGGCTTGTGCGCCGCCGACTTTGATCACTTCCGTGGCACCGGCGGCCATGAGCGCGTAGAGCAACGCGGGATTCACCGAGCCATCGGGACCACAGGGAGTGGCGGCGATGATTTCAGGAACTTTCGCAGCCTGCGCGAAGCCGGCAGTCATCAGTGCGGTGGAGACGAGTGGTGCCTTGCCGCCGGGCACATAGACGCCCACGCGATCGAAGGAAGTGAAGCGTTCGCCGACGATCGCGCCTTCGTGGTTTCTAGCAGACCAGTCCTTGCGCAGTCCGTGTTTCGCGAAGGCGCGGATGTTTTTCAGGCTGCGTGAGACGGCCATGCGGGTGGCGGGCGTGACGGCTTTCCTCGCAGCGGCAAACTCGGCCTCGGTGACGAAGAGTGACTTGGTCGTGAGCGTGGCACTGTCGAAACGCTTGGTGAGTGTGACGAGCGCTTCGTCGCCCTTCGTGGCGACCTGCGTGATGATTTCCGCGACGAGCTCGCGGACGTCGCCTTCGGGCAGCGCACGGCGGTTAAGGCGGCGGACGTAGGAGGTGTATCCGGGATCGAGATGACTGAGGATTTTCATACCATGTGGGGGCGGCGGAAAGTGAACCGGGCGCGTCGTTTCGCCAAGCATGATCCGGAAGCATCGCGCGGAAAATCAGCGGGCGTCCACTGCACGCACCAGAGTGGCGAGGACTTTCGCCGCGCTCGGGGCATCAAGATGGAGTCCGTCGGTGAAGGCCACCTCGCTATCTGGAAGGCCATCGTTGAGATCCCACCATGGCACGCCGGAGCGGCAAGCAAGCGCGCGCGGCAGTGTGGATTGCACGTTGGATGACTCCACGCCGGGCGGCAGCATGATGAGGAAAACGCGGCTGCCTTTTTGTTCGAGGCGTTGCAGGATTGCGGATAGCTCATCGACCAGTGCGGAAACCGCCGAATCGAGAGCGGGCGACAGCGCGGGATCAAGGCGTGCGGGTTTCGTGGTGATCGTTAGAACGTCCGCAGTCGCGGCAGCGTTGGAAGAACGACGCGCCATCAGCCATGAGTATGCAAATGCCGTAGGCCGCGCGGTGGCACCGAAGTTGGAATGGCGACTGCCGAGGCGGAACCAGTCCGTGTCGATGGCGGCTGCGATCTCACGACCGCGATGTTCGAGTTCGTATGAAAGCGTGTTCGCCTCGATGAGTAAAACGGGAGCCGCAGGCAGCAGTCCGCGATCCATGGCACGCAGCGTGACCACCGCACTGCCGCCATCGCAGCCGAGATTGGCGATGCCCGGCGTGTCTGTGGTGAGGCGACCAGTCATCGATGAGCCGAGCAGCATGATGCGTGGGTGGCTGCGGGTTTCAGTCTGGATGCGCGCGAGTGATGAGAAGTAGTTGGACTCACTCTTCACCGTGCTGCCGCCGCACAAACGCAGCGCCAGCGTCTGTGCGCCGAAACAAGCGGCGAGCACGATGACGAATGCGGCGATGTAGGAGGACATGGTGTGAAGATTGGTTCAACCGCAGAGAACGCAAAGATCGCAAAGGATTCCGAACTCTCTGTGCTCTCTGCGCTCTTTGCGGTTCATCGGATTCAAATGGTTAGAACTGGAAGTAGATGAATCCCCTCGGTGCGCCGGGGTTGGTCACGACGAGGAAGAACAACAGCGCGTGCAGCGCGCCCTCGGCTAGCGGATGATGGAGCCATGCGGCTCTATCAGGACGATGTTCCTTCAGCCAGCCCCACGCATGATAGAGCGCGGCGGCGCCACCATAGACGAAGAGCGCGAAGAGCGGTTGCCCTGGTAGCGAGATAGGACCGGTGAGGCCTTTGAAGAACGCAACGATGTGCGCCATGTCCGGCATCAGGAAAGTCAGCCAAAGGAATGTCACCGCGTGAAACGTGTAGCACCATCCGAAGACGCCATGCAGTGCGGACGCAGGCTCATCGCTGAGTTTCCCACGACGACGGGAAAGGAATCGCTCGGCTGCGAGAAACACGCCGTGCAAAGTGCCCCACAGCGCGAATTTCCACTCAGCACCGTGCCATAGACCGCCGAGGAACATGACGAGGAAGAGGTTGATGTAAGTGCGGCCGGAACCCAGGCGGTTGCCACCTAACGGAATGTAGAGGTAGTCGCGCAACCATGCGGAGAGCGAGAGATGCCACCTGCGCCAGAACTCGGTGATGCTGCGCGAGAGATAGGGAAAATCGAAGTTTTCTGGCAGTCGGTAGCCGAACATCAGCCCCAGCCCGATGGCGATGAGTGAATAGCCCGCGAAGTCCGCGAAGATCTGGAACCCGTATGCGTAAAGCATCGCCATGAGCTGCACCGGCCCGCTGTTTTCCAGCGCCTCCACGCCGATGGTGAGCATCGCTGTCTGCTCGGCGAGATTGTCCGCCACGAAGATTTTAAGGAAATAGCCGCCGATGAGATAGCGCCGCACCTGAGTCCATGGGATCTCGCTCCAGAGCTTCACGCGGATCTGATCGATGAAGTTTTTCGCCTTCACGATCGGCCCGGCGACGAGTTGCGGGAAGAAGATGATGTAGAGCGAGAGATCGCCGAATGATGAAACACGCGAGACGCCTTGATGACTAAGCCGCGCGCGCGTTTCCTCGCTGACATGGCGGCGGTGGACGTCGATCAGCAGGCTCAGCGCATGGAAGGTGTAAAACGAAATCCCGATCGGCAGCGGGATCGAGCGCAGCCATTGCACAGCGGCAGCAGGCACGATGCCGGAGGGCAGCAGACCTAACAGAATTCCCGCATACTTGAAGAACGCGAGCAGCGCGAGGTTCACGATCACCGCGCCGATAAGCCAACGCCGCGCCGCGACCGCTCCCCTCCCCTGATGGAAAAGAATGCGCTCCACCGCCACGGCGTTGATGAGACAGGAGACGCTCAACAAGATCAGCAACCGCGGGTTTTCCCAGGCGTAGAAAACCGCGCTGGCCGCCAGCAGCAGCAGGATTTGCCAGACCATCGCCCACTTCCCTGAAAGCGGGAGGTAATACAGAGTCAGCGTGACCGCCAGCAGGACGAGGAATGGAAACGAGTTGAAAAGCATTCGGGGAGGACGCGGCCCACTCCATCCGGGCGCGCGGGCTTTTACCACAACGATCCGCCCCACGGGAAACACTCATTCGCGTAGGGAGCCGGGCCTTACCCCGCGCAAATCATCTCTCCGACATTGACGCCTACCGGGGCTGGCCCTAGTTTCCGCCAATCCCATTCCCATCCGAACCCATGTCCCCAGCCACCCGCGGATTCCGCGAGATGAAATCAGTGGTAGTCCGCTTCGCCGGTGATTCCGGCGACGGAATGCAGATCGTTGGCGAGCGCTTCACCGACACCAGCGTCACCGTTCCCAATTCCATCGCCACCTTCCCGGACTATCCGGCGGAGATTCGCGCCCCAATCGGAACCATCGCGGGCGTCTCCGCATTCCAAGTCCACTTCGGCAGCCAGACCGTGCTCACTCCCGGCGATGAACCGGACGCACTCGTCGCCATGAACCCCGCCGCGCTCGCCGTCCATCTCTGCGATCTAGCAGAAAGCGGCCTGCTCATCGTCAACTCCGCTGCCTTCACTGCGGAGAACCTCTCCATGGCGGGCTTTGCCACCAATCCTCTCGATGATCCGGGTTTGAGGAAAAAATACGAAGTCATCGCGCTCGACATCACCGGCCTCGCGGTGGAGTCGCTCAAGGAAAGCCCGATCACGATGAAGGAGAAACTCCGCACCAAGAACTTCTTCGCACTCGGCTTCACCTACTGGGTCTATGGCCGCCCCATCGAGCCCACCATCGACTACATCAACAGCAAGTGGGCCACCAAAGCTCCCGACCTCGCAGAAGCGAACATCAGCGTGCTAAAAGCCGGCTATTTCCTCGGCGAAACCACCGAGACCACCCGCAACCGCTACATGGTCGCGCGCGCTGAAGTGGAACCCGGCACCTATCGGAAAATTTCCGGCAACGAAGCCATCGCCCTCGGCCTCATCGCCGCCGCGAAAAAAGCCGGCCGCGATATGCTCTTCTCCGGCTACCCGATCACCCCGGCGTCCTCCGTGCTCGAAGCACTCGCAGGCTTCAAACACTTCGGCGTGAAAACCGTGCAAGCTGAAGACGAGATCGCCGCCATCGGCGTGGCACTCGGCGCGAGTTTCACCGGCCAGATCGGCGTCACCGCCACCAGCGGTCCCGGCATGTGCCTCAAGAGCGAGTTCATCGGCCTCGCCATCTCCACCGAACTCCCGCTCGTCATCATCAACGTCCAACGCGGCGGACCCAGCACCGGCCTGCCGACCAAGACCGAACAATCCGACCTGCTCCAAGCACTCTACGGTCGCCACGGCGAAAGCCCGCTGCCCGTCGTCGCCGCGAACTCGCCGTCCGATTGTTTTCGCGCCGCCTTTGAGGCCGTCCGCATCGCTCTCGAATTCTCCACACCCGTCATCCTTCTATCAGACGGCTATCTCGCCAACGGCTCGGAGCCATGGAAGATCCCCGACGAATCATCGCTGCCGGAAATCAACAAACCCTTTGCCGATCCCTCACAACCCTACGTTACCTTCGCGCGTGATCCGGAAACTCTCGCCCGCACCCAGGCCATCCCCGGCCAGATCGGACTCGAGCATCGCCTCGGCGGACTCGAAAAGGACACCAAAGGCGGCATCAGTTACGATTCAGAAAACCACAGCGAAATGACCCGCCTGCGGGCCGCGAAAGTCGAGGCCGTCGCCAAAACTATTCCGCCACTCCGCATCACCGGCGAGAAGAAGGGAAAACTGTTAGTCCTCGGCTGGGGCGGCACTCATGGTGCCATCACCTCCGCCGTCGAATCGCTCCGGCTCGAAGGCTTCGATGTCAGCAGCACCAACCTCCGCTACCTCAATCCGATGCCGCCCGATCTCGGCGAGTTGGTGAAGGGCTTCGACAAAGTGCTCATCCCCGAACTCAACGCTGGCCAACTCAGCCTGCTCATCCGCGCCCGCTATCTGGTCGATGCTATTTCCATGACCAAGATCAAGGGCCGTCCCTTCAAAGTCAGCGAACTCCGCGAACGCATCCTTCAACTCCTCAACGACTGATTCCCATGGCCACAGAAATCCAAAACGTCCCGCCCATCCCGGAACTCAGCCGCAAAGACTTCGTCACACCCAACGACGTCCGCTGGTGCCCCGGCTGCGGCGATTACGCCATCCTCAACTCGCTCCAGCGCACGCTCCCAGAGCTAGGCGTTCCACGCGAAAAGTTCGTCATCATTTCCGGCATCGGCTGCTCCAGCCGCTTCCCGTATTACATGCAGACTTATGGTTTTCACACCATCCACGGTCGTGCGCCCACCGTCGCCACCGGCGTCAAGATCGCCAACCCCGATCTATCCGTCTGGATCGTCACCGGTGATGGCGATGGCCTCAGCATCGGCGGAAACCATCTCCTCCACCTGCTGCGGCGCAACCTCAACGTCACCGTCCTGCTTTTCAACAACCGCATCTACGGTCTAACCAAAGGCCAATACAGCCCGACCTCACCGGAAGGCACCAAAACCAAAACCACCCCCACCGGCTCGGTCGATCATCCGCTCAATCCCCTGCTCTTCGCACTCGGTGCCGAGGCCACCTTCATCGCCCGCACCATCGACAACAACCCGAAGCACATGGTCGAGACTTTCAAGGCCGCCCACGAACATCAGGGCGTCTCCTTCATCGAGATCTTCCAAAATTGCGTCATCTTCAACGACTCCGCCTGGGACGCCGTCTATGCCAAGGAAAACCGCGACCAGCAGATGCTCACACTCGAAGCCGGCAAGCCGCTGCTCTTCGGCAAGAACAAGGAAAAGGGCATCCGCCTCAACGGCCTCGTCCCGGAAATCGTCGATGCCACTGCGGATGGAATCCTCACCCACCAGCCCGATCATCCCAGCCCGCTCTATTCACAAATGCTCGCCACCCTCGGCCTTCCGGATTTCCCCACGCCCATCGGCGTCATCCGCAAGATCGAGCGCCCCACCTACGAATCACAAATCCACAACCAAGTCACCGAAGCCCAAGCCAAACGCGGCACCGGCACCTGGAAAGAACTGCTCCATGGCAGCTCCACCTGGACCGTGGAATGAGGAACTGGAGCGCGGAATAAATTCCGCACTCCGAACAAGTGGCAACTGTGGAACTCAGCACTTATCACCGGCGAATCCCGTCATTTGCTAGCCGGTTTATTGAGTTGCTTTCCCTGACTCAAATGACGCGCATACATTTGAGCAGGCCCGCGACGATTTTTTCTTAACGTAGGCTCGTTCGTGAGAACGAGGAGGGAGGACGCCAACAGAATCGAAGATCGCATTCTCACGAATGCGCCTACAGTTTGCTACCAACTTCGCCATCGGCAATGTGATGGAAGTTCACTATTACGATGGCAACAGCGGCCCGCTTTATCACGGCGCGGATAAGATTGAGATCGAGCCGTCATCCATGAGTGACGCCCGCGAAGACCGTAAGCTTATCGAACTCACGGATCAACGCTGCCTCAAGCTGGCGGTCAACCAGAACGGCCGCTGGGCCTCGTTGGTTTTTCATGCAGGCACGCGCTTCGATCCAAGCGAGAGCACGGTGGTCACTGGAACCAAAGGAACCTTCCGCAGCAGCGGCCCGGTCTGCGCCAGCGCGGACACCGGCCAGCCCGTGGTTCCGGGCGATGTCTTGCAAATCCAAATGTGAATACGTGAGGTCGGCAGGAGCTGTTCAACTATGGATTTATGATCGACAACACGTGACTCCGGCGCATTTCATGTGGCTGTCAAAGGCTGTCATCAACCGCCATTTCCACCCAACCCGATCCGATCATGAAAGGATACTACGAGATCAAACAAGCCAGCGACGGCAGATACCAGTTCACGCTGAATGCCGGCAACCATGAAGTCATCCTAAGCAGCCAGCTCTACGCGGAAAAGGATGGCGCGGAGAACGGCATCGAGTCTGTCCGCAGCAACGGTCCACACGATGCACGCTACGAACGGAAACTCTCGGCCAAGGGCGAACCCTACTTCTCGCTCAAGGCCCAGAACGGCCAGTTGATAGGAACCAGCGAGATGTATGGCTCCGAGGCCTCGCGCGACAACGGCGTCCGCTCTGTGATTGCGAACAGCCCGACTGCCGTGGTGAAAGACCTCACTTGAAACGCCGCGTCTAACGCTTTTTCTCGATGGCGACGAGTGTGATGTCGTCCATCTGCGGACCTTCGCCCGTGAACTGGCGCAGCTCTTCTTGCATACGCGAGAGCACGGCCTCTGATCCCAACGGAGCGGCCATGCGGAAGGTCTCGCACATGCGGTCCATTCCGAATTCCTCCTCGTCCGCATCGAGCGCCTCGCGCACGCCATCAGTGTAAAGCAGGATGCAGTCGCCGGACTGGAGTTCCACTTCATGGTCCTTCGTCACGCGCTCGAAAACGGCACCACCATCCACGCCGAGCGCGAGGCCAGGCGAGCGCAGGAGTTCCACCTTGCCGCTGACTTGCCGGTAAAGCAGAGCAGGATCGTGGCCAGCGCGTGACATTACGATCTTACCTGTCGTTTCATCCAGAATGCCATAAGCCATGCTGATGAACATATCCTCTCGGATGTCAGGAAAAAGCTGACGATTCACTGCCGCAAGCACTTCGGAAGGAGAGGTTTTTCCGGGAGCCACGGAACGCAGCGCACTGCGGCACATCGCCATCAGCAGACCCGCAGGCACGCCCTTGCCGGAAACATCGGCGATGACGATACCGAACTTGTTGTCACCGAGATCGATGTAGTCGTAGTAGTCGCCACTGATGATACGCGCAGGCTGGTTGGTGCCACTGATGCGGAAGCCGGACACCACGGGATCTTCCTGCGGCAACAGGACGCGCTGCACTTCGCGGGCATTCTGAAGCTCGCTCTCCATGGCGCGTTTTTCATGCGCCTCGCGATGGATGCGCGCGTTGCCGATGGCGAAGGAGGATTGCTCTGCTGCGGAGCGGAACACCGCGTAATCGTTTTCAGAAAACCCGCCGTCCTCATGCCTGCGTGCCACCACTAGCACGCCGAGATCCCTGCCTGCATGGCGCAGTGGCGAAAGCAGCGCGTCCACATCATCGGTGTAGCGCGTGAACGCATCGCGGAACGAAGGATGGTTCTTCACATCTTCCACATGGATCGGCTCGCCGACGGCGAGGCAGTAGCCGAGGATGCCTTCATCCACCGCCACGCGAGAGAGACGGACGTGGCTTTCCAGCGCGCGTGGATCACGCTCGGCCTTTTTTCTAACTTCCACCGGGATGCCGATGAGCGGCGGGCAGTCATCGGAGATATAGGATGGCAGCAGGAATGCATTTCCCGGACCGAGGAAATAAACCGCACCGCCGCGGGCTTTGACCACCTTGTCGATGCCATCGACGATGATGCGCGAGAGCATCGTGGGCGACGGCTCGTTTTCAATCGCCAGCCCGAGATCGTGGAGGAAGGAAAACATGCGCTGTTCCTCGCCTTCCATATCACTGAAGCGGCGGCGGATCTTTTGGATGCGGCGGCGCTGGTTGCGCAGGACGAGCGCGAGCACGAACAGCATGATGGCGCAGATTCCGAGAGCGATGTTCGTAGCGTCCTGCATCTCGGAGGGGATCGACATTGGGGAAACCATCCTTGCCGTCTGTTAGTCCGGCTGGCTCTGGGCCTCCGGTTTTTCCTTTGCAGCGACTTGGCCTTTCAAAAGATCCACCACTCCTGAGAACTCGCGGGCGTTCTTGTCACTCACATCGGAGAGCGTCTGATGGGCTTCTAGCACATGTTTCATCCGTTGGATTTGGCCGAGCGATCCCGGTGCCAGCGGTGCCTTGAGGCCGCTGCGGATCTCATCCACGCGACCGCGCCAGGGAGCCGCTGGAGGGTCGATCTCCATCAGAAAATCCAAGCCCAGATCTTCCAGCGAACGGCGGTTACGCTCACCCGGCTCGGCGATTTGCAGCACGCCGCCATCCTGCGCGGACAAACGCGTGGCCATGCCCGCGAGTGTGCCCATGAAGGTGGAGTCCATTCCGGAACACCCGGCGAGATCCACAATCAGGCGGCTCTCACCGGCTGCGATCCGCTCGTCACCAAACGTCTTCACTGCGGGACTGTTGAGAAAAGAACCCTTTCCTTCACACCGAATCCAACTGAATCCATCAAAGATTCCGACAAAAATGAGGTTATCCGTGGTCACAGTTTAGAAGTCGGTCATTCTCCCGGCGAAGCTGTCAGAACCATAAAATCGGTGATGCCTCAGGTCAACCATCCATCTCGGAAATCCCATTCGTTACCTCCAGAGATACGATCGTTTCGATGCGAGTTCCTGACCGCCGCGTGAAACCGTGGCCTGCCAAGCGAGCACTCTGCCGTTCTTGAGATAGTCATCCCCGACCACTGCGAATTCGGCGGTGCCATGTGATGCGGATGAGGGGAATTGTTTCGTCATGCGCTTCACACGGCTGGCACTGCCGCCTTGTTGGTATTGGAACACCACGTCCACCTTGCCGGTGCCCGCACCCTTCGGATCGTGCCAGATGAGCGTGTAATATTGGCCGAGGCGTTTCCCCCGTTCCTTCATACTCACTGCACCACGCAGATGGCGGGCTTTCTCCATCCGCACCATCGGCTCCTCACCCGTATCGCGGACTTGATCGCGGAGTTGGAATTGTTTTACGACCAGCGTTTCCGGCGGTCCGGCGCAGGCTCCGAGACACAGGACTGCCGCAAGGCTGATGAGGTATTTCACGCCGCTGATTCAACCAGCGCTCACGCCGGATTCAAGAAACATCCCCGCCACTCTTGTTTTTCATTCTTCCACATCCAAAATCGCGCGCAGATGAACCAGGCAGGAAACGTGGAGATCAAACTGGAATTCGACACCCCGCAGTTCCTCCACGCGCTTTTTGCAAACGACCCGAAGAACCTCGCCCACCTGGAAAACGCCATCGGTGTGCGCGCCGTCGCCCGCGAAGGCTGGGTGATGCTGAGTGGCGAGGCCGCTGCGGTGGATCTCGCACGCGCGGTTTTCGCGGATCTGGAAAACGCCCAGCGCATGGGCGGGCGCATCGAAGCGCGCGATTTCCGCCTCGCCGTGGATCTTGTCGCGAGAGACGGCACCATCAACGTCGCGGATTTGGCAGCCGTGAAACTCGTCGGTTCTCGTGGCCGCAAGCCGGTCATTCCAAAGACACCCGCACAGCTCGAATACATCCGCGCCATCGAGACACATGACGTCGTTTTCGGACTCGGCCCGGCTGGCACCGGCAAGACTTATCTGGCGATGGCGATGGCGCTCACCTTGTTGAAACGCCGCGTCATGCAGCGCATCATCCTCACCCGTCCCGCTGTGGAAGCCGGTGAAGCGCTCGGTTTCCTACCCGGCGATCTGCGCGAGAAAGTAGCTCCCTACCTGCGTCCGCTCTACGATGCGATCCACGACATGTTAGATCCCGAGGAAGGCCAGCGTCTGCTGGAGGAAGGCACCATCGAGATCGCGCCGCTCGCCTTCATGCGGGGCCGCACGCTTTCGCGCTCGTTTGTCATCCTTGATGAAGCGCAGAACACCACCCGCGAGCAGATGTTCATGGCTCTCACACGTCTCGGTGATGAATCAAAAATGGTCGTCACCGGCGATAGCTCGCAGGTCGATCTGAAACCCGGCGTGCGCTCCGGCCTGGCGGAGGCGGAACACGCGCTCGAAGGCGTGGAGGGCATCGCGTTCCAGCGATTTTCCCCAGCAGACATCATCCGCCATCCCATCGTCGGCAGAATCGTCGAGGCCTACGAACGCCATCGCGCGTGAGCATCGCGGATCACTGTCCTTCTTCGCCGTTCGGAGGCAGCGGTGCGGGCGCGGTGTTAGGCTGCTCCGCAGGCGGCGCGGGGAAGGTTTCGGTCGTTGGCGGCGTCACGGGCGGCACTGGCACATTTGCACCGGGAGCCTCGGGATCGATCACGGTGGGAATCGCGCCTTCCGGTGGCATTTCCGCAGGTGTCACCGGCGGCAGTGCCTCGCCATAACCTCCCACGGGCGGATAAACTTGATACTCGCCCGGGTTCATCGTCGTCGCGGCAGGAGCGGCGTTCGGATCCTCCACCATCACCACAAGCACGAAGCCGACCTCACCCGTATCCAGCTCCACTTTAAGATAACTATCAGCCGTGGCGATGACCTTCATCGAAGTGCCGATCGGAAGTAGCTTGTCCGCCTCCGCCTCGGTCTTCGGGCGGACTTTGAAAAACGCCGTGTTGTTCATCGCGGCTCTCACGAATTGTCCTGCCTTGAAACCCGGCCCCACAGACCTCGTGAGATTGTTTCCCGAACCCGGCGGACGGAGCGGATCGAAGTCACCGCTGGACATGGGCTGGTTCATCGTGTCGCAGGCCGTGAAGCCAAGGCAGATGAGCGCGGATAAGGCAGGTAAACGCTTCATGAGGACGGAAAACTAACACCCACGCCAAAGGCGGTCAATGCGTTTGAAAGCGCGGAGCTCAGCGTCCTTCGCGCACGATGCGGTTACTATCGTCTAGCAACAACACCTTCGGCTCGGGCGGGCTTTCGGTATATCCGAAGGCCATGATCGTGACCCGCTCGCCCGCCCGGATCAGGTGCGCGGCACCGCCGTTGATGAGGATTTTTCCGGTGCCCGGCTTGCCTTTGAGCACGTATGTCTCCAGCCGTGCGCCGGTGGTGATGGATGCGACCAGCACCTTTTCGCCCGGCCACAGATCCGCGCTGGCCATCAGATCGGAAGGGATTTCGATGCTGCCTTCGTATTCCACATCCGCATCTGTAATCATGGCGCGGTGGAGTTTGGACTTGAGGACCTCGCGGAACATGCGCGGCAGGGAAAACCCGCAAGCCCCCCGCGTCAAGCGGCAAGCAGAATGGCATCCGCATCGTTTCGTAACTTCTTCGCGATTCCTGCGCTCAGTCAGATTCGCCTTGTCCTTGCCCTGTGGATTAGGAAGCCTGCGTGCGACCAACCACGAAGGCGTTATGGAATCCGGTGTGAATCCGGAACAGTCGCGCTGCGGTGACCGGTTGCAATTCCCACATGTCCAATCGCCCTCAACAGGCGGTGAAGGCGGGAGGCGCGATAACCGGAAGTCCGAATACTTGCACCTTCGTTGCTCGTCACCCGCCAGCCGGTTTCACCCGGTGATGCGGGGATCAACACGGCCCTTCGCGAAAAAGGACTGACGGGAGATGGCAGTCGGAGTTTTTCCGCTGCCCTCTCTTCAACACACAACCAACTGAAGAGACACATGAAACACAACACACTTGGCGCTGCCGCCTTGGCGAGCGCGTATGCCCTGATCCTGAACTCCACGAGTGCAGCGGTCGTCACCTTCGAAACCGTCACACTGCCGCCAGCCGGCTATTGGAACGGCTCGGACTTGAGCGGAACACCCAGCACAGGGCCACTCGGCGACACCGCCTATTCCCAATCGAAAAACATCGAAGGCTCGGGATTCCGCAACACCTATAACTCGACTTACGGCTCCTGGTCAGGATTCGCGGTTTCCAACCATACCAACACCATCAGCAGCGCGCTGAGCAACCAATACAGCTCCTACGCCGGCGGCGGCGCGGGCTCCGCGAACTACGCCGTCGGCTACTACGCCACCTACGAGGTTACCACGAACGTGACACTCGGTGCCCTGACCAATCTCGCGGGCAAAGGAGGGGCGTTCACCAACACCACTTACACCGCCCTCGATATGATCAACGGCGTTACCTACGGCAAGAAGTTCGGCGGAGTTACCGGTAACGATTCGGACTGGCTGAAACTCACCATTTCAGGATTCGCCGGAGGACTCGCCACCGGCAACATCGACTTCTACCTTGCTGACTATCGGTTTTCCGACAACTTGCAGGACTACATCCTAGACGAGTGGACATTCGTGGACTTCACCTCACTCGGCAGCGTGGACGAGTTGCGTTTCACCATGAGTTCCTCGGACAATGATGCATTCGGCATGAAAACTCCCTCCTACTTCGCAATGGATAACTTCCTCGCCGTGCCAGAGCCGTCATCGCTGCTCATCTCCATCGCGAGCCTCGGTTTGTTCCTTCGTCGGAAACGCTAACCCGTAATGCGCATCGCCGCTTACAACATATGCGGAGTATTGGTCCTGCTAGCGCTCCCGCTAACAGCAGGCCCGTATTCCGCAGCTTGGCTCGATGCCTCTAACCCCCACGACGCCCCAGTCCCGGGCTTCGTGGGGCCACACGGCATCGGCAAGGCGCGTCTGGACACCTTCACCGTCGATGAAAACGACGACCCTATTTTTGAAAACCCTAACAACTTCGTCAACCCACTGTTCTTCACCTGGGCGGAGAGCGTGACGCAGTTCACTCCATCGGAATTCGTCAGCTTCTCTAACACGACACTCGCCCTCGGCCCCGTCAGCGGTGACAACTTCGATGTCGTATCACTCGGTGATCTCAGCTCCGCAGCCATCACCGCTGGCACCGCGCCGGGCACCATCACGCTGCAACTCGGCAGACCCGTCGAAAATCTAACCGGAGCGGACTTCGTTGTCTTCGAGAACGGCCACATCACCCGGACCAACCAGGGCGGCGCGGGAGTGGGCGGCATTTTCTCGGAGCTCGCACGCATCGAAGTTTCCGCCAATGGCACGGACTTCATCCGCTTTCCCTCCACCTCACTCACCGCCGCATCCGTCGGCGGCTACGGCTCGCTCGATCCCACCAATCTCCGCAACCTCGCGGGCAAACACGTCAACGCCTACGGCAACTCCTGGGGCACGCCCTTCGATCTAACACAAGTCGGGCTGTCGCACATCACCCACATCCGCATCGTCGATGTGCCGGGAAACGGCAGCTTCACCGATGCCTCGGGAAATCCCATCTACGATCCTTGGAAAACCTTCGGCTCTGGTGGATTCGACCTCGAAGCCATCGGTGCGATCTCTACCCTCATGACCTTCCAAGACTGGCCCGCACTCGCCAGCCTGCCGGTCAACATGCGCGGCATCAACGATGATCCAGACAACGATGGACTCAGTAATCTATCCGAATACGCCTTCGCACGAGTGCCCTGGCTCGCCGACTCCGCAGAAGCCGCGCCGGTTTTCCTGATGATCGCGGATGGCAACAACCGCTTCCCCGAAATCAGCTTCCTCCGCGACGAACGGCTCACCGATCTCACCTACGAAGTGCAGTCCGCCCCTTCTCTAACAACGAACGCATGGACCACAATCGCCCGCAGCATCGCTGGCGGAACCATGCAGCCCGCCAACGGACGCCAGCCGATGATTTCCGAAAACTCCGGCAACGGCATCGCCAGCGTCGGAGTGATCCGCAAGGTCAGCGTAAGGGATGAGTTTCCCGTCAGCGGATCAGGCCCGCGTTTCTATCGAGTAAAAGTAAGCACCACTCCATGAGAACCGCCAGCCATCACCAGCGCATGAGACATCCGGGTTTCTCCCTGATAGAAATCCTGATCGTGACTGCCATCCTCCTCACGCTCGCCATGTTTAGCTACTCGGGCGTGCGCAGAATGATCACGTCTTCACGCATCATCGCAAGCAGCGCCAACCTCCGCTCGCTCGCCATCGCCAACACCACCTACCTCGCCGACCACGGCGTCTATTGCCCGGCGGCGGACAGGACCACCAACCGCCGCTGGCACGGCACCCGGAAATCCTCGGGTGGCAGCTTTGATCCGACCAAGGGTTTTCTCTCACCTTACCTTGGAAAAAGCGCACAGGTGACTGTCTGTCCGCTGTTCCGCGCACTCGTCTCCGGCTTCGAAGAAGGAACCGGCGGATACGGCTACAACGCCGCCTACATCGGCGGCCTGCCAGGTGGTGAATTCGACAAGACAACGGGCATCCTCATCCCCCAGCGTCCCGAAAATGTCGCCAATCCCGCGAAGACTGTGATGTTCACCACCGCCGCATACGCCCAGCCCGCAGGCTTGCAGGCAGCCGCCACCTGCGAGCCACCGTTCTGGGATTTCGGCAACGGCCCGACCGGTGACAAGCCCTCGCCCACCGTCCACTTCCGCGCCCACGGCAAAGCACTCGTCGCCTGGTGCGATGGCAGCATCACTGCGGAAACGAAAAACTCCTCCACACCCGGCCACAATCCCCACGGCGGCGATGCGGAAAAATGGAACCTCGGCTGGTTCGGGCCATTAGATAACAACGGCTACTGGAACCCGAAGAACTAATCAACTTCACCGGGCCTCCCTCAGTCCAGCGATTCGCAGAACTTCCTTAACACCTGCACCTCTTCGTCACTCGTCGTGGCCGTCCGGAGTGGGTCCATGATGCGCATGTTTGGCATCACGGAGTTAGAAGTTCTGCCAAATTACCTACTCCCAAGGAACATTGGCAAACCACGCGCGGGTGTTCATGGATTCGGTTTTTTACTGACTTCTTGGCCTCGGCGATTTCCTCGATTCCCACGCTCTTCAAATGACCTTTACCCGTCTTTGCATAGATCGTCTCTGCGGAAAACCGGTCCTGTATCCTGAGTCCTTCACGCAGTATC
This sequence comes from Akkermansiaceae bacterium, assembly GCA_031372635.1. Lineage (GTDB taxonomy): Bacteria > Verrucomicrobiota > Verrucomicrobiia > Verrucomicrobiales > Akkermansiaceae > Luteolibacter. Next base: position 19,935 of record JANMLQ010000031.1, on the reverse strand, counting down.
GCTTGAGCAAGTGGATTGTCCTCAAACTGTGATTTGGATTTTGAAACTCCATTCATAGCGGAAACCTAGCACCCCATCCCCGCGCTGATTAGCCGCCGGAAATCCGCAAGAACCTGATCGCCAATCACGGGTGAGCCGTTATCGTTCCCGCATGATCGGAATCGTTCTTGGATCGGGCCTCGGGCCATTGGCGGACGCGGTTGAAATAGAGCGCGAGGTTCCCTTTGCGGAAGCGGGCCTGCCGGTTTCATCCGTGCCCGGTCATGCCGGGAAATTTATCTTCGGAAAACTCGGCGGCGCATCTGTGGTCCTGATGAAGGGTCGCGTGCATCTTTACGAAGGCCATCCGCCGCGCACCGTCACTGCGGGCGTGCGCTGGATGGCGGCGCAGGGCGTAAAAAAAATCATCCTCACCAACGCCGCTGGCACTCTCAATCCCGCCTTCCATCCCGGCCAGTGGATGATGCTCAACGATCACCTCAACCTCACCGGCACCTCGCCGCTCGAAGGCGCGGATTTCATCGATTTAACAGCCGCCTATGATCCCGCATGGCGCGAAACCTTCCGCACCGCCGCCATTGCAACAGGCATGCCGCTGCACGAGGGCGTCTATGCCGGGCTGCGCGGCCCGCAGTATGAAACCCCGGCGGAAATCCGCATGCTGCACACACTCGGCGCGGATGCCGTCGGCATGAGCACCGTGCTCGAAACCATCCAAGCCCGCTCGCTCGGCCTCACCGTCGCCGCCTTCTCCTGCCTCACCAACTGGGCCGCCGGAATCTCCGCCGCGCCACTCGATCACCATGAGGTGATAGAAACCGGCAAGCTGGCTTCCGAAGCGATGATTGGATTGCTGACTAGAGTTTTGTTAGAGAAGGAAACGTCTTCATGACCATGCTCCCACAACCACCACCCAACGCACCAGCTCCCCCGCCATCCCCGGAAGCCATCCGCTCGCGGCGGAAGTGGCGCGCTCTTTGGCTCGTGGGGACGGCTTCGATTTTGATTCTATCCTTCATGCTTTACGACAGGTATCGGCAACAGCAGCAACGAGTGGACAGGGAGGAGGCCATTAGCCATCTGCGGTCGATGTCCATGGCATTTTTTGTATTTGAACCGGACTACGGCGGATACCCCAGCGAGAAGACGGCCAAGCTCGTCAGGGATGACACCGGAACCGCCCTTACCCTTGGAAACAAGAGTTCCAACGACTACTTCCGCCAGTTTCTTGCTGTGGGGTCGCTCGATAGCGAAATCGTATTTTACGCTGCCATCCCAGGAACACACAAACCGGACCACCTGATTGGGCCATCCCAAGCGCTCGCGAAAGGCGAAGTTGGATTTTCATACATCGTCGGGCTTTCCTCCGCTGGAAATCCCAAGCGCCCCTTGGTCGTCACTCCGCTCATTCCCGGCACCAATCGCTTTGATCCGAAACCCTTCGGCGGTTATGCCATCATCCTACCGATCGACGGCACCATCACACGCACCGGACCGTTTCATCCCATCAACAAGAACGGCGAGGTCATCGACTCCTCCGGCAAGCACATCCTCGATCCTGCGAATCCGATTTGGGGTGGCGAGAAGCCGGTGATTGCTTGGCCGGATCTGTAGTGGCGATCACCGGTCGCCACTGATGGCGTCTGCGGAACGGCGAAATGAAGCGCTGAATTTATCCCAATGCCATTAAGGATTCGATCTTGTAGTTACGTTTCTTGGTCCCGTTAGGGATCGCAGCCAGTAGCCCCGGGTCGAGGAGCGGTAGCGACGACTACCCGGGGTTTAGTGTCACCGATGAATTCGACCCCGGTAGAGGGTCGCAGAGGGTGCGCACGTCCATGGTATCACCGACCGTTCTTGCACGCCTGCTCCGGGATAAAGACCGAATGATTTCTCATGTGCCAATCCTTACAGGCATTGGAATTCATTCCGCGCCCCAGTTGACGGCCAGCGACCGGTGATCGCAGCCACAATCGCCACTCCTTTACTTGAGCGTCTTGGTGTAGCCTGCCGCAGCTTTGCCATCGTCGCTCATTTTTCCTGTGGCCCAGAGCACGCCACGGGAGACGAGGTCGAGATAACGCGCGTCACCGACGGTTTCGTTGTTGTGGCCGATGGTGGTGCTGAAGACGCGGGTTTTCTTCGGGCCGTAGAGATTCGTCCATGCGACGACGGTTTCCTGGTTGCCTTGTTTTCCGCGTGCCAGTGGATGGGTTCCTTCGTGAATGGCGATGTTGTTGTAGAGTTCCTCTTTGATGGTGGTCCAGTCGGCGAGGCTTTTAGTTAGAGGGTGCTGCTTGTCCACGAACATGATGTCGATGGGCTGCTGCGGGCCGTGGCCAGTCGATTGAAGTCCGATGAACTCGAACCACTTGCCGTTTTCGGCCGAGGCATCGACCTTCTTTTTGAAATCGCCGAAACGATAACTGTGCATGGCGCAGTGGAGGTTCACGGCGGGGATGCCATCGAGGTGCGGCTTGAGCACGCCCGCGATGACGGCTTTATCGGTGACACCGGCAGCGCATTCATCGTGGATGACGAGATCGTAGCCAGCGGCGTAGTCGGGATTGCCGAGGATCGGCAACGGCGGCGCGGTGCTTTTGTCATCCACGTGAATTTGGGAAACCTCGGCAAGGATGCGCTCTTCGATGCCTTTTTTGAGCAGCTCAGTCTGCGTCTTGTAATCATGGCAGCAGCCGCCGGTGATGAGCATGATCTTGAGTGGCTTCTCGGCGGCGGTGGCGGATGCCGCGGCGAGTGCGAAGAGGAAGACGGTGGCTTTTTTCATGGATGGCTTGCGGTGGAAAAGATTTTACGCGGCGGCCTGTGGGGATTGTTCAGGGAAAATCGGGGCCATCACACGAGTTCTGCCGCGATGGGCAAGTTCGTGCATTTTAACCACTGAAACACTGATTACCACTGAAGGAACTGATTTTGCTTGGGCCAATGGCCAACGCACTATTCCGTGCTTCATTATTATCGTCAGTGACCTCAGTGGTTCTCAGTGTTTCAGTGGTTTTACGGCAGGTATTGACGTATCAAGTTCGGATTTAGGTTCACACAAGTTCCGCCGCGATGGGATCGACGAGTGCGCGGCCACGATGGATGAGGACGAGGTGCTCGCCCGTGATTTCCGCTAAGCCTTCTTCCGCGAGTGTAGTCGCCGTTTCACGGGCTGCGGCATCCAGCAGGGTGAGAGGAATGCCCTCGCGGGTGCGCAGTCCGAGCGCGATTCTTTCGATGCGCCTCGCTTCGGCATCCAGCGTCTCGGATTCGGCGAGTGCGTTACCGATGGCGTTGATTTGTGAAACATAACTCGCGGTATCGGATACGTTTTTCGAGCGCACGCCGCTGATGGTGGAAACCGCTGACGGGCCGAGGCCGAGGTAGTCTTCGCCACGCCAGTAGCCTTGGTTGTGCGAGGAGTGCTTGCCGGGTTTTGCGTAGTTGGAGGTCTCGTAGTGATCGAAGCCTGCGGATGTTAGAAAATCATCGGCTAGGTGAAAGAAGCGGGCATCGGTGTCTTCGTCTGGGCGCATTTCGCCACGGCGGAGAGATTCGAAGAACGCGGTGTCTTCCTCGTAGGTGAGGTTGTAGGCGGAGATGTGGTCCGGGTTCAGGGAAACGGTGTGGTGCAGGGTGTCCGCCCAATCCGCCTCGCTCTGGCCGGGGATGGAGAACATGAGATCGATGTTCACTTGTGGCATTCCCGCCGTGCGCAGGATGGCGATGGACTCGGATGCCTGCGCCGGATCATGCTCACGGCCGAGGGTTTCTAACACATGCGGCGCGAATGACTGGATGCCTAACGAAACCCGGGTGACGCCAAGCTCGCGAAAGAGCGCGGCTTTTTCCGCATCGAAGGTCGCGGGGTTAGCTTCGAGTGTGACCTCGTCGAGTTGAGCGAAGTCGATCGTTTCATGAAGCGCTGAGAAGAGTCGCTTGAGGTGGCTTGGCGAAAGCATGCTGGGCGTGCCACCGCCGAGATAGAGCGTGCGGATGGGGGCATGGATTCGGTTTCGCGCTTCCAAGGCGAGCGCATCAATGAATGCGCCGATGGGCGTGGCTCCCGGTGTGTGCTTGTAAAACGAGCAGTAGGGGCAGACGCGGTGGCAGAATGGAATGTGGAGGTAGAGCAGCAAGAGCCGATGTGTAACACGGATGCGGGTGGACGGGAAGTGCGGGGAATCTGCTCACCTGCGACGGCGTATGAGCAAGCCGCATGCGAGCATGCCGAGACAAGCTGACGAGAACTCGGGCACTGGCGTGTGGTTGATAATTCCGGCTTTCGAGTAATCCACGATGTATCCGAGATCATCGAGAGTGCCCAGCGTGGTGCGGCTGATGAAGAAGGAGCTGGAAGCCCAGCCAGTCATCAGTTCGTTGGAGAAATCCACACCGGTGAGATTGCTGACGATACCGGTCGAGCCGGCACCGTTGTCGATTTCGTTCCAGTGTCCATTGGCAGTGCCAGGGCCGCCGCCAAGTTCGACGGGGACGAATGTGTCGCCGGGGCGGTTGAACTCGCTCCGCCACTCGGCGAGAGCGTTCGTGCCGAAGTATTGGCCGCTACCGCTGGTGTAGAGATTGTAGGTGGTGCCGTTGAGATTCGTATTGAAGGTCCACAGCGTGCCGATGCCGAGGACGTGTGCCATTTCATGAAGGACGACGCCGTAGAAAGTGTTGTTGGCAATCAGCATGTCCACATCCGCAGAATCGAACTGCATAGAACCAGTGTTGGTGTAGTAGAGTGCGACGGTCGGTGCGCCAATGGGATTGTTGTCGTAGTAAGTCGCGGTATCCGGCCCAGCGCTGCCAAGGATGCCGAATACTCCGTCGATCGTTGGAATGGTCACATTGATCGTGAGGGAGTGCGGTTGGATTTGTCCGATGCTGTTGAATTGCAGATCGTAGCCAGTGATGGCCGAGTTCCAAAAAGCGGCGGCGTCATTGAACGTCTGTTGCTGAATGGCGGAAACCGGGCCGGAAAAATTCAGGCTGATGAGGGAAACGGCATGGACGCTTGGCACGACCAAAAGCATCACGGGCAAGACAGCGAGGAATTTCATACCGCCAGCATCGAGATTCGCCCCAATGAGGTCAATCCACGAAATCACAGCAGATATTTCGACGCCTGCTCCACATCCTTGTCACCGCGGCCTGATAGGTTGGCGATGAGGATGGCGCTCTTCGGCAGACTGCCTGCGATCTTGGAGACATAGGCCATGGCGTGCGCGCTTTCGAGCGCGGGGATGATGCCTTCACTGTGGGCGAGTTCCTTGAAGGCGGCGAGCGCTTCGTTGTCGGTGGCGTAGGTGTATTCGACGCGGCCGATGTCGTGAAGATAGGCGTGCTCGGGTCCGATGGCGGCGTAGTCGAGTCCTGCGGAAACGGAGTGGGTCAGTTCGATCTGACCGTCGTTGTTGGCGAGCAGCCAGGTTTTGGTGCCTTGCAGCACACCGAGTTTGCCACCTTGGAAGCGCGCGGCGTGGCGCTCGGGGATGATGCCATCGCCGCCGGCTTCCACTCCGACCATGCGGACGTTTTCATCAGCGAGGAAGGGATGGAACAAGCCGATGGCGTTCGAGCCACCGCCGACGCAAGCGACTAACAGATCGGGAAGGCGGCCTTCCTTTTCCAAAATCTGCCGCCGCGCCTCGACACCGATGATACGGTGGAAATCCCGCACGATCATCGGGAACGGATGCGAGCCGAGCGCGGAGCCAAGGATGTAGTGGGTGTGATCGACGGTGGCGACCCAGTCGCGCATGGCTTCATTGACGGCTTCCTTGAGTGTGGCTTGTCCGGCGGTGACGGCGCGGACTTCGGCGCCCATCAGCTTCATGCGGGCGACGTTGAGTGCCTGGCGTTCCATGTCCACCTTGCCCATGTAAACGACGCACTCCATGCCGAAGCGTGCGCAAACGGTGGCGGTGGCGACGCCGTGTTGGCCCGCGCCGGTCTCTGCGATGATGCGTTTTTTCTTGAGGCGTTTGGCTAACAGAATCTGGCCAAGCGCGTTGTTGATCTTGTGAGCGCCGGTGTGGAGTAGGTCTTCGCGTTTCAGATAGATTTTCGCGCCGCCGAGCAGTTCGGTCCAGCGCTCTGCGAAATAGAGCGGCGTGGGACGGCCGACGTAGTTGTGGAGGAGATCGTCGAGTTCGGCATGGAAGGCAGGATCGTTTCGAGCGGCTTCATAGGCGGTGGCGAGTTCCTGAAGCGGAGCCATCAAGGTTTCCGGAACGAACATGCCACCGAATTGGCCGAAGTGACCGGTGGCATCGGGAACGACAGGATGAGCGGCGGCGGGCATGGCCGCACCATCGTTTCACAACCTGCGGGAATCAAGGCCGAATCCGCTCACGGCAGCCAGGCCGATCAAGCTGGGGAGAAACCGCTGAACTGGATGTGTTCTTTACCGCGAATGGACGCGAATGGACGCGAATGAAGAAAGGCTTTGGATCAAATTCCAGATCCTGAGAATTGAGTTCTTAAAATTCGCGTTCATTCGCGTCCATTCGCGGTTGGAAAATCTTATCTTGATCGTCCGCTCACGGCAGCTTCCACGCGGTGCGGTATTTTGCGTATTTGGCTTTTGGCAGCAGCACGTAGAGCGGCTTGCGGGTGGGATCGATTTTTGAAACGAGCGCCCGGAGTTTTGTCTCATCCATCGTGGTGCAGCCGGCGGTGGGCTTGCTGCCGCCGCCGCGCCAGATGTGGAAGAAGATGGATGAGCCTGCATTCGGCACGACTTTGGGCGGCGCGTTGTGGGCGATGAAAAGTTTCAGTGCGTGGACCGGATCGGTCTGCTTCATCTGCTGCTTTTTTTCCCAAGCGGTGGCCGGGTCGTGATCGAGGATGACGTTGCGGTTGTATTGCGGAGAGGCCGGATCTTCGACCCATAGATCGCGTGGCGTGACCTTGCGGTAGGAAAGCTTCGGGTGTTTAGAAACGGAAACCTCGTAGCCCCACACGCCGCCGATGGCGAAGACACCTGCGGGCGAACGCCAGTCGCCTTCTTTTTTCACGGCGGCTCCGGCTGGTAGCGGATGCAGTCCAAGTCCCCAGATAAGTCCTTCCCTGCCGAGACGCGATTGCCATGCCGCACCTTCCGCGATCCACTTGCCGCCGGATTTCTGATAGAGACGCAGTGTGGCGGTGGAGCTGTCCCATGTGTCCGCCACGCCGACGAGGCATTGGGTAGAAGCCGCGGGCAGTTCGAACGCACTGGCGTGTGATGCGAGCAGAACTGCGAGGATGAGCAGGCGTGAAATCATTTGCCGGGAACGTGGCCGATGTTTCCGAGATCCGCGATCCATGTTTTGAGAAGCGTTTCCTCCTCGCGTCCCACCCAGCCACGGCTCATGAGGCATTCGTAAGATTTTTCGAGCATGTGGATGATGTTCGATGATGAGGCTAAATCGAGGCCCATCAATGCATCGCGGATTTCATGGTTGTTCACGTAGCCGGGCACTTCGTCGCAGAAATCCCGGTGCAGACTGTGATCGTTGCGCTCCTGCCAGACGGTGCATTCATGAAACATCACGGGATGGCCGAGATGATGGAGCACGCGCTGGGCGACGAAGCTGCGCCAGATGTCCGTCATGCGGAAACTGCAATGCGCGGGTAGATAAAGCAGCGCGAAGATGGACTCGAAGAAGGTGGTGTTCTGGCTGTTGAATGGGCACCACGCGCCGTTCATGAGAGCCACAGGCTCGATGCCGGAATCAAACGTGAATGGCAGCGGGAAGAGCATGCGATAGACGGCATCCACATCGGGATTTGCATCGGCGAGACCTTGTTGCAGCGGGCATTCCATCATCTGCATTGCCGCAGGTGTGGGCGGTGAAACGCGCGCATGATCGAGCGGCAGGCCGCGTGGATAGATGAAGGTGTTAGAAAAATAAGCGTACACGTTCACCCAGCCCTGTTCCGCGACGGGCCGTGCGGCGACTTGGGAAACGCGCGGCAGCCAGAAGGTGTCGCGTGGGAAGTTATCGTCGTCGGTTTCCACGATCACTTTGGCTCCGGCGGCGATGGCTTCTAGGTAGGCGATGTTTTTTCGCGCGTAGGAACGTGTGGGACAGAGCCTGCCGAGTTCATGAACGCCTGCTTGCTGCGCGGCGACTGATAGATAGCGGCAACCATCGAGTTGGAAATCGTCCGGGCTCTTGGTGTCTCCGGTCACGATGAAATCCCAGCCATGTTCGAGCGAGCCGGCGGCAAGGGATTTCAGGACGGGATTGGGTGCAGAGATGCTGGTGACGACGAGTGCGGTTTTCATGATGTTTAAAGGCTAGTCGCGCGGCCGGTGAGGCGGAGCCAGGTGTAGTGGCCGAGCACTGCGAAGGAATTGCGGATGGCGCTCTGCGAAACGCGAGGCGAAGGGGCGCGGTAGTGGATGGGCACCTCGATCACCTTTTCCCGGCGCAACAGGTAGCGGACTTCGGTCTGATAGAAATGAGCCTTCGAGAGCAGCGGGCGTTCCATCAAACGCACTAACACTTCCCGGCGGAAGGCTTGATAGCCGGAAGTCATGTCCACGAAACGCACGCCTAGTAACACGCGGGCCAGCATTGAGCCGCCTTTGGAAAGTAGGCGCCGCCGCCATGCGGAGTCCACCATCGAGCCGCCGTTGATGTAGCGGCTGCCGAATGCGCAGTCGTTGCCCTCATGCAGCGCGCGAAGGAATGCGGAAAGCGCGCGCGGGTCATGGGAGAGGCCGCCATCCATCTCGATGATGATCTCGTAGCCGCGATCAAGCGCCTCACGGAAGCCACGCAGGTAGGCGTCCACTACGTTGCGGTTTTCCGGTGCCCAAACGGTGTGGAAACGTGCGTCCTTCGCTTCGATTTCCCGGCATAACTCCAGCGTGCGGTCTTTGGATGCGCCATCGACGACAAAATGGACATGGCCTCCTTCGAGGTAGTCCATGGCTGCGGTCAATTGCTCCACGAAGGGCACGAAATCGGCCTCTTCGTTCGCCATCGGGATGATCGCGGCCCAGTTGTCGGGATAGGATTTCATGAGTCGGATCAGTGGCTGAGGGATTCGAGTATGGACTTGAGCGTGGGGTCGTTCGCTTGTGCCTTCAATCCACGTTCCAGCGTGGTGCGCGCTTTGTCGGTGTTGCCTTGGGCGATGTAGATCTTCGCGAGCATGGCCACCGCATCGGGATTCGGGACGTTGCCGGAGCTCTTGAGATGCTCGCGAAGCAGGTTGGCGGTTTCCTCACGCTTCGCAGGATCGCGGTCCGTGATTTGTGCCAGTTCGAACAAGGCTTTCTCGCGCAGGAACGGCGAGATGCTAGGTGATTTCAGGATGAAACGGTAGTAATCCTCCGCCGCGCGGTGGTCATTACGCAGCACGGCGATCCTCGCGAGAGTCAGCCTAGCGGACGCGTTCCACGGAGCCTCCACCAATACTTCGCTGGCGATACTTTCGGCTGGCTCCAGATAGCCATCACCTAACAGCAGAATCGAAACGAAAGCCTTGGCCTGGAATTGCAGCGGCCTAGTCTCGGTGGAGAGCAGCATGAGCTCGGTGGGATTGCGCCAGACGCCGGCCCAGTAGCGGAAGTAAGTGCAACAGACCGGCATGCGATAGATTAGGAAGATGGCGAGTGCCGCAGTCAGCGCGACAGTTCCAGCTTGGTTGCGGCGCTTGAGGAATGTGACGATGCCGGCCTCGCAGAGCGCGGCGCAGGCGATGGCGAGTCCGATGGATGGGATGGTCACATAAGCGTCATTGATCGGGCCGTTGAAGTTGGGTACGAAGTTCCCTGCGGGTATGCTGGCCACCACAAAGAAGAGCAGTCCGTAGGCGACGGCAGGAAATCGTTTCCAACAAGCCGCAGCAGCACCTAACAGGGTGAGCAAGAACACCCATCCGAAGACCAGCGAGACGGGCGATGCGGAACGCAACCAGGCATAACTACCGAGCAACTCGATTTTCCCGAACGGGAAAATCCACATCAAGAAGTGCCTCCATAGGAACCACGGCGCGGACAAGGTGAGGTGGATGGGCTTGGTGTCCGGAGCGAAGCCCGCGTGGAAACTGTGGTTTCCGATGCCTTTGGCGGAGTAGAGGTGGCGCACGTAAAGGAAGGCCACGGCGACGAGGGCGTAGAGTGCGTAGAGTGCGTAGCGCACGGCGGTGCGGCGGTCGATGCCGAGGCGGCGCTGCTGGAAATCTCGTATGAAAAGCAGCGCGGGAATGGCGATCATCGACTCATAACAGACCAGCGCCAGTGCGAAGAAGATCAGGCAGGCGGCGGCGGAAATACACGATGGCTGCAGCGCGCGGCGCTCATGGAAATGGAACATGCAGGCTGCGAAGACGAGGCCAATGCTGATGTTCGCGCAGCTCAGCCAAACGGCGGTGGAGACGCAGGCCGGACTCAAGGCCCAGAAGAAGGCGGCCAGCCATGCGGCGCGCGGCGAGTCTAGGCAGATGCGGACGATGCGATAGATGCCTGCGGTGGCGGCGAGATAGGCGATCAGGCCGAGCCAGTGCCAGCCAACGAGGTTTTTTTCCAACGGCACAAGCGCCATGAACAGCGCGTTTTTCACCGGGCGATAGAAACCGAATACATCGGTCCCGAAGATCTCCTTCCATGACGCGAAGTGCTTCGCCTTTTCCAACTGGTGGATGTCATCCGTGAAGAGTGGTGCCGTCATTCCCGGCCAGGTGCAGAACACCACCAGCGCCATGATGAGCAGTAGTCCAGCGGCGTTGCGGAGTGCTTGTTGCGGGGCGGTGGTTGGCAGCATGCGTTTTCGTGGGATGACTTCAGTTTTTGCGGAAACCAGTTAGAGTCGCACGCACGTCACCGATGAAGACTGCGGCGCGGAACTCGATGGGGATGCGGGCTTCATCATCGCTGAGCCAGAGAGTGGCGTCGCTCTTGAGTTTTTTGTAAGCCTTCAGTTCGAGCGTGGTGCGGTCGATCTTGCGCATGCCGAGGCTGAGTTTGATGGCCTTGCGTTCGAGGTGGGTCTCGTGGCCGAGGACTTTCACGCGGAGCAGATAGGGAGTGCCGAAGGGATGGACGACGAGAGTGATCTGATCTCCGTCATCAAGCTTCTGGCTGCGGACATGCAGCATGGCGGAGAAGATGTCGAAGGTGGGAGAGAACTTGAAGATGCGGTCCTGTTGGAGTTCGGTTCCCTTTTTGATGAGGCGTGTGGTTTCCGCGCATTCCACGCGATCACTGAAGTGGCGGGTGGTGGTGGTGACGGATTCCTTGGCGTCCGCTTCCACGGCATAAAAATAGCGCGGCTTAAGTGAAGAGGGATCCACTTCCGACCAGAAATTACTCTGATAGGGGAAAAGCGCGGCCGCGGCACCGATGCTGGATGCGGAGGTGCGGACGACATAGGCTCCGGGTTTCTTCGCATCCTTCGGAGCGAACTCGAGGTGGATTTTTCCTGAGTCGATCATGCCTTTCCAACTGACTTGGAGATCGAGCGAGCTAGGCGGCAGCGCGGGATGGGAACCGGGGGCGGATGAGGTCAGTTCTTTCTGCCAAGCGGGTTCGGCCAAGGCGGTGGAAACCATGGCCAAGAAGAGCGGGAGGAAGGGGCGTGGTGTCATGATTCCGGTTCGGACGGCGGCCTTTCCGGGCGTTATTCAAACGCGGGAAGCTGGACCGGCTCCGCGCGTGGTGGCAGCACGCCGGGTTCGTCATCTAGGCTGGTGAAGGGCCTTTCCTCGACGATGGGCATCGGGCGGAATTGTTCCGAATGGGTGTCCACTCGGAATTCGAGTTTCATGAGTTCGCGATTGGTCTCGGCCATCTGATCGAGCAGATCGCGGTTCTGGTTCTGGAGGCTATCGATTTTGTAAATGAGGGACTCGTAGAATTCTTTCTGGCCCGCCGCTGGCTTGTTAGGTTTCGCGGCGATGGGCTGCGCGGTATCTTCAAGTGGCTTCGGCGCGGGCTTTGCTGGAGTGATCGATGGTTTTGTTAGAACCACGGCCGGAGCGGTGACGGGCAGCCCGGAGTCCACCATGGCGATGAACTGGCGGACGGACCACCAATGGCTAATGCCTGCGGTGCTCATGGCGGTGAGTGCGGCACAGCAGAGGATGGGAACAGTGGAATTTTTCATCGCTTGCGGGTGTTGGCGGGTTTGGTTAGATCCTGCGGGATGTCGGGCGGTGCTTCGGGTTTCGGAAGTGAAATGAGAAGTTGCTCGAGTTGGTCGATGGCGGCCCCCATGTGTTTGGAGTCTTCGTCGAGTTGTAGGATGGACTCTGAGAGCACGGCTCCGACGGTGGCGTTCTGGCGGTAGCCGAGCGAGGAGTCGAAACCCGGCTCTTGCACACTGAAGGCGGCTGCACCGGCAGCCTCGGGCACCAGCAGATGCGGGCGGACTGTTAGAGTGATTTTTTTGCCTGGTGAAAGCTCGATCTCGCGGGTGAAGGGGGGCGCGTTGGCGGCTGCTTCCAAGCGCCAGCCAGCCGGGGCCTTGCCGAGTGGTTTGGCGGGAAACGGTGCGAGCAGTTTCACTTTCGTGGGGTCGATGTTGCCGGTTCCGGCCTGGAGTTTTTCCACACGGACGGCCATGCCCTTCTGTGGCGCAGGCGCGGTTTCCTCAACAGGAGGGGCAGCCTCCTCATGGACGAGTTCAGTTCCTTCAGGCGGCTTGCCGGTGACGAGTACTGGCTCCGCAGGGGGTTCGGATTTTGCGGCTTCATCCACAGGTGCGGGTGGCACGCCGACGGGATCTAACACTACGGTGACTTCATTGGGCTTGGAGGTATCTCGCTGGTTGAAGTTGCGGATGGCTTCCTGAATGGGATCTTCCGGTTGCTCTGGCGGGACGTTCTGTGCGCCGGACCAAGCGGTGGCGAGCAGGGAAATGGCGACGATGGCGGAGCGGGCGTTCATTTCGAGGAAGGTTGGAGTTGGATGGACTCGTTGGTGATGAGGCCAGCGGGACGGGGAGCGTCCGCGCTGTCCTGTTGGTTGGCGGGCAGCGTGGGGCTGTCTGCGCGCAACTCGCCGGCGGGGATGGATTTCCCGATAAGTTGGTTCCATGCATCCAGCAGCACGACGCCTTCGGAGCGAAGCTGGCGGGACTTTTCCTGATGGTCTATGAGCTGGACGAGAAGCTGCCGGGCGGTGGCGATCTCAGTGGGTGTCCAGCGCAGGTTCCTGCTTTGATAGAGCACCGGCACGTCTAGGTCGATGCGGTCCACATGGCCGCCGGGAGCTTCTGCGGTCAGTACGTGCTGGATGCGGATGTTGGTTTCCTCAAAGGTGGAGGACGCTGATGCGGATGGCATGTGGCGCGGGTCCGCAGGTGTGCGTTTGTTGGGGGTGGTGGCTTTTTCTCCGGGCAGGCTTTTGCCGGGCATCAGTCCTGCTGAAACGGAAGGGCAGACGGTGGCAATGGCCAACGGGTTTTGCGGAGGAAGGGCGAGGTTGGAGCTTGCAGCCGGGGTGATGACGGGCTTGCTGATGTAGAGCAGGCAGAAGCCGGCGGCGATGGCGGTGCTGGCGGAGAGTAGCCATGGATAGACGCGCTGGACGGCGCAGGTGGTGGCGCGGCGGTTCGCTGTCGAGTAGGACGTGGCGGGTGTGGCCAGCACGGTGGGGAGTGATGGGATGGCTTCTTTGGACGCGCTGCCGCCGGAAGGTTTCTGAGCAGGTAGAGGTTTCATGGCTTCGTCGGCTTGGAGGCTTGGGTCGTGCCTGCCTCGGGTTTGGGTTCGGCGGCGATGGAGTAGCTTACGGTCGTCTGGTCAGACACGCCGGGAAAGGTGGTGATAGTCATGGACTCGCGGGAAAGCCGCAGGTGGCGGAGGACTCCGCCGGTGTTGCAGGTGGCCTGCAGGCCGGGAATCACTTCAAGCGCACCACTGCCGGTGCGCTGCCTTGCGATGCCATCGGAGCGATAGATTTCAAAAGTGATGTGGGACTCTTCATCCCCTTCGGGTGTCACCTTGATCTTCACGCCATCGGTGAAAACCCGGAAGGCAATCGACTTTATCGGGATGGGTGTGATTTTTCCACCGGTGAGCTTGAAATGCGATTGCAGCAGGAAGTCGCCGACGTGTTTGAAGCCCGTTTCCGCGTTTGCGGAACCGAGCGCGAGGCAGACGGCAATGCAGAGTCGTATGATTATTCGCCCACGTCCCATAGGGAGTCCTTGGAATTACCGGATGGGTCGTAGATGGTACTAGATCCGGCGTTGATGACGGGGGGAGATTGGTTGACGATGATGCTGAGGTTGGTGTTGATCAGCGATTTGACGGTTGGCATCGCGGTCGCCTGATTGGGAAGATAAGGAATGATGTGGGTGGAGGTGAGGGCGGTCACGGCCACGGTCGGGTTATCCGCCAGGTACATGCGCTGGGCGGAGTACACGGTGCGTAGCACTTCGGAGGCTTCGCGCCCGAGTTTCCACTCGTCCATCTTGCGGGTGACGAAGAGGCCGGTGCTGATCAGTGCCAACAACACCATCATGACAATGGACATTTCCAGAAGGGTGAAGCCTCTCCCGGATGGAATGGATGAGCGCGGCGTTTTCATGACACGGAATGTTTAATGAATGCGGATAATTATGGGAAGCGTGAAAATGGGACGCTTTCAACTCCTGAGGAGCTTCAGGGCCTCCATGAAGTTTTTGCGGAAGTCTGGATCTTCGACTAGGCCCTTGAGTCCGAGCAGTGCGAAGAACGCGCAGATGGAAATGATGACCACGGAAAACAGCCACCAGCTCAGTGACTTGTCCTTGGGTGCGATGAACGGAACATACCAGGCTTCGCGGTCCACGATTTGGGTGGTGTACATCTGGCTGTTCTCCTTGAGCTGCCGGATCAGTTCGTCCGCAGCCACGCTACTCTTTGCGACGAAGAGATGCTTGTAGCGCTTGCCGGGAACATCCTCCAGTTCGACGACTTGGATTCCGCTGGGCACGGAATCCGGCGGTCTGAGAGTCTGGATGTGCGTTTCGTAAACATACTTCTCGCGCAGCCAACGGTCGAATCGGGTGAGTTGCATGAGGCCAGGTGTTAGGGTTGATCTTTTTTCCCGGAAGTGTGTGCGTCAGGTCGCGCCCTGCATCATCTTCGGACCCATCAGGAAGATCGGTAGGAAGGTGCCGACGAAAACGGCGGCGATGAGCGCCACGGCGATGATAAGCACCACGAAGCTGATGGCCGCAGAGAAGGAGTTCATGTGGTTCTGCGAATCCTCCTCGTACATTTCCGCGAGCATTTCCAACTGGGCGTCGAGCGATGCGGATTTCTCACCGATGGCGAGCATGTGGGTGACTTGCGCGTCCACCGAGGTGTATTTTGCGAAGGCGGTGGAGAGCGGTACGCCGGAGTGCTCATACTTGTCCGCAGCGGTGCGCAGCTCGTTGTAGAAGGGCGTGTTCTTGACGCTGTTAGCAGAAACGCGGATGGACTTGGCGAGGTTGATGCCGTTGGAGTGGAGCAGCTTGATGGTGGAGATGAATGTCATCTGCCGCAGGCTCATGATCAGCAGGCGCAGCAGCCGCCATTTCGACATCGTGAATCCCAAGATCAGGTTGCGCACATGTGCCGAGCGGACGATGACCAGCGCGATGGCGATGATGCCAATGACGAAGACCGGCCATGTGGCCTGGGTGAAATGGCTGACCTTGAAGGAGATCGCCGTCATGCCGTCTGGCTTGGCGTTCACACCGTTGAGCATTTCCTCGACCTGCGGCACGATCTTCACCTGTGAGACGATGAAGGCTCCGCTCAGCACGCAGATGATCACGCCGGGAGTGATGGTGGCTTTCTTGAGCTGCTTCTGGAAGAAGAGTTCGGTCTTCAAACGCGAGGCCAGCGATTGGAAGGCGTGGTGGAGTTGCCCCGCGTCTGATCCGGCTTGGATCAGACCGACGATGGTCTCGCTGAAACGATTGGTGCGGCGGAACGCCTCGTGCACGTTCATGCCGGCGTTGATGTCCTCGCGGATGCGGGTGAGTGCATCGACCATCGCCTTGTTAGGGAGGCCGTGGCCGTAGTATTTGAGCGCGTCTGCGGTGTTGATCTGAGCGCGCAGCATTGAGCCGAGGCCGCGGAACATGTCCACGAGTTCCTTCTTGCTGAACTCCTTGAGTTTCTTCGGCTTTTCGGCTGCGGCTTTCGCGCCCTTTTGGGCTGCTGCGGCGGCGGGCTGGCCGGTATTTGCGGTGGTGCTAGTCATCGGTGTAGGTCATGTCGATGACCTTGCTGACTGCGGCAAGGTCGGTTTTTCCTTCGCGTAGCAGGCGGAGTCCGCTGCGCCGCAAGTTGGGCAGGATTCCTTCTTCGGCGACTTTGACTTCGAGTTCGTAAGGCGTCATTTCGCCTTTGGAGAGAAGGTCGGAAGTCTTCGGAGTGATGGGGATGATTTCGAGGATGGCGGTCCGGCCGGAGTAGCCGGAGTTCCGGCATTCTTGGCAGCCGCCTTGTTTGGCTACGAAGACGGGCACATCCGACCATGAGTCATCGAGGCTGAAGGTCTTGCGATCGAACTCGGTGATGCCGGTGGCGGGTTCCTTGCAATAGGGGCAGAGCAGTTTCACCAGACGTTGCGCGCAGGCGGCCTTGAGTGTCTGGGCGATCTTCCAGCGCTCGATGCCGAGCTGCTCGAAACGCTCGATGATCTGCGAGGCGCGCGGGGTGTGGATGGTTGTTAGAACCTTGTGGCCGGTAACAGCGGCTTCGATGGCGAGTTCTGCGGATTCAAGATCACGCACCTCACCCATCAGGATGATGTCCGGGTCCGAGCGCATGAAGGAGGCGATCATCGGCTTGAACTCCTTCGGGCTTTTCAAGTCGCAGTGAGTGATGCCGGGCACCTCGTCTTCCACTGGGTTTTCGAGAGTGAGGATGTTCACCTCCGGGCGGTTGAGTTCGCGCAGGATGGCGTTGAGCGTGGTGGATTTGCCGGAGCCGGTGGGGCCGGACATGACGATGATGCCCGCCGGGATTTTCATCACCTTGTTGAGTGCGAACATGGTTTCGTCATCAAAGGCGAGTGTGCCTTTGCCGAGCGTGACGTTGATGTTGCTCTTATCGAGCAGACGCATGGTGACGTGGTAGCCACGGTAGGTGCGGTGGCGCTCGTAGCGGATGTCGATAGGGCGGTGGAAATAGGAAATGGTGAAACGTCCCGAAATGCCCGGCGAGGTATTGCGGATCTCGGTGGGCAGCTTCATCAGGTTGAGCAGGAAGGCATCGAGCCGGTCCTTGAGCTTCATCGGGATCTCGACTTTGTCGCCGATGTCGCCATCGACGCGGAAGGCGTAGTAGAAGGTTTCCTTTTCCACCTTGAAGTGGATGTCCGAAGCGCGGGTTCTAACGGAATCCGCCATGATGGTGGCAATGAGCTGCGCCATCGGCTCGGTGTAGTCGGTGGTGACATCGAAGTCATGGATGCCGTCGTCGAGATCTTCGACGTCGATGGCTTCGAGTTCAGAGCGGCTGGGGCCGTTGTTGGTGGCGACGGACTCGATGGCGCGGGCGATTTCCGAGGCGAGGGTGACGATCTTGACGATTTCCAGATCCGGGAAACGCGGTGCGAGGTATTCCTCCGGCAGCGGGCTCCAGGGATTGGCGAGGGCGACGATGAGCTTGTCCGGGCCGGACATGCAGAGCGGAGCGAAGAAGCCGCGCGTCATCACGGTGGAGTCGCACATTGCGTGCAGTGTGCCATCGCAGAACTCGGCGACTTTAGGGAAAAATGGCAGGCCGTTGATCTTGGCGATGGCGGCCATGAAGCTGTAGCGCGTGACGCGGTTGGGCACCTGGTCCTGGGCGAGTTCCGCGTAGGTGGGATCATGGCCGGCCAGCTCGCCCATGATGCGGCGGCTGATCAGCTCGTTGAAGGATATGCCATCAAACTCGATCATAGCTCGAAGTGCTTGCGTGAAAGGAAAGTCCAGCTCTCGTAATCGAGCCGCGCGATGGTGACGAAGGGACGGATGCCGAATCGTTTGAAAACTGTGCTGCGGATCTCATCGGCGAGGATTGCCGTGGCGATCGGGTTTGCCGATGCAATGCCGATCGAATCAGTGTCTTCGGCGTAGATAACTGGCGTCAGCAGGATGCGGGCGATCTTGTGGATCTGATCGAAGGAATCGTAAAACGCGGATGGCGCGATGAGCTTGCCGCCGAAGGGAACGAGCGGCGGATAGGGCGTGACGGTGGCGGCGACTTTGCTGGCGAGTTCGAGGATGGCCTTGCCGAGGAACTCTTCATCATGACCTTGGATCCTTGCCATGACTTCGAGCAGGTCCATCGGTTTTCCTTCCGCGTGGAATTCGCGGGCCTTGGCGATGCCTTGGTTGATCTCGGAATCGGTGGCCGCGCGGGTGTCATGCATAGCGGCGGCGGTTTGCTGGAGGCAGGTTTCAGCAAAGTCCCAGATGTCTCCTGTGGACGCGCGTTCCTCAGGCGGACGCGGCGCGGCGACTGGTGGCTGCGGCTCCTGGGCTGCGAGGAATGGGGATGCGGCTGACATTTGCGGTTGGGGGGAAGGGCGATTGGCAGTTAGCGTTTGCCGCCTCTGCCGAAGCGCGGCGAGGTGCTGCTGCTTTGGGTGGGTGCTTGGCTTGTTTCGCCTGCGCGCGGAAAATAGGGAGCCTGGGTCGGCTGGAGACCGCGGATCGAGCGTTTCAGGTTCGGCTCGTGGGCGGGGCCGGGATTGTCCTCGTTCACCCAGTCGTGGTCGCAGTTGAGCGATGTCCTGCCACGGATGTAATTGCTGGCAGTGTTGTTGGCGTGGCCGTTCGTCGGGTCATAGGACTTGGGTGTGACGATGAAGACGAGGCTGGTCTTCTCCTTGGTGGCATCCTTGCTCTTGAAAAAGAAGTTGAGGACCGGCACATCGCCTAACAGCGGAACCTTGGTCTTGCCATCGTTCTGAGCCTCACCATAGAAGCCACCGACGATGAGTGAGTGGCCGTTCGGGACGCGGGCCAGAGTTTCCACCATGGACTCGGTGACGCGCGGATACTTATTGCCGGTGATGCTGGTGATCTGCTCGACGATCTGCGCGGAGCGCGGACGCATCTTCATGCGCACAGTGCCGTCCGGCAGCACGGTGGGGGTGACAACGAGTGAGATGCCGATTTCACGATGCTTGTCGGGGTCGGCGTCGATGGTCTTGTCCCCGGTGTCGATGCGGTAGCGGACTTCCTCGGTGACGGTGGGGTTGTCTGCACTACCTCCGGCTGCGGTGGTGGTGGTGGTGATGATGGGGATCCGGTCGATGATGGAAATGGTGGCCTGTTCGTTGTCCTCAGTGATGAGGGTGGGGTTGGACGTTTGACTGGCAAGGCCGCCTTCGGCGAGCGCGCGCAGCACGCCGGACAATTGCAAGGGACTGAGTACGAGATTGGTGCTGCTGCCACCTTCTTCGCCTTCTCCTCCGCCGAGGATCGGTGAATCCAGGCCGAAGACGGAGTTGAGGTCGCGCACGACGCGCAGGTTGGTGCCGTCCTTGCCGAGTGATGCGGACCAGTTGACGCCGGTGCGTTCTGCGGCGCTGCTATTGACGCGGAGGATCTTCGTTTCAACGATGACTTGGCCCTTGGCTTTGTCGATGCCGTGGAGGAGTGAGCGGGCTTGTTCGATGCGGTTGGCGCTGTCGATGATGATGATGGTACTGGTCTTGGGCTCGAATTTTACGATGCCCGTGGCGGGGCTGAGGATCGGTTTGATGAGTTCGGTGACGTTCTCGATTTCCTTGTCTGTGCTGCAGCGGAGATAGCGGAGCTGATAGTGAAACTCGGCGCTGGGAAGTTGTGCGAGCTGGGCCTGGGTGAGGGCGTAGATGGTGTTGCCCTTGGTGTGGAGTGAGAGGCCATACATGAAGGCGAGCTCCTCCATTTGCTGGAGTGGATTGCCATCGTTGAGGTGACCGGTGACGAGGTATTCCGGGCCGGTGATCTTGGCGTTGTG
>JANMLQ010000317.1:0-5883 GCA_031372635.1 Akkermansiaceae bacterium | reverse complement strand
ATCATCGAGAAAGGCTCCGTAGTTGATCGGCGACTCGCGGATCAGGCGCGCGGGCACCCAACCTTTTTCGCGATAGGGTGCGAAGGCTTTCTCGAAATCCGGATTCCATCCGAGGTGTTGCAGGGTCATCCGCCGCAAAGGTTAGCGAGGGATGCGGCGCTGTCGATTCCCGCGTTGTGGGGCGGTCAGGTTAAGATTTTTAACCGCGAATTGACGCGAATTGACGCGAATTTTCAGAACTCGATTCTCAGAATCTGTATTTTAAACAACCCTCTTCATTCGCGTTCATTCGCGTCCATTCGCGGTTAAAAACACATCCATTATCTGCGGTTGTTTGATGGCTTGATTGCCGTGTTCCTGCGGTGGCTCACAGTTTCGAGAGCACGTCGATGGCAGGCTGGTTCTTGTATTTTTTTGCGATGTCCAGTGCGGTGACGTCTTCCTTGGACTTAACGGTGGGATCGACTTTGTGTTCGAGAAACAGCTTGATGATTTCCGCGCCGCCGCTGGCTGCGGCTTCATGGAGCGGGGTGCCGCCGAGCTGGCTGAGGGTCATGGGATCGGCTCCGCCGGCGATGATGGCCTTGGCGGTTTCTAACTGATTCTTGGCGGCGGCGTGATGGAGGGGCGTCCAGCCGTCGTTGTCGCGCATGTTGGGTTTTGCACCGGCTTTGAGTAAAGCAGCGGCCATTACCGGGCTGTTGCGATCCACAGCGAGATGGAGCGGCGTGCGCTTGGAGGCGTTGGTGCTGTTAGGGTCGGCTCCGGCTTCGAGAAGGACGGCGGCGATGTCTGGCTTATTGCGCAGCACGGCCTGTTCGAGCGGCGGGCGCGAGGTTTCTTTACCGCCCTTGTTTGCACTCGCGGGATTGGCTTCGAGATGGAGGCGGACGTCGGCGATGTCGCCTTTGGCGATGGCTTCGTCGATGGTCTGATAGGCGGGCGTGGTGGCGACCTTGCCGGAGACGCCAGCCGCAGGAACCTCGGCTCCGGCGGTCCAGACGATGGCGTTGAGCACGAGCTTGCGGAAGTTTTCGTCTGACCAATTGCGATGGAAGTGGCCGCCGGTGAAACCGAAGCCGCGAGACTTGTTAGAATTTTCCACGGTCCAGGCGAGCGTCTGCGGTTCCTTCAAGGCGAGTTTTTTCCGGACCTCCGGATTTCCCGAACGTGGGCCATCCGCACCGAGCGAACTCTCCGGCGGCAGTGCGCGGAACAAAGCCATCACGTTTTCGCGAAACTTGATGTGATAGTAGAACTCCTCTTCGACCGCGAAGGGCTTCACGCCGCTCGTCACCGCGTGCGGAGCGATGAGTGGATCCTTCATTTTCCAAATCGGATTCACTGACCAATCGACCTGGAAGTGACCGCCGATGGCTTCATCGAGAAATCCGGCCATCTCCGCATCGGTCGGCTCGAGCGCGTAATGGAGCACGACGAGACCTTTTCCCGCCGTCATGCGCTGGCGGAGTTCGGCGATGCGGCCCTTGGCGACATGCGCGTCCTGGCCGTCGCTGTAGAGCACGATAGTGTCAGCGTTGGCGGCCTTCGCGGCATCCTGCGGCCAGCCGAGGCTGACTTCCGCCTGGATGCCGAGGCCGCTGCTGGCGAGGTGCTTGGCGAGCAGTTCGCAGCCTGCGGGATGTTCGTGTTGGCCGGGCGCGTGGCTTTTCGCACCGGCGATGAGCAGGACGGATTTCCCCGCCGTGGCGATGGGCGAGAGGAGCAGGCTGAGGATCAGGCAGGTGCGGGTCATGACGGGTGGAAACGCGCTCACCGTGCCGGAAATTTCGGCCACGGGAAAAATCACCGCAGTTCTGAAAGGCATCGGTTTCCGGCGATGTAAGGGGTCAATGCGCCAATCTCCGGCCTGACTATCCCAAATACCCAATCCACATCGCCATGAACCCCACGATGAACCGCCGCTCCTTCCTTGGAAACTCCACCCTCCTCGGTGCCAGCCTAGCAGCCGGCCCGCTCTTCGCCCAAACCGGCGCAGGCGGCGGAAAAATCAAAGTCGCCCTCATCGGCTGCGGCGGACGCGGCAATGGCGCGATGAAGGATTTCATGGCGGCCGCCAAGATCCTCGGTCTCGAGCCCGAGATCACCGCCGTCGGTGATGTCTTCAAGGACAAGGCCGACGCCGTCGGAAAAAATTACAACATCGCCCCGGAGAAGTGCTTCAGCGGATTTGATGCCTATCAGAAAGTCATCGCCACCGATTGCCAATACGTCCTGATGGCCACGCCGCCGAATTTCCGCCCGCTGCATTTCGCCGCCGCCGTCGAGGCCGGGAAACATTGCTTCATCGAGAAACCCGTGGCCGTCGATCCCGTCGGCGCGCGTTCGGTCATCGCCACCGGTGAAAAGGCAAAAGCCAAAGGCCTCGCCGTCGTCACCGGCACCCAGCGCCGCCACATGAAGAATTATCTCCAGAACAAGGCCCGCATCGAGGCCGGTGCCATCGGCGAGATCAAGGGCGGCATCGTCCAGTGGAACGGCACCGTGCCATGGATCAAGCGCCGCAATCCCGGTGAATCCGAGGCCGACTACATGGCCCGCAATTGGGTCAACTTCACCGAAACCTCCGGCGACCACATCGTCGAGCAACACGTCCATAACCTCGATGTCGCCGTCTGGTTTCTCGGTCGCCTGCCCGTCAGTGCGCTCGGCTTTGGCGGGCGCGCCCGCCGCGAGACCGGCAACATGTTCGACTTCTTCAGCGTGGACTACGACTTCGGAGATGAAGTCCACATCCACAGCCAGTGCCGCCAGATTTCCGGCACTCAGCAGAACGTGGGCGAGATGTTCACCGGCACCGAAGGCTTCTGCTACGGCGGCGGCAAGCTCAAGGGCAAGGACGTCTCCATCCCCGAAATCAAAGTGGATAGCGACAACGGCATGGTTCAAGAACACGTGGACATGATTCGCAGCGTCATCACCGGCAAGCCACTCAACGATGCCCAACGCATCGCAGAAGTCACCATGGTCGCCATCATCGGCCGCATGTCCGCCTACACTGGACAGATCATCCGTTGGAACGATGTGATGAACAACCAAAGCTCGCCGTTCTACAACTACGCATGCACCCCGAGTGCGCTCGATTTCGAGAAAGGCACCGTCAAGATGCCGGAGGAAAAACCACCCGTCCCCGGAACCGCCTGATCCGCCACGGCGCATGGATCTCTCCCAATGCCTGCGGCTCGATCCGCACTTACTCGTGGGACTGGTGAACACCGAGTTACGCAACCACTGCGACTCGCTTGATGACCTCGTCAAAACCCACAGCATCGATCCGCAAGCATTGTTAGAAAAACTCTCCGCCGCCGACTACACCTACCGGGAGGAGCAGAACCAATTCCGCTGAAAACCCGGAGTATTCCCCCGGTTTTCGCCACACGCCCGATGCTCGGCGGGGATTTATTTCCGCGCTGTGATCCTGCCACCGCTAGGCTTACAGCGTCTTTGGCCGCCCTGCGGAAAAACAAACCTTGCTAATCAAGCCCCGGCCCGCAGCTTACCCGTCGATTGCACGCGAATAGGCGGTGCTTTCGCGCTTTGCAGAATCCGTGACGCCCGTGGTCATAAAAAGTGTGGAATGAATCGGCGTCATTAAGAACTGAAAACAATGGACATCTACGTGGGCAACCTGCCCTACACCGCTACTGAAGGAGACGTCACCGGACTCTTCGCCGCTTACGGCCCCGTCGAACGGGTCAAAATCATCACCGACCGCGAGACCGGGCAATCCAAAGGATTCGCCTTCGTCACCCTCGGCGACCAATCCCAGTTGAACGCGGCCGTAGAAGCCCTCAACAATTTCGACTACAACGGACGCCCACTCCGCGTGAACCCATCCGAGCCTAAAGAAGCCCGTCCCGGTGGCGGCGGCGGTGGTGGCTACGGCGGTGGTGGTGGCGGCGGCGGCTACAGAGGTGGCGGCGGCGGCGGCGGTGGTGGTGGCGGCGGCGGCTACAAAGGTGGCGGCGGCGGTGGCGGCTACAAAGGTGGCGGCGGCGGCGGTGGCTACAAAGGTGGTGGCGGCGGCGGCGGCGGCAAAGGCAACGGCGGCTGGTAACACCCGCTCACACACCTAAAATTCTCAAACACCCGGCCCTTCTCATGAGGGACCGGGTGTTTTGTTACTGGAGAACATCTTTAGCGTGGAATTTTCACGATCCCAGCGAGATCAACGGTGATAGCGAAGGGTGATCAAAGAGAAGCAGCACCGCCACTTGTCCGCCCGGACGATGGGTGGAGAAAGTGGGTTGCTTCGCGCTCTTGCTTTCGCCACGCATCGGCTAGTGGACAAGATGTCCACTCTCCTTATTTCCCCACCACTCAGAAATCCAAATAGATCTCCGTGCGTCTGTTCGCTCTGCGGCCTTCGGGGTTGTCTTGGCCGGATTCGGTTAGATTGGGGCGGCGGGGTTGGGTAGCGCCTTTGGCGACGGTGATGATTTGGGTGGGGGAGACGCCGGCTTTGGTGAGGAAGTCGCGGACGACATCGGCGCGGCGGGCGGAGAGGCTGCGGTTGTAGTTTTCGGAGCCGAGCGCGTCGGTGTGGCCGCTGAGGGTGAGTTTTTTGCCGGGGTCGGCTTTGAGGATCATGGAGACGATTTCTAACTGCCTTCTGGTGCGCGGGTTCATCTCGTCTTCGTCGAACTCGAAGTAGAGGGCGAGGGTGTCACCGCCAGTGGGGTTTTTGACGAGTGGGGAGTAATAGACATCGCCACCGGCGACGCGGCGGGCGTAGTCGGCTAACAGTTGATCGAGGTTGATTTCGGAAACGAGCCAGTTGGCGGGGGCGGGCGGTTGTCTGAGGGTGATGGTGAACTGCGCGGCCTGCGTGGCATCGGTGGTCTCGACGTTGGCGAGGTAGCCGACAGTGTCCTGGCGCTGGAACATGGCGCGCAAGGGTTTGGTTTTGCGCATGCGGTATTCGCCTTCTTCGAAGAGGATGCAGAGGCCGGCGATCTTGGCATCGGAGACGGTTTTGGGATCGACGAAGGCGCGGGCAAACTCGAAGTCCTGCTTGAGCACGGCTTGGAGGAAGGCATCGGCGACGCCGAGTGAATCGGCGAGCACGGCGCGGGGGATGGGTTCTCCGGCGGCGGGTGGCAGGGTGATTTTTTCAACGGACCATTTCTGGCCGTCGCGTTTGAGGTCGAGGAAGATGCGATCGCGTCCGGGTTCTTGGCCTTCGAGTTCGAGTGCCCAACGGGTGCGGGAGTTGAGTTCGAGTTCGCCGACTTCGCGGATGCCGTCGGGCTGGCGGAGTTTGAGGCGGCTGTTGGCGAGGGCCTTGAGGCGTTCGGCGGTTTCGGGATCGAGTGCGTCTTTGCCGATGAGGCGGCTGACGGCGGAGAGGTCACCGGCTTCGAGGGCTTTGGCGATGCGGTTGACGAGTTCTGCGGGATCGACGGCGGTGATGCCGATGCCAAGATCTTTGAGGGTCGTTTCCGGGTCTTGTGGTGGGACGACGGGCTTGGCGAGGTTTTCGATTTTTCCGATGATCGGACCTTCGACGATCGGTGCGCGGGAAACAGGTGGTGGCACGATTTTCTCACGCAGGCGGATGATGAGCAACACCAGCGCGGAGGCCGCGAGCACGGCGGCTAGGCCGAGGAAGAAGTAAGGGAGCTTTGAGCGTTGCATGGTGCGCGGATGGTAACGTCTGTTAGAGCGCAGGGATTTCAGCGATCATTCCTTGCGGGGCAGGGCAGGGAGGATGAGGCGCATGGTTTTGCCATCGCGGAAGACGACAAGCGCGGTGTCCTGGACGGCGGCGGAGGCGGCGAGGTTGAGAAAAAATTCGCTGGCACCAGAGATGCGGGAGTTGTTCACGGCGATGATGAGATCGCCTTGCTGGAGTTTTCCCAA
>JANMLQ010000263.1:0-5937 GCA_031372635.1 Akkermansiaceae bacterium | reverse complement strand
GCATGGGTGCAGTTCCTAACAGGGATGCGAGCTGGAGACGGATTTTTTTCATGGTTTTTTTTTTATCTATTGAAGCGGCCCCGGGCAGGATGCCCGGGCCACTGTGGCGCGGGCATTCTGCCCGCCGCCTTCATTTCATCGGGTGGTCCTTGAGAAGCTCTTCTGGCTTCCAGAAAATCGAGCGGTCCTTGGTGGCCTCACGGACTTTTTTCACGGTCTCGGGTTTCACCGGATCCGCCTTGTTGCCCCAGGAATTGCGCACGTAGGTGAGCACTGCGGCGACTTCGTCGTCCTTGAGCAGAGAGCCGAAGGCGGTCATCGGCGGCACGCCCTTAGCGGGATCATAAACCTTGCCGTTCACCTCTATGATTCCCCACAGACCGTGGAGTGTTAGTTTGATGAGGCGATCTTCGTCACCCGTCACCCATGGGCTGCCAACTAAGGTTGGATAGACCGGGTCCATGCCATTGCCGTGTACCTGGTGGCACGTCGCGCAATGCGCCTCACGGTGATACACTTGGCCGCCGAGTCGGTAGGCTTTCGCCGCTTCGCCAGCGAGGTGGGCAGGCACCGTGATTTTGATTTTCTCCTCAACGTCGGCGATGGCGGAGGTCACTACACCCTTCGTCGGATCGGCGGGGCCCCAGAAGTGTTTCACGGTGGCGGCGGCGGTCCGCGCGTGCGGCTCGGGTGATTCGAGTAGGGCTTCGAGCAGCACGTTGTCGCGCACGTTGTTCTGCTGGAGTATCCACAGCGCCTCTAACAAGGGAAGGGCGTGCTCGGCTTTCTTGGGATCGAATTGTTTCACCCACTCGCGCACTGCGGTGACGACTACTTTGGAATCGCGGCCACTGAGTTCGGCGCGCGTGCGTTCGCGCACTCCGTCGATGGGATGTTTGAGGTTCTCTAACAGTGCTGCGACCGGCTTGCCGTGGATGGCGACGGGTGCTTGCAGCGGGCGGTCCTTGCAGATCATGCGGAAGATGCGGCCGTGTTTCTTGTCGCGCTCGGGGTCGCGGATGTTGTGCTGCATGTGGCCGATGATGGCGTTCTGCCAATCCGCGATGTAGAGCGCACCATCGGAGCCGACTTCGGCATCGCTTGGGCGGAAATTCCGGTCGTCGCTGAAGAGGAAGTTGTCGGTGGGCGTGCCCCAGATTTCTCCCTGCTTGTATGTCTGGTTTCCTTCCTGATGACCGTCGCGATGGAGGTCGTAACGATAGAGGCCGAGGTAGCCGATCACATTGCAGATCAGGAAATCCTGCTGCATGTCATCTGGGAAGTTGGTACTGGAAATGATGGCGTTCGCGGTAGCTGGGCGTGATTGCTGGTTTAAGAGCGGGAACATTTTGAATGCATCGCCATTCGGTCGCACTTGGAAGGCTTTGCTGCTGGTGCCATCCGTCGCAAGCATGTATCCCCAGCGATCGAAGCTGGTGCCGTGAGGGTTCGGGCCGTTGCCGGCGATGAACGAGAATGTGTGTCGCCGCGGATCGAAGCGATACATGCCGGAGGCGGTGGAGTTGAGTGCAGGTCCCCACGGGTTCTCGTAGTTATGCTGGAGGAAAACGCCGCTCTGCCAGTAAAGTCCGCCATCGGGGCCGATGATGAAATTGTTAGCCGAGTGGTGGGTATCGGCGGAGCCGGTGGCCTGCACGAGCACGATGCGGACGTCCGCCTTATCGTCACCGTCGGTATCCTTGAGGAAGAGGATGTCGGGTTGTGAAGCCACGATCACACCGCCGCCCCAGAAGGCGAAACCGAGCGGGTTATGCACTTTCGCGAATTCGATGGCCTTGTCTGCCACGCCGTCGCGATTCTCATCGGGGAAGATGAGTAGGCTGTCGGTCATTAGTTTGAGCGGCTCCCATTTCGGGTAGGTGCTCCAGCAAGCGGCCCAGAGGCGGCCTTTGGTATCCGTCTGCAACTGCACCGGATTGGCCAGAGCGGGAAACATTTTCTCATCGGCGAATAGCTTGACCTCGAAGCCTGCGGGCACATGCATTTTGGCGAGGCTTTCCGCGCTGCTGAGATATTCGGTGTTTCCCTCTTTCTTGGCACTCGAACTCTTGCTGCCGCCGCCGACGTTGGACACGACCTCGACCGGCTTCGGGACGTTCGAGTCATTGATCGAGTATGGCTTACCCTGCGCCACCGCATGGATTTTCGCATCGCGGTTGGCGGTCATCACGTCTAGCATGGTGAGTTCGTGTTCGAGCACATCGCGGTTGGATTGACCGGCGACGAATCGCAGGCCGGAACGACTGCCCCAGATGTCGTTCTCGTCCATCGCGCGGTAGCGGTTGTGCCAGTGCCAGTTCTTGTTGAGCACCGCTTGGCGCAGCGGCTCCATAGTGGGGGCTGCGACGGCTTTCGCACCGGTGACGGAGGTGGCGATCACCTCGCCGAGTGCGCGGTTTCCTTCCGGAAGTAAATGCACGCCGTTGAGAGTGAGCGGCTTTTTCGCAGCCTCATAGAGCGCCTTGGATGGGGTGAAGAGATCGATGAAGGCCACGCCTTTCGCATCGGCGACTTCCTTGATGGCTGCGGTGTAAAGCGCGAGGTTCACATTGTTCGCGCTGCCGTCCGGGAGATTCGGATCGCGGAGATTCTCATGAGCGATCGGTGAAAACAACACGATGCGCGGCGCAGACTCGCCATTGAATTTCGCGGCGCGGTATTTATCGATCATCCCTCCGAGGTCGGACTTGAACGATGCGACCTTCGCCTCGCCGCCGAACGACTCGTTGTATCCGAAGAATGCGAAGATCACGTCCGCCTTGCAGAATCCAAGGGCATCCTCGACGGATGGAACTTTCTCACTGCGCGGGCGGAGAGTCACGGTATCGCCTGAAACCGCGAGGGTGCGGAACGTGACGCCTTGGCCCGGCAGGCGGCTTTGGAAAAGTGTCTCCATCCAGCCGTCGTGCTGCATGCGGTCCGCCAGTGCGTTGCCGATGATGGCTACCGTGTCGTTCTTTTTTAGTGGAAGCTGCGCGGCTGCGGGGAGCGCGGTCAGAAGAGTGAAACCAAGCGCGAAGCAGGGAAGGCGTAAATGCGGGCGACTTTTCAGAAACATGGCACCAGAAACGTGGGCCGCAGGCTTCTAATTACAAGAATTTCTCCTTCACGTTGCCGAATACAAGATTGCTCCCCACCCATGCTCAGAGTTCCTCAGACTGGATGATTTTCGTTTCCCCGCTCATGCGGACCTTGACCTCTCCGGGCTGCTGCGAGCGGATTTTGTAGCTGGTGATTTTGCGTCCTTCCACTCGATGTCCACGTGGTGGCCGCCGCGGGCGCGCAGGCCGGTGACTTTTCCGTTAGGCCAGGCATCGGGCAGGGCGGGCAGGAGTTGGATGACGCCGCCATGGCTTTGCAGAAGCATTTCCGCAATGGCTGCGGTGCCGCCGAAGTTGCCGTCGATCTGGAAGGGTGGGTGGAGGCAGAAGAGGTTTTTGCCGCCTTTGGCGATGAGCATGTTGAGCAGCTTGTGGGAGTGGTTGCCATCATGCAGGCGTGCCCAGAAGTTCGACTTCCATGCCATCGACCAGCCGGTGCGGACTCCGGCATCAATGCGAAGCATGCCGAGTGCGGCGAGGCGTGCAGCTTCGGCCTGTTGTTTGCGGTCATCGGTGATGCCGGGTGTTTCGATGAGCGAGTATTTCCATTCATCGAGCATGATGGATGGGGCGTCGGATTTCCAAACGAGGTTGAGGTTTCCGAGTTCCTGGAAACAACCCCATGGTCCGTTCTTGCCGCCTTTGGAACCGCCACCAGTGCAAGTGAAGGTTTGGTTCACGAGAGCTTCGGTTTCCTCGTTTTTGATCGCAATAACCATCACCGGAACTTCACCCCAAGATTCTGCGTCAACGCTTCCAGCACCTTCAGATGCGCGGTGTCCACTTCTACGGCTTTCAGCGTGCGGCCGGGGGCGCGGTATTGGAAGCGGTAGGCTACGGACTTGCGGTCTGAAAGGTTGGTAGAGGCTGAATGAAGCGGTTCGCGAAAGAGCCTTGATCAATTCTTTCCAAGTGGAACCGGAAGTTGTTTCACTGGCACTGCGGACAAGGCGTTCACCAGCGAAAGGGCGCTCTGCTTTGCCCAAGGACGAATCAACGATCCGCTCTTCGTGGTCCCAACCCTGGCCCGGGAATCAGGCTGGGTTGTGGGCTTCGATTTTGCCCGCGATTCCGGTGTAGTAGTTTTCATACCTTTGAGGATAGTGCAGCGCATCGGGTTCGCGAAGTCACACTCTTGCCCTGCGGCAAGCTCCGTCGCGTGGAACTCAATCCTGAAACCTACCGCCGTTAGCAAACCCGTGCCTGGAAGGCGAAAATCGAAGCTGCCCGCGTCCGCCACGAACTCGACCTCACCCAGAACGCCTTCGCGGAACTGCTCGGCGTTTCTCTCGCCGCCGTGAGAAAGTGGAAACGCGGCATCGGAGAGCCAAGTGGGGCTGCTAAGACCTTGCTGGCGGTGGCGGGTGGAAAATTAGAGGTTCGGACATTGTGCGAACGCGTGCTTGTCGCCCAGTGAACGCTTTGATAATCCCTGCTCCGTCAATTTCGCCTACATCAGGTTCCCCAAAACACCATTTTGAATGATCCCCACTCCGCACAACTCAGCATCGACTTCCGGACCGGACGGCGCACCGCCATCAACGCAGCCAATTCCTGCGCGGAGCAGCGATCAGCTTGCATTGCCCTTAACCGAATCCGAGCGCGGGGAATCATGGAAGCAACTCAGCTCGCTTCATCCCGCGAACCGCTTTCGCTTGATGATCGGTTTGCCGCCATTGCCGGACTCTCCAGAGACCGGGACGTCCCGCTGATTTCTCTCGATCTTCTCGGCATCCACCACGACGAGGACGGACTCCGGAGTTCCAGCCTGCTCACCGCCCTTCCTTCCGGGGCCGAAGCGATTCCGTATTTCGACAAAGAATGGAGCGTGGTCTATAAACTGTTCGATCTCCGGGTGAACGGCTCACTCGGCAAGAAAATCGAGATGATACGAACCGCCGAGGGAGACTTTGATCTGCTTCCCTGCGATGCCACCCTGAAAGACACGCTGGAGAAACTCGCAGTTCTGAATGAAGCAGGCGCGCATCCTACCGAAATCGTCGGCTTGTCAGATTCCGGCGACTATCTCATCGCCAAGCAACCGTGGGCTTACCCGCGCGGAGATTTTGAAGCGGACCGGCGAATTGCCGTCTCGGAGATACGGGGAATCATTCCTGAGTTCACGGGTTCGGGTTTGAGGCATACCGTTGTGGTGATGTGGTTGGATAACAACGCATGGCTGGTTGGCGACCTCCACGAGCGAAACATCATGCGCGATCAGGATGGAACGCCGACCATTATCGACGCGCTGATCGGACCCGTGCTGCCAGCAGCCATGAAAGAACTCCGCTGGCTGCGGGAAGCGTCCGAAGATGCACAAGCACTCCGCGAAAACCGACCTGCCCCGCAACGCCAGCGATTCGAGGATGTGGATGATGACAGCTTGTAACGTCATCCTCAAATCATCAGCACGCATACCTAGCGAAACTTTGCAAACTCGTTTGTCCCGAGAGCATAAAGCACTCTTGTGTGAGCAGATTCGATTTCAGCAGCATTCAATGTTCTTTCATTTGAACGGTAGTAAAATCTGTATGCTACCGACTTTCTATCAGTCGGAAGTCTCTGGCCTGTTGGGTCAGTGAACACATCGAAACACTCTGCAGAGATCAACAACGGTTCTCCGCATTTGGCGATTATTGCTTCAATCGCAGAATTTGGAATATCCAGAGGAAACTCCATGGCTGCATCGCGCGAGGAGCCGGGGAATTGCGGGAGGTCTTCGACGTGTTCGATGCCGGTGAGGAGTTTGCGGAGTTTGGTTAGATCCAGCTCGGCGACGAAGACGGGCGTGGTGAAGTCGAGTTCGCGTTCGCGG
>JANMLQ010000258.1:0-3172 GCA_031372635.1 Akkermansiaceae bacterium | reverse complement strand
AAGGATTTCATCGAAGCCAATCCGGAGATCATCATCCCCGCCTTCCGCAAATCCGAGTTGCTCAATGCGCTGCAAAAAAACTCTGGCATCGACCTCTGCATTTCCCGCCCGAAGGAACGCTTGCGCTGGGGCATCGAGCTTCCATTCGATGAAAACTACGTCACCTATGTTTGGTTCGACGCGCTCATCAACTACATCTCATTCGCAGGCTACAAGGCCGCGCCGGATTCCGGACTGCCGGACTTCGAGAAAATTTGGACAGGCCGGCCGGTCCACGTCATCGGCAAGGACATCCTCATTCCCGCCCACGGGATCTACTGGCTGTGCATGCTCCGCGCCATGGGATTCACCGATGCGCAAATGCCTCGGCTGTTAGTCCACGGCTTCTGGAACGGCCTCGGCGGGGCAAAGATGTCCAAGTCCATCGGTAACGTCGTCGATCCCGACGCACTCGCGGAAAAGTTCGGCGTCGAGGCCGTGCGCTACTACCTCGTGCGCGACATCGTCACCGGCAAGGACTCTGACTTCGATGTCGAGCGCCTCATCATGCTCTACAATACCGAACTCGCCAACGAACTCGGCAACCTCTGCAACCGCGCACTCAACATGAGCCAGCGCTTCACCGAAGGCGTGCTCGGTCGCGGCGGTCCATTCAGTGATGAGGATCTCGCGCTGCAAACCTCGCTCATCGAGTCCAAGGAAGCCTACAAGACCGCCATGGACGAGTTCGACGTTTCAAAAGGCCTCGAAGCAATCAGCAAACACGTCGTCAATTGCAACGGCTATGCCGAGCGCATGAAGCCATGGGAACTCAACAAAGATCCTGAGAAAAAAGACCGCCTCGCCACCGTGCTCTATCACCTCGCGGAAAGCGTGGCCCACGCCGCAGTCATGCTCTCCCCCGTGCTGCCGGATGCCGCTGCTAAACTCGCCGCTCAACTCAACCTCACCACCTTCGACACACTCGATCTATCCGATCTGCGCTGGGGCCTACTACCAGAAGGCCACATCATCGGCAAACCGATGCCTGTGTTTCCCAGAATCGTGATCGAGGAAGCATGAATATGGAGAAGGGGATTACATCCCATTTCTTCTCTGACGATTCACCCGCCCCCAAAGACGCCACTTAGGAAGAAAGGGGTTTCAAACCCCTTCTCCATATTACAGGGCTAGCCGCCAGCCTCGATTTTCCTTGGCATCGGAAATTTTAACGGTTGCATCGCTGCTGCTGCCGGAATGATTCGCAACTCTCTCCAAAGCCGAACACACACCATGAAAAACCGAAGCCTGATTCTCTCCGCATTTGCCGCAATGAGCCTCTTCCCAGCCAATGCTGCGGACAAGGTCGATGGCGAGTTCACCCCGCACTTCGATGGCAGCTACGATGAGGAAGTCGCATTCCTCCGCAAGCACACGGAAATCATCGAACTCGGAACGGGCGACACACGGCTGGCCATCGCACCCGCTTATCAGGGACGCGTGATGACCTCCACCGCCACTGGCGGCAAGGGCACGGGTTTCGGCTGGATCAATCCGGAAGTCATCGCCGCCGGAATCAAGCCCGAGGCCGAGCGCAAGGATCTCACCCGTCACATCCATATCTTCGGCGGCGAAGAAAGGCTGTGGTTTGGTCCCGAAGGCGGACCGTTCTCGGTGTTCTTCCCGCCGAAGGTAGAACAGGTTTTCTCTAACTGGAAAACGCCCGCTGCGATCGACACCGAGGCGTTTGAAACCGATGGCAAAGCCACGCCAAGCTCGGCGACGTTCAAGAAAGCCATCAAGCTCCCTAACCGTTCCGGCACCGTATTCCAGATGGATGTGGAAAGAACAATCTCACTGGCATCGCAAGAGGCACTGGCACTCAGCGGCATCAGCGCAGTCGCCTACACCAGCCGCAACACGGTGAAGAACACGGGTGACAAAGCATGGACCAAACAGAGCGGCGCACCTTCGATCTGGATGCTCGGTATGTATAAACCCACTCCAGGCACCACTATCGTCATTCCATTCAAACCCGGCGACGATGGGCAGCTCGGCCCACGCGCCAACACCGAGTATTTTGGCAAAATTCCCGACAGCCGTCTGGTCATCCGGGACTCCGTGCTCTTCTTCAAGGGCGATGGCAGCGAACGCGGCAAACTCGGTATCCCGCCGAAGCGCTCTATGGGCATCGCAGGTAGCTGGCAGAAAGATGCCGCCACACTCACGCTGGTGAAGATTGAGCCTTCCACTCATGCGCAAGCGGCGTCATGGCCCTTTGTCGATTCACAGTGGAAAGAGGACGTCGATCCCTTCGGCGGAGACGTGATCAACTCCTACAACGACGGCGCGCCGGAACCCGGGGCAAAACCGTTAGGTCCGTTCTACGAGCTGGAAACCTCCAGCCCAGCACTGTTTCTCAAGCCCGGAGAATCCTACACCCACAGCCAGACCACCATCCACCTCACCGGTCCGCGCGCTTCGTTGGATGCGATCGCAAGGCACTCGCTGGGCGTGGGACTGGATGACATCGAAAAGGCGCTGCCCTGATCCGGACTTGCCCACGCCGTATTTCCGCGCTCCACTCCGCGCCGCATGAGCATCGCCGAGAAACAGGAACAACTGCTGGAGGAGCTCGGCTTCTTCCATGACTGGACGGAGCGATACGAATACGTCATCGGCCTTGGCAGGAAAATTCCAGCCATGGCTGAAACTGCGAAAACCGCAGAGCACCTCATCAAGGGCTGCCAGTCCCAAGTCTGGCTGGATGCCACTCACGAAGACGGCAGAATCCGCTACTTCGCGGATTCGGACTCGGTCATCACCAAGGGCATGATCGCACTCTTCGTGCTCGTGCTCGACGATGAAACTCCCGACGCGATTCTAACCGCCGACATGTCGTTCATCGATCGCACGGGCCTCAAGGAACACCTCGCGCCCACCCGCGCGAACGCCCTAAGCCTGATGGCTGCGCAGATGAAACAGCGCGCCCTGGAATTCGCCACATCCTGATCCATCGTCGAGGAGCGCATCTTTCCGCTGTTTCACATCATTTACCTGCTTCCCATGAGCTGATGGGTTTGTCATGCTCGCGGCATGGAAAGCCACGAAGTCCTGAGACACGCGCTTAGCAAAACCTCGCCGAAAGCCGTCGCGGCGGAACTGGGCGTTTCCCTCTCGCTTGTTTACAAAT
>JANMLQ010000248.1:0-3122 GCA_031372635.1 Akkermansiaceae bacterium | reverse complement strand
AACTCCCTGCTCCGGCAGCCGATCTCCGCAAGGAAAGCGCGATCCGTTTCCGAGTAGTAGGTTTCAAAGTCATGATTGCTAGAGCGGTAGGCGGCTACGCAGCGGTCGAAGAGTTCCAGAAAACGATCATTCCATGTCATGACGCGTGCGGTAGCGCAGGATCGGAGCCTTGGCAAGCCGCTCATCTGTAGTGCCGCTCCACCATCGCTGCCACATCCGCGAAAATCCCATCCGCCAGCGGGCCCGCAGTTCCCAGCGTGAGCAACGGCACCTGTTCGCGGGTGTGGTCCGTGCCGGGATGATAGGGATCGTTTCCGTGATCGGCTGTTAGAATGACGAGATCGCCGGGTTTCACTTTGGGAAGGAAGTTTCCAAGCCATGCATCGAACTCCCGCAAACACTCCGCGTAGCCCGCCGGATCACGCCGATGACCGTAGAGCGAATCGAAGTCCACCAAGTTCGCCAGGATGAAATGATCCGCCACACGCTGTTCCTCCCACAAGCGCCCGATCACCGCCATGCCTTCCGCATTGGACTGCGTGGGCCATGATTCCGTGATTCCAGAGCCTGCGAAAATATCCGCGATCTTCCCTACGCCGATCGTTTCCAGGCCACGCCGCTGAAGCCGGTTCAGTGCTGTTTCCCCCGGCACCAGCGAGTAGTCGTGGCGGTTGCTCGTGCGCTTGAAATCCGCCGCGCAGCTTCCCACGAATGGCCGCGCGATCACCCTGCCGATCCGGATGCCGAGTTCGTCTAACAGCTCGCGCGCCGTGCGGCAAAGCACCCACAGCCGCTCCAGCCCGAAGACCTCCTCATGCGCCGCGATCTGTAGCACGCTGTCCGCACTCGTATATAGAACCGGCTTACCCGTTAGTAGATGTTCCTCTCCCAGTCGCACCAGGATCTCCGTGCCGGACGCCGCATAGTTTCCCAGAAACCCAACCCCGCCACGCCGCGCCAGTTCCTCTATCAGATCCTGCGGAAACGACTCGAACTTCGCGAACGGCACGTCCACCGTACAGCCCATCAACTCCCAATGCCCCGTCGTCGTGTCTTTTCCCGACGAGCGTTCTGTGAGCCGCGCCCACGCCGCTCCAGGCAATGTTTCCGCCGCTCCCTTCAGTCCTAACAACTTCCCCAATCCCAGCGAAGCTAGGTTCGGCAAATGAAGTCCCGCGATCCGCTCGAACAAATGCCCCAGGGTATCAGCCCCCGCATCGCCATACGCCGCCGCATCCGGCGCGTTTCCGCAGCCCACCGAATCCAGCACGATCACCAGCGCACGTTTCATTTTACGAATTATCTCTAACCGACATCCGCAGGCAGCCGCACCGTAGTCGCTGGTGTTTCCTGCCAAGACGAACCCCAACGACGCGACAACGCAGCAGCCGGTTCCTCCACCCAACGATGAAACACAAAAGCAGTGCCCACACTCGCGGCAAACGCCACGAACAACCCCGTCACCGCCGCCGCCGGTGAAGTCCAGCCCAGACGCGCCCACACGCTGGAAACGATCACCAGCACCGGGAAATGCACCAGAAACAAACTGTAGGACACACGCCCCAGCCGCGAAACCCAGCGCGCCCTCGGCCAGCGCGTCGCGAACCCGGTCTTGTCTGCTAGAAACAACATCAGCCCCACCATCAGCGCGCTCGCCAGACGCCAGCGCCAGTCATGACACATCACTGTGACCATCACCGCTAGATAAACCCAGAACATCACTTCGCTGCGCCGGTTCATCATCGCTCGATGGATCAGCACGCCGAGGAAGAAATACGGATAGAAATACGGAGCCCACGAATCCGCGCCCGGCTGATCGTGAAAAAGGAACAACGAAAACAGCGAGATCAGCCAGCCCGCGATCAACGGCACATCGACCCACGGCGAGCCGACAGGAAGTTTCATGCGGCGAGTCAGCAAGTCGCGAAGCCACAGCGCAGCCACATGGATGATCCCTAACTGAAAATTGATGCACACAAACCAGATGCCCGCCGACAAGTGATCGAAGCCGAGCGGCTCCTGCAAAAAGAACACGTGCGCGAGCACTTGCGGAAACGTCGGCGCTCCACCCACCACCGCATCCGGTAGCCATCCTTGACCGAACGCACATGCCGCCATCGCCAGCACAATCGCCGCCAGATAAGGAATGCCCAATCGGCAGTAGCGCCGCGCCACAAACTTCCACACCGCCAGCGAATCCCAACTGCGCCCTGACATCGTCCGCGCCATCACATAGCCGCCCACCACGAAGAAAACCTGAGTCGAGCGCGCGTATTCATGGAACCAATGAACCAGCCCGCCAAGCAGCGGCGTGGCCTGCACGCTAAGCGGTGGATAAAGCGCGAAATGATGCCACAGAATCACCACCGATGCGAACGCACGTAACGCATCCAGAAACAACAAACGCGATGCGGGAGCAGCGGAAGAAGAGGATTGCATCGGCGTCGTTCAATGAATGCCACGCCGGATCGCGCGCGGCAGAGACGGGATGATTTCCTCAAGCATCTGCAAATTCAGACAGCCGCAGCCTGCCTTGGCAAGCCGCCACTGCGAGGGCTGAAAAAGTTGCTCATAAGGAGGGTGGACACTTCTGTCCGCCCTGACGATGAGGAGAGAAAGAAATTTGCTTCGCGCCTCAACATCCGCCACGCATCGACAAGTGAACCCGGCACACCCGGAACCAAACCGTAGGCGCATTCGTAAGAATGCGTTCTTCTGCCCTCACGTCGCCCACCCTCCACGTTCTTACGAACGAGCCTACGTTCGCTATCACCACTCACGCCCTTGGCGTAGAAGATCCACGAGCGCAACGGGTAGCACGGAGTCGCGTTTGATTTCGTTGCCGCTGTTTCCAGCTTGGCCGCTCCTCCATGGTGGCCTAAAAATCCATTCACTACCGTCCCACAGACTTGGCGTAGTGCTCCCTGAGCCTTGATATTGCAAGGCTCAGAGGTCATTTCGGGGGGATGGCGATTGCGACTTTTTTTTGCGAGTAGTTGATACATACCTGTTGTTACGCGGCGATGCTGTCCCATGACATCACGTCCTTGCGGGCGCAAAACCCGGCAACCACGCCTGATCGAGCGACCCGATCACCTTGAACCGCCCCGATGCTGTCCCAT
>JANMLQ010000236.1:0-2099 GCA_031372635.1 Akkermansiaceae bacterium | reverse complement strand
GAGGATTTGTTCTTCGGTGGGTTCGGTTTGGTCGAAGAGTCCGGTCATGCCTTGGGCGTCACGTCCGTCATGCCAATGATAGAAGACGGTGCTTCCGGGGATGTTAGATGTCCAGAGGTAGCCGGTCTGGGCTTTGCCGCTGCCGGGCTTGAGGTAATGGATGGGGGTTTCGTCAATCTGTCGGTAAAGCACTCCCCAATGTTCGTATTGGATTTCCCTGTAAATGATGGCGAGCCAGTGGGAGGCGAGCAGGGTCCAGTCGCAGAGGGTTTTGCGATGGAGGTTGACTCCCATGCGGGCGAACATTTCGGCTTGCCGGTAGTAGGGGAGGTGGCAGGTGAAGCGGTTGTCGATGATCTCGGCGATGAGACTGGGGGTGGCGATGCAGCGGTCTTGAAGGGAGGGCGGCAGCGGGTTGATGAAGGGCTTGGCGGTGGGGTCGTCCTTGCGGACGAATTTGCCGCGCACGAGCTGGATGCGGATGAATTCGGCGGGTTTGTAGTGGAGTTGCTCGCGGATTTCTTCGCCGATGCGGCGGAAGGCGTCGGGATTGAGAAGGACTTCGGGTGGGTCGAGTTGTTCTCTAACAATGGGAAGGTGTTCGGGGATGCGCGGGGCGCGGGTTTTCTTTTGGCGCTTGTTGTGAGTTGGGATTTCAGCCGCCGGTCCGTGGTCTGCGGGATCGGCGGCGGGGGCTTTTTTTGCGAGGTCGCTTCCGAGCATGAGTTCGAGTTGGGCGGGATCGAGCTTCTCGCTGGAGGTGCCGAAGATGCGACGGCAGAGGGTGTCGATGGTTTGCTTGAGGACGAGGATCTCGGCGGCCTGGCGCGCGATGACTTGATCGCGCAGGGCGATTTGGTCTAGCAGGCTTTGTATTTCGTTTTCGTCCATCTACTTCATAAGCCGTAGCATAACATGCGCCAACATGTGATGATGATACGTATTTTTTCAGCGGATTTCATACCACGGGCGCTGGCAGCCGTCGCGCATGTCGATGCCGTCGAGCAGGAGTGCGAGGGCGGTGGAGTTGAGTCGAAGTTTGCCGTCCTTGACGTCGGACGGCTTGGGCCAGGAGAAGGTGCCTTTTTCAAGTCGTTTTGCTAACACCCATAGACCGGTGCCATCCCAATAGAGGATCTTGAGCAAAGAGCGGCGTTTGTTGGTGAATGCGTAGATGGACCCGCTTTTGGGATCTTCCATGAGCCGGGTGCTCACCGCATCATGCAGACCGTTGAAACTTCGGCGCATGTCGCAGGGTTCGACCGCTACGAAGACTTTCAGACTGCCGGAGAAGCTCAGCATGGCCGTGGGTTTTGGAGTTCGCGAATCAGCGAGACGACGAGCGCGATGTGCTTGGCGGAGGTGATGGAAAGCCTGGCACCACCGGGGAGCGATATTTCGATGGCGTCACCAGCAGCCGGATGTCCGCCGCCATCGATCACGGCGGGAATGAGCGAAAAGAAACTCGAAGGCGAGCAATCCGGCGTTTTGGACGCGGCGGATCGTTTGTCCTTATTGATCCAGGAAATCAATGTTTGGTAGTTGACGCCGTGATGTGCGGCGAAGCGCGGTGCGCTCAAGCCGCTGGCCCGGTAGGCATCCACCATGGTTTGTTTCTGTTCCGGGGTGTAGCGCAGGCGGCCGAGATTGTCGGTCTTCAATAGGGATTCGTTCATAGGTGTCATAGATTGGTGAACTATGACGCCTATGAAATATACCGGCTAGAATCTTCGCGCGGCGCTACAGACCCCGCTTACGTTTTCGTAGGTTTGGGTTTCAATGCGGCGGCTGGCGAAAGTGCCCGTCGCGTAACAATAGATCAACAGGCCGAGCATCATGGAGGGTGGGTATTGGGCGTGACCGGTGCCGCGTTGGTTGGTGCGCGCCTGGCTCAAGTCCAGCGCTTTGACCGCATCTATGATGAAGTGGACCATGTGGTCCGGGGCTACCCAGTCGCGCAGGTCGGGCGGCAGGAGCAGCGGGGTGTCGTGGTCAATGTTAACGAAACGGGCGGACATTTCCTCCATACGCTGCTCCGAGGTCACATAATTCGGTATTTGATTTCTAAGTCCGACGGGCTGCTAGATAAAGGATTCGCG
>JANMLQ010000232.1:0-4253 GCA_031372635.1 Akkermansiaceae bacterium | reverse complement strand
GCGCTGCGCTACAATCGCGTCGTCATCGCCACCGATGCCGACGTGGACGGCATGCACATCCGCCTGTTGCTGCTCACGTTTTTCCTCCAGTTCTTCCCCGAGATGATTCGCGACGGCCATCTCTACATCCTTCAAACGCCGCTCTTTCGCGTCCGCAACAAGAAGGAAACCATCTACTGCTACGATGACAATGAGCGCCGCAAAGCCATCGCCAAACTCGGCAAGACCTCCGAGATCACCCGCTTCAAAGGCCTCGGCGAAATCTCACCCGACGAGTTCGGCTTCATGATCGGCCCCGACATGCGCCTCGACCACGTCGAATACGAAGAAGGCAAAGGCGTGAAGGAACTGTTAGCCTTCTACATGGGAAAAAACACCCCCGACCGCCAAGACTACATCATCGAAAACCTCCGCGAGGACGTGGACAAGCAGATCGAAGCCGCAGTGGCGTGACCGTGGCGGCGGATTGCATCCGCCATGCCCAAACATTTCTGAGAGCTTGAGAAAGCCTTACGGACACCCAAGTTTTGGGTTTGAGCATTGAGAAAATAAAGACCGAGATCGAGGCCCTTCCTGCGGAGGAGCGGAAACGTCTGGCCGCCTTTCTCGTCTCGTTGCGGCACAAGGAGCTTGATGAGTATCGGGCAAGTTTGGCCCGGAAGTTCGACGACAAGAACCCCGAATATTGGGTCACACTCGAAGAACTCGATCAACGTCTCGAAGCCTGAGCCAAGCAATAGGAGGTGTATCGGCTATGGAGAAGGGGTTTAAAACCCCTTTCACTGGCATGGAATACCCGTTAATCAACGCCCGGCGATCGCTGATGCGGCGAGGTGGGCGGTGGTCCATGCGGCTTGGAAATTGAAGCCGCCGGTGATGCCGTCGATGTCGATGCATTCGCCGGTGAAATAGAGACCTGGCACCTTGCGGCTTTCCATCGTGCTGAAGTGGATCGACTTGCGTGCGATGCCGCCGCAGGTGACGAACTCGTCCTTGTTAGTAGTCTTGCCTTGCGCCTCGAAGCGTGCGGATTTGATGCCGTCCAATAACTTTAACTCCGCAGTTTTCGGCAACTGTCCCCAGCTCATCATCTCGCTGATACCGGATGTGGCGACGATCCGTTCCCACAAGCGCCGGGGGATCGGCGGGATCGGAGTGTTCTTCACGAGTTTGGCACCTTGCTCACGGCGGATTTCCGCGAAGCGGGATTTCAGGAGTTCCTTTTCGATGTCCGGTAGCCAGTCGATCACGAAGGGGAAACGATGGCTCGTTTCCGCCATCACGCGTGCCTCCCAAGCGGACAGCCGGAGCACTGCCGGGCCGCTGAAACCACGGTGCGTGATGAGCAGTGGGCCTTGTTGTGCCGCCTTCGATCCTTCCCTGCGGATGGCCACCTTCGGATGGGATACGCCCGCGAGTCCGTCGATGCGCGGGTCCGTCACGTTGAATGCGAACAACGATGGCACCAGCGGCTCGATGTCTTGCTCTAACAATTTCAACTGCCTGAGCAGCGGGCTATCCTTGAGCGAGCCGGAGGCGATGCATACCGTGCGCGCTTCAATCGCTTCCTCGCAGTTATCGAAGCGCAGCATGAAGCCGCCTCCTTCGCGGCGTTCGATGCCGATCAGGGCATGCTGTTGAAACAACGGCACCTTACACTCGCGGGCGCGTTCGATGAAACAGTCGATGATCGTGGCGGAGCAATCGCTGATCGGAAACATGCGTCCATCCGCTTCAGTCTTGAGGATGACGCCGAAGCGTTTGAACCACTCGACCGTGTCCGCAGGTTGCCACTGGTGAAATGCGGCACGCAGTTCGCGGGAACCACGCGGATAGTTTTTCGCGAGTTCGGCCGGATCGAAACAAGCGTGCGTCACGTTGCAGCGGCCACCGCCTGAGATCCGCACCTTTTGGAGGAAGTGGCTGCTCTTCTCGAAAATCGCGACACGCTTCGCAGGGGCTATTTCCGCGAAGCGCAGGGCTGTGAAAAATCCGGACGCGCCGCCGCCGATCACGGCGAGGTCCAGTGCATGACGTGCATCGTTCATCAACGCGCCGTGGGTATCTCCGGGGCATGATGCGAGAAAGCACAAAATGGCAGGGCTGACGCATCAAAAAGCATTGGATTTACCGCAAAGCCGCAAAAGTCGCAAAGGGACGCAAAGAAAACTGAGTAAGCTACATGTCGGTTTTTCTCGGATGATCTTCTGATTTCATTCCTCCATTTTCATAAATCCTTTGCGTCCCTTTGCGGCCTCTGCGGCTTTGCGGTTCAAATCTTCATTTTTAGATGCGGCGGCCCTGCACAAAATGGAAAAGCGCCTTGCTGCCGGAGCTGCGATTTCTACGCTCCGCAGATGAATCGTTTTGAGTCCGACCATGTGTTCGCACTGTGCAATCCGGGCTCGGAGTCGGCTCTGAAGCTGGAAGCAGAAGCCATGGCGCTGGGTTGGAGGAGCGGCTATCAACGGCGCGGATTCGTGACCTTCAAAACGGACGCAGCGTTTTCCCTCGCTGCTCTGGACGTGGAAATCGCCTGCGCTCGCCGCTTGTGTTTGTCGCTCGGCAAAGCCGCATCGCGAGAGGAGGCGGAACAAAAGTTCGAGTCATCCACGATCCATCACGCCCGCTATTTTGAGAGGAAAATGCAGGGACTACCGTGCGGAGTCCGCCCTGAGATCGGCGACATCATTGGCACGGTCGTCGAACTGGGGCCTGATGAATTCTGGGCCGGTGTGCATCGGCACACTCGCAATCTCAGCCCTGATCCTGCGGGTGATTCCGGGATTCAAATGCCTGCGGATTCGCCCTCGCGAGCGTGGTTGAAACTGGAGGAAGCCGCGCGGTTCTTTGATTTGGAATTCACTAACAAGGACATCGTGGTGGAAGTCGGCTGCGCTCCCGGCGGAGTCGTGTATGCGCTTCTCAAGCGCGGGGTTTCAGTCATCGGCGTGGACCCTGCGAAGATGGCGGCTGTCGTCCTAACAGCCGCGATCACGGACCGTCAGCAGGCAGGAGCCAGTCAACCGTGGTTCTATCACTGCCGCAAGCCGGCGGCGCTGGTCAGCAAGCGCGATCTCGGTGATGGCGTGACGTGGTTCATGTCGGACATGAACCAAGCGCCGGATGTGGTGCTCAAGGAATGCGCGCGCTTTTGCAAAATGGCACCTTCGATCCGTGGTGTCCTGATCACCCTGAAACTCACCGACATCAAACGCGTCGCGGAAAAACCACAATGGTTCGCAACACTGCGCGAGATGGGATTCAAAACGATTCGTCTCCAGCAACTGAGCGTTCACCACAAGGAGTTCGCTTTGCTCGCGGAGAGGTGAATGGAGCTATGGAGAAGGGGTTTTAAACCCCTTTCTTCGCCGCAATCCCAGGAATCCCTTGCCAGTGAAAGGGGTTTCAAACCCCTTCTCCATATTAAGTTACCCCCAACCCGCAGGCTTGCGGTGGCGCGGGCTGACGCTAGCTTTTCTGGAAATGAGCCGCAGATCGAGAAAACGTGGAGCAGCACTGGGCGCGGGTTGGCTGGGTAAGACGGCGATTTGCCTGATCCTGATCGGGGTGGTGGCGGCGGGAGTGCTTTACGCGATGGTGCGCAGCTATCTGCATAGCGATGCGTTCCGGCAATTTCTATCGGCCAAGGCGGGTGAGGTAGCGGGGGTGAGTGGCGAGTTCACACCGTTCCGTTGGGATGGGCTGGCGGTGGACACATCGGAGTTCGATGCCACCGGGGACGGCATCGTGAAGAGCC
This sequence comes from Akkermansiaceae bacterium, assembly GCA_031372635.1. Lineage (GTDB taxonomy): Bacteria > Verrucomicrobiota > Verrucomicrobiia > Verrucomicrobiales > Akkermansiaceae > Luteolibacter. The sequence goes on along the minus strand of JANMLQ010000232.1, from coordinate 493 downwards.
TGCGGGTGGAAGGCATGCACACTGAGGTGGGCGTGGGCGGAGTGAGTCGCGGGGTTTGGGAAATCCAGGGATCGAGGGTGCAAAGGCTGGAAGTGACCGTGGATGCACGCGGCGCGGTTGACGGCTCACCGTTTCCCGGCAAGGGGATGGTTTCTCCCAAATCGAAGCTTGCGAAGAGCAATGGCTGGCTGCCCACCGAGGTGGAATTGATGGGACTCGATGTAAGTGAGGTGGGAGTTAAGGCTCTGTTAGATCAAGGACCGGCCACTGTGTCGGGCATGCGGCTGCGGCTGGAGCCTGCGGGAAAAAAGAAAGCCTATCGTGCCGAGCTAGTGGATGGAACGATCCGCCTGCCCTTCGCTCTAGTGCCGGAACTCCGCCTCAATCGCGCGAAGCTGCGCTATCAGGATGGGCAGGTGTTTCTCAGTCATGCGAGTGCCTCGGCATGGAGCGATGGTTTGATAGAGGCATCCGGCGAGTGGGATGGTTCTAA
>JANMLQ010000205.1:0-9830 GCA_031372635.1 Akkermansiaceae bacterium | reverse complement strand
TCGCTGGAGCCTGTGGGCCAGTGCGGTGCGTAGGTGACGACCCACAGGCGGTCCGCCCATGGGACGACGGCACCGGTTCCGCATTCGCCCTCGTCGTTGAACATCGCGAGGTGCGGGTAGATGCCGGAAAGTTGGAGCGGCTCGGCAGTGGCGGTGGAAACGAGGAGTGTGAAGAGAAGCAGGCACATGTTTCGTGGGAAAAACGGAATTGTGAGGGAAAATCGTACAGGCGAAAGCCTTCGGGTAGGATGCACGCGCCACATTTTTCACAAACGGCTTGAGGGAGCGGAGTCCGGCGGGCAGATTCCGGGTGCAGTCATGGTCAGCCCAACTCCCAATATCCTGAACACGGCCTACGATTCGAAGATCGAGGGCAATGTGATCGTCACCCGCGTGGACGCGGCCATCAACTGGATGCGCAAGAACTCGCTGTGGCCGATGCCGATGGGCCTGGCGTGCTGCGCGATTGAGCTGATGGCCACCGCGTCGAGCCGCTTCGATATTTCGCGCTTCGGGATGGAAGTGATGCGCTTCTCACCACGGCAGGCGGATGTGCTGATCGTTTCCGGGACGGTGACTTACAAAATGGCGCTGGCGGTGAAACGAATTTGGGACCAGATGCCGGAGCCAAAATGGTGCGTGGCGATGGGCGCATGCGCATCGAGCGGCGGGATGTACCGCAGCTACGCGGTGCTTCAGGGGATCGACCGCCTGATCCCTGTGGACGTTTACATTTCGGGCTGCCCGCCACGGCCTGAGGCGCTGATCGAGGCGCTGATGAAGCTGCAGAAGAAGATCGAGGGCGAGTCGTCCACGATGGAGCAGAAGAAGACGTTCATCGAAGACATTTCCTGATTCACCACCATGGCAGCAGCAGATGATGTTAAAAAAATCCGCGAGGTTTTCGGTGCGAAAATCCTCAGTGATCTGGAATTCCGCAAAGAGCATACGGTGAACGTGGAGTTGGCGTCGTTGCACGATGTGCTGGCGAAGTGCCACAATGATTTCGGCTACGAGATGATTCTGGATATTTCGAGCCTCGACCACTTCGGCGATGATCCGCGATTCGAGATGGTGTATGAAATAGCCACGCTGGATGATTCCAGACACCTGCGGGTGAAGGCGAAGGTATCCGAAGACGAGCAGGTGCCGAGCGTGACGGACTTGTGGGTGGGCGCGGATTGGCACGAACGCGAGGTCTGGGACATGATGGGCATTCCATTCACCGGCCACCCTAACATGAAACGCATCCTGATGTGGGAGGGCTATCCGTTTTTCCCGCTGAGGAAGGATTTCCCGCTGGCAGGGAGGCCATCGGACATGCCGGATGTGGCGTTCACCGGAGTGGCTCCATTGGAAGGCGGACCTTTCGTCACCTCTGCGGGTGCTGAGGATACGGTGCGCCGCGAGCCGCGCGCACGGGTGGTGGAGTGAATTGATTGAACCGTTAGATTTCCCCCCACCGTCATGCAAACCTCCGGTGGGCTGTTTGAAAATACTGGGAGAAATCTCGCGCAACTGCGTCGTTCACCCGCATCCTGGGTGTTGTTCTGGCTGGTGATGGCGATCCACGCGCTTGTGGCTATTGCAGGCGGAGTGGAACGCGTTGGAGGTCTGTATGAAAACCTCGGTCTGAGTCGCGAAGGGTTTCTAGCAGGAAAGGTCTGGCAGATTATCAGTTACGGTTTGCTGCATGGCGCGTGGTGGCATGCGGGGCTGAACGGGTTGTTCGTGCTGTTGATCGGATCAAGGATCGAACACGCGGCGGGTCCGATCATGCTGATGAAGGTGGTGGTGGCCGGAGTGCTGGGCGGCGGGGTGTTTCACCTTCTGTTAGGGAACGGGCTGCTCGTCGGCTTGTCTGGCGGGTGCTTGGCGATATTGCTGTTGCTGGTCACGCTTTCCCCTCAATCGAGAATGTTTCCGCTGCCAGTCTCAGGCCGGAATCTGGGCCTTGGAATCTTGCTGGCGGAATTGATTCTGACGCTGATGGATCCGGCGCTGGGCTTTCCATGGATGTCCGTGCTGGGGGAAAAACTGGTCCAACACGGGCAGGGAGCATGGTTTCAAATGGGGCACGCGTGCCACTTCGGCGGCGGGCTGGCGGGCTGGCTCTGCGGGCGCTGGATTCTGCGACCGCGCGTCACACTGGCTCGCCTGCGCCGTGACCGTGCACGGCGCGAGGCGGAGTGAGATCATCCTTGTCCGAGGCTGCGGACTTTGTTTTTTCCGTCTTTGGATGGCTTGGATTCTTCTTGGCGCTTCTGACCGCCGCCACCGCCGCCGCGGTTGTAGTTCGGCTGTTGGGGTTGGCGCGGCTGATTGCGGGCTGCGTTTTCCTGGCGACCGGAGTAATTCTTACCGGACTGCTTACGGGTGACCGGGGTGTTGTAGGATTGTGGCAGGCGACTCCCCTGCTGCTCACGCACGCCGGGTTTCACGCTTTGCGAGTAACGGTTTCCACTCGACTGGCTGTTTGAACCCTGTTGAGTGCGCGGTGTGTATTGATCCTTGCGGTAGTTACTGCTGTTAGAGCTGGATGAGCGTGAGCCGTTGTCAGAGCGGCCGTAGTAGTTTCCGTTGCGCGTGGGGTGCTGGTCCTCGGTGCGCTGGCGAGAAGGCTGCTGGCGGACCTGCTTGGCCCAGCCATAATTCGTATTGCGATAGGCGGCCTCGCGGTTGCGGTAGTTCACCACGGTGACGTTGCTGTAATAGCGCGGCGGCGGGCAGTAGCCACCACCGTAGCCATACGGGTGCGGCACCCCATAAACAACCGGCGGTCGGTAACCGACGGGGTAGTAGCCATTCAAATAAGGATCGTAGTAACAGCGGCGGTTGTAATCGTAGTAGCTGTAACAATGCGGATCATATCCCCATCGGGAATTGCCCGTGCTAACGAAGAGTGACGTGGAGAAATTGCTGCCACCATACCCGTAGCCATCGCCATAGCCGGAACTGTATGAGCCGCCGGCGGAGCTGTAGTAGGGGTCATAAACGCAGGAGGATAACACAAGCGCCGCGACAGCTCCTACGGCGGCGATTGCCCGGTTGCGAAGAGTTTTCTTCATGCGCCTACGACAACACGGCTGCCGGGAATATTCGACGGTTTTTTTCAGGATTCCGAAACGCCGCTTTCCGTTGGGTTGACAGGCTGCGGCATTCTCCAGTTTCATCGGCTCAGGAAAACATGACTACCCCCAACGCGCCGATTCTTGTCACCGGAGGAGCAGGCTACATCGGCTCCCACACCGTCCGTCTGCTAGCTGCCCAAGGGAGGAAAATCGTCGTTTTAGACAACCTCGTCTTCGGTCATGACCAGGCAATCGTCGATCCCGGCGTGGAGTTGGTAGTGGGCGATGTCGGCGATCAGGCGCTGGTGCGCTCCCTCTTCGCGAAACACGGATTCGGAGCTGTGATCCATTTCGCAGCCTACGCCTACGTCGGCGAGTCCGTCACGGATCCGCTGAAGTATTACCAGAACAACACAGCCGAGCCGATAAAGCTGCTGCAGGTAATGCAGGAGTTCGGCTGCAAGGTCTTCGTGTTTTCCTCCACTTGCGCCACCTACGGCGTGCCGGACAAGCTACCCATCACCGAGACCAATCACCAAAATCCGATCAACCCTTACGGTCGCAGCAAGCTGATGGTCGAATGGATTCTCAAAGACTGCGACAGCGCCTGGGGCCTGCGCAGCGCCTGCCTCCGCTATTTCAATGCCAGCGGCTGCTCGCCTGACGGGAAAATCGGCGAAGATCATAATCCCGAAACCCACCTGATCCCGCGCGTCATGATGGCCGTCACCGGCGAGATTGAATACCTCGAAGTCTTCGGCACCGACTACGCCACGCCGGATGGCACCTGCATCCGTGACTACATTCACGTCGAGGATCTGGCCGACGCCCATGCCCGCGCACTCGATCACCTGGCGACTGGAGGCGAGTCGGTCCGCTGCAACCTCGGCACCGGCGTCGGTGTCTCGGTGAAACAAATCATTTCCGCCGTCGAGGAAGTCAGCGGCAAGACCGTTCCTGTCAGATACGGACCTCGGCGCGCCGGAGACCCGGATTCGCTAGTGGCTGATCCAGCCCTTGCCAAGCAGCTCCTCGGATGGGAAGCGCAGCGCAAGAATGTGCGCGATATGGTCCGCCCCGCCTGGCTCTGGACCAACGGCCCCAATCAAGGAAGATTCCCTGCAAACAAGCAGCCCTCGTAACTGCGATGTATTGACATTTTCACTTGCGACCCCGTCCAAATCAAGCATCTTGCCCCAACACGATTCCAACCCATGCAAACCAATCTGACCCAACCCCACCCTGGATCGCGGAAAAACGCCTTCACCTTGGTGGAAATGCTCGTTGTCATCGCCATCATCTCCATCCTCATGGCCGCCGGTTCCGTCGGCCTGAGCGGTATGGGTGGCAAAGGCGTCACCAGCGGCGTGGCCACCGCCGAGTCCCTCTTCGATGAAGCCAGAACCACCGCCGTCGGGCGAAATCTCCGCGCCTGTGTGCTCGTTGCCAAATCCCTCGACAACAATTCCGCCGAAGACCTCCGCCGCATCGTCGTCGCCTACCAAGAGACGGATACCGATGGCACCCCAAAGGAAAAAGACCCTTCTGCAGAACCCAACTGGGTCATTTCCAGCCGCGGAACGGTCCTGCCGGACCAGACATTCTTCAGCGAGCAATTCAGCCGCAAGGACCATGCCGCAGGCTCTGGAAGCATCGATGAGGTTTCGGATTCCAAACTGAAGGATGCCAGTGGCAACGCCATCAAATCGACTTCACCGCTCAAGGGCAGCTACTACAAATACGAATTCAACTCCCAGGGCATTTGCAAGACGCCCGGAGCCAGCTTCATCGTCGGTTCCGGCTCACGGACCTTGTCCAAGAAAGCCAGTGCCGCCCCGCCCCGCGTGATGGCCTCCGCCAAGCGCGATTTCGGCGGCTTCGTCATCTGGCGCAATGGCCGCACCTCCGTCTTCCGCAGCCCGGATCAAATGGGTTCGGTAAAATCCATCAATTCCGGCGACAAATTCTGATTCATGAAAACCCCATCCTCATCCCTCCATCGCGGATTCACTCTGCTGGAAACCGTCATCGCCATCGGTGTGCTAGCCGTACTGCTCACCGGTTTCATGTATGTCTTCGCCCCAGCCGCCGCTGGCATCCGCAAATCCATCAACGTCCAAGAAGCCGACCGCCTTACCTCCACGATCGAACAGGAACTGGTGACCCTACGAACCGGTGAAACCGAGAAGACCGGCTTTGAAAAAGCCTTCAACCGCATCAAGAATTCCATCAACGCCAACGATGCGCTCCTCGTCTATCAGTATCGCGGCAGTCTTACCAACTTACGTCCTGACGGAACCTCGGAACCCGTTCCCAATGTTAGGGACAAGTTGCCGGGCAAGGACTACAACGTCCAGACCATGGTGCGCCTCCGCAAGGATCCCAAATTCCTCACGGAAGATCTTCCTGCCGTCGAAGGCGGTGTCTATCTGGTGAAATGCACCCAGCTTGTTTTCGACACAGCCAAAGGCGAACTCAAGATCGGCACGGCAGGACAGATACAAGATCCCAAAAAACCAGTTGGAGATACGAATGTTAACGACTATCCAGAAGCCGTCATCGCATTCGCTGCGGATTTCTACACCTTGCCTGCTAAGTCGAAATCGTATTTCGACAGTAAGTTTTCCGATACCTTCACCAAGGTCAAGAACCCCGTTTTCAGCCGCAACCTCGCGGTGCGCCGCTAATCTCCATCCGAGCAATCCCTCATGAAAACCCAACGGATTCCACAGTCAAAACGCGGCTTCACCCTGATGGAGCTAATGGTCGCCATGGCGATCACCACCATCATCGTCACCGTGCTGGTCTCCATCACCTCCATCGCCATGGACACCTGGAACCGCAGCCGCGCCGAACTCCGCGCCGCGCGCCAAGCGAAGTCGATGGTCGATACCATAGCCCGCGATTTCGAGGCGCTCATCACCCGCCGTGGAAATGACTTCGAGTGGCTCTCGGCGAAATTCCCCACCCGGACGATCGGCGACAAGCTGGAAAGCACCAACTCCTCGGATCTCATCTTCTTCTCCGGCTCCACCGAGCGCTACAATGGAGACATTGGCGGCACCAAAGACGAGGGCGGTGACGTTTCCTGCATCGGCTACCGCCTCATCTACGACGATCCGATCGACAAAAATACCAAGTTCGACACATATGTCCTGAAACGCATTCTAGTGAATCCAGATGAAACTTTCGAGAAGCTGCTGGGCCAGACGAATCTGGAGACTTCCTTCGGCAGCTACGCGACCAAGCTGGATGACATCGAAAACTTCGTCTGCGAGAACGTGTTCCAGTTCACCGTCACCTTCATGGTGGAAGTCTCCCAGGTAACCGGAAACACCACCACAATCAAGACAGTCCCCGTCACCATCGGCAAGAATGCCTCCGGTCAGGTCACGGACTCCCTCAAGATCAAAGGCACTGGCCTGATCACCTCGGCCGCACCTAGTGGCGTGACCTCCGATGAAATCAAGGCCGGGCGCGTGAAGGCGATGGAAGTCAGCCTCACCGTGATCTCGGACGCCGGAATCGACCAGCTTCGCAACCGACCGTTCAAAGATTCCCAGAAATCCGAGTTCCTGATGAAGAACTCGTTTCAATACACCAAGCTCGTCCAGCTCCCCAGCATGTGAGCCGGCAGGGAAGATTCAGAACCTTTCGCGATTTGAATCACGCGTTTGACACGGGCGGCTGATGCGTTTGAATGGCGCGATCCCATGCGCGAGCTCAAGTTTCCCCAATCCGAATCCAAGCGGCGCCTGCTGGAAGTCGCAGAACAGTTGTTTGCCGAGCATGGCTTCCAAACCGTCTCGATTCGTGACGTAACCCAATTGGCGAAAGCCAACGTCGCCGCCATCAACTATCACTTCGGCAGTCGCAACGGCCTAATCGCACTGGTAGTGACACTCACCATCACCCCCGTGAACGAGGAGCGGATCGTGCGTCTGGATACGCTGGAGAAAAAATGGTCTGGCAAGGCCGTGCCGCTTGAGGAAGTGATCGAGGCCTTCGTGCGTCCCCTACTCAGTTCTGCGCGGAAAACCGGATTGTCCGAACCATTGTTCCGCCGTCTCCTCGGTTGGATTTTCTCCATGCCCTTGGAGACACTGCCGCAGGCGATGGAGGATCAAATCAGAAATGCAAGCGACCGTTTCTCGCGGGCAATTGCGAAATCCCTGCCATCCGTATCCGCCGAAGATCTGGCGTGGCGAATCCACTTCGTGACTGGTGCCATGATCCACATGCTGCTGCACCAGGAAATGCTTCACCAACTCAGCAATGGAGCCTCCGGAAACCCGACGATGGATGCGCTGCTCGGACGTTTCATCCGCTTTGCCGCCGCCGGGCTACGCGATGGAGCTGAACCCGAGCCGATTGAGAAAAAGGGTCCGCAAGCGACCTTCAACTTCTAAGCGACGGCAGCGATTTTTTCACAAACTTCCAATACTAGTAGGCGGTAAAGTTAAGTTCGGAGAATGGGCTTCCAGCCTGCCCCGAAGACCATGCCGCACACGGTCTAGGCAAGTAGCCCGGTCTCCGAAACAGCCAAGATGGCTGCTCTCCACTTCAAGACAGGGCGAACACTACCCGTCATTTAAAATCTGACAGCCTACTAGCTCGTAAAGCCCAACTCCTCCTCAATGAACCCGAGCACCAGATCAACGAGTTCATCCATGGCAGCTGGGAGGTCTTCTTCAATCGTGGCGAGGTAGTCCGCTTCGGTTTCGCTGTAGTCGATCCGGTCTTCGCAGCGGGTCGCGCACCATCGGCTGGCGTTAAGAGGATCTACAAGGCTTGTCGCACCGATGAGTTCGAATGAATTGATCACCCGCTGATGATCGATCCCGCTCTGCCAAAACTCATGCAGGCAATCCTCACTCTCAAGAATCGGAACCGTCTCATACACATCCATCACCGCACGTTCTTCGCGACTGAGATCACGCCCGGACGATTCGCTCTCAAGGCGATCCACGAGAATCTCAACTTTTTCCGGCCATTCAATCGGTTCTTGGGAAAACATTTCGCGCGGGTCTAGGATAGAGGAGCACGCCTTGCAAAGCTGAATCCGTGGTTGATGACAAACGTGTTTCGCCCCAAGTGCTGCATGGCCCGCTTTGGTCTTGAAACGGACCATTAGGTGCCGGGGGAGACAGAAGCAGAATCACATTCTGTGGACTCAATCCCACACGTATCGCTCGTCATACTCGACACCATACTTCCGCAGAAACATGCGAAACTCTTCCTGAAATCCCTTGTTCCTGTGATGCTCCTCCTGACCGTCGATGTATTGGATCAGCGTTTCAAGCTGGGAGCTACCGAGAGAAAAAACACCGTAGCCCGCCTGCCAGGCAAATCCCGCGTGATGTTCACCGTGCTCCTTGATCCATACCGAAGAGACCGCTTTCACCTTCTTGACGAAATCGGCGATCGCAAGCGAGCGGCTCATTAAAACCGCCATGTGAATGTGATCCGCAGTTCCATTCACCCGATAGACCTCGCATCCCATCGACCGCCCAGTTTCTGCCAAATAGGCGAACACCCGTGGACGGAGGTCCGCATCCAACCATGGCTCCCGGTTTTTCGTGGAGAAAACAAGATGCAGAAGGACGCATGATAAGGATTGGGACATGGCGACGGACTAACACAAAAATCCCTCCACATGAAGCGTCCTTTCAGGACGCGGGAATTCTTGCGTGACACAGAACCCGGCACCCTGTGCCGGGCTGATATGAATCGTCCCTACAGGACGAAGAAACCATCAAGCAATCTCTCCGTCCTGAAAGGACGTTTCATACCAGCCCCGGACAAAGTCCGGGGTCTCGGAGTTAAACCAGATCCCGCGTCTTGTCGGGCCCCTTCATGCAACGCCGCATCATTCGAACGGAATCAAGCCATCTCTCCGTCCTGAAAGGACGCCTCATACCAGCCCCGGACAAAGTCCGGGGTCACGGAGATGAACCAGATCCCGCGTCCTGTAGGGACGCTTCATACAGCGCGGCATCACTCACAACGGAATCAAACCATCTCTCCGTCCTGAAAGGACGATTCATATCAGCCCCGGACAAAGTCCGGGGTCACGGAGTTAAACCAGATCCCGCGTCTTGTCGGGCCCCTTCATGCAACGCCGCATCACTCGAACGGAATCAAGCCATCTCTCCGTCCTGAAAGGACGATTCATATCAGCCCCGGACAAAGTCCGGGGTCTGGAGTCAGAGTCAATCCCGCGTCCTGTAAGGACGCTTCATGCATCACCGCATCACTCGAACGCAATCAAGCCAACTCCCCGTCCTGAAAGGACGATTCATACCAGCCCCGGACAAAGTCCGGGGTCTTGAAGTAAGATTCGATCCCGCGTCCTGTAGGGACGCTTCATGCAACGCCGCATCACTCGAACGGCAACAAGCCATCTCTCGGTCCTGAAAGGACGATTCATATCAGCCCCGGACAAAGTCCGGGGTCTGGAGTCAGATTCGATCCCGCGTCCTGTAAGGACGCTTCATGCGCACCCCATCACCTCCCCACCAACAAACTCTCCCCGCTCATTTCCTGCGGCTTTTTCAGGCCGAGCATATCTAACAGCGTGGGTGCGACATCGGCGAGGATGCCGTTGTGGACTTGATAGTTCTCCGCGTCTTCGGCGACGTAGATGATCTCGACGAGATTGGTGGTGTGGGCGGTGTTGGGCGAGCCGTCGGGATTGCGCATGTATTCGCAGTTGCCGTGGTCGGCAGTGATGAGGAGCTTGCCGCCGAGGCGGAGGGT
>JANMLQ010000194.1:0-20683 GCA_031372635.1 Akkermansiaceae bacterium | reverse complement strand
GGCTCCGGTTTCACCCGCGCCAGTGACGATGTTGACGACTCCGGGCGGAAGTCCTGCATCGGTTAGAATGGATGCGAACTTGAGCGCGGTGACGGATGTGGTTTCCGCAGGCTTGATGACGACGGTGTTTCCGGTGGCGAGGGCGGGGGCGATTTTCCATGCCAGCATGAGCAGCGGGAAATTCCACGGGATCACCTGGCCGACGACGCCGAGCGGCGCGAGCGTGCGACCGGGCGCGACGTAGTCGAGCTTGTCCGCCCAACCGGCGTGATAGAAGAAGTGCGCGGCAGCCATCGGCACATCGAAGTCGCGCGACTCGCGGATCGGCTTGCCGCCATCGAGCGTCTCGGCGACTGCAAACTCGCGGGCGCGGTCCTGCAACAGGCGGGCGATGCGGAAGAGAAACTTGCCGCGTTCGGCACCGGGCAGCTTGCTCCATGATTTGAATGCCTTCGCGGCGGCCTGATAGGCGGCATCGACATCGGCGGCGTTGGCGAGCGGGATTTCGGTGAGTTTTTTCCCATCGCGAGGTGAGATGGAGTCGAAGTATCTCTTCGATTTCGGCGCGACAGATTTCCCGCCGATGAAGAGTCCGTAGCGCGGCTCGATGTGCGCGGGTGCGGATTCCGGCGCGGGATCGAATTCCCAAAGATCGCCGAAGAGAAGTTCGCGTGCGGTGGATTTTTTCGCGGGCATGGGGAAAAGGGAGTTTAGTATCCGGAGCTATCTTCCGATAAGGACCACGGTGCCTGATAGGCTCCGGTGCGTTGGGTTTCTAACTGGCGGAGGAGGTCGTTGAGCAGGGCGGATGCGCCGAAGCGATAGCGGCGGTTGTTAAGCCATGCGTCGCCGAGGGTTTCTTTGACGGCGATGAGGAATTGCAGTGCTTGTTTCGCGGTGCGGATGCCGCCGGCGGGTTTCATGGCGATCTCGATGCCGGTGGCGAGGAAGTGGTCGCGGATGGCGTCGAGCATCACCTGGTTGTTGCCGAGCGTGGCGTTGGATGAGGTCTTGCCGGTGGAGGTCTTGATGAAATCGCCGGGGCGCAAGACGCGCATCGCGAGAAACGAAGCGGCGCGGATGTGATCGTAGGTTTCGAGTTCGCTGGTTTCGAGGATCACCTTGAGTGTTGTGTTTCCGCATGCTTCGCGTACGGCGGAGATTTCATCCTGCACCAGGGAAATTTCACCTGCTAGAAACGCGCCGCGGTTGATGACCATGTCGATCTCGTCCGCGCCATCGGCCACGGCTTGGCGGACTTCGGCGAGGCGCGTCTTGAGTGGTGCTTGGCCGGAGGGAAACGCGGTGGCGACGGAGGCGATACGGACGGGCGTGCCTTTGACGTGTTTGGCCGCGTGTTTCACCATCAAGGGATAGACGCAGACGGCGGCGACTTGCGGGATGTTCGGCGCGTCGTGCGGACACAAGGCCTTGCGGCAGAGCGAGGCGACTTTGCCTGGCGTGTCCTTGCCTTCGAGAGTGGTGAGATCGACCATGCTGACGGCTAGGCGCAGGCCGAAGAGCTTGGACTCCTTCTTGATGCTGCGGGTGGTGTATTTAGCCACACGATCCTCGATGCCGACCGCATCGACCGGGCCGGTTTCATCCAGCAGGCGTCGCAGGCTTTTGGGCACCCCGGTAATCATTATGCGAGACTTGCGCGGAGCGATGCCTCTGCCAAGTGCCAAGTTGGCTCGGAAAAAACGTCTGGCGGTATTGATTTTGAACGCTTTGAATCAAGTTCTGTCCAAACCAGCAACCCTAACCACCATCCATTATGTTTAAAGAGTTCAAAGAGTTTGTATTGAAAGGCAACGCTATCGATCTTTCGGTTGGTGTGTTGATCGGAGCCTCGTTCGGAAAGGTCGTCACTGCGGTGACGGATGGCGTCATCAATCCCATGCTCAGCGCGATGGGAGGCGATCCGAAAGTGTCGCTCAAACTCGGAATCTTTGATGCCGGTCTCGTGATCAATGCGTTCATCTCCCTGCTGATTACCGGTGCGGTGCTTTTCTTCGTGTTCGTGAAACCGATGCAGAAACTTAAGGCGCTGAGTGAAAAGCCTGCCGCTCCTGCGGGTCCGCCGGAGCCTGGTGCGGAGGAGAAGCTGCTCGCTGAGATCCGCGATCTTCTGAAGCAGAAGAACTGATTCCCGGCCGCGAGATCACGGGCGTCTCGATTTTTTCACAGAGACCCCGGGTTTTTGCTCTCGTCATCGGCAGTGGTCGCAATTAGATTCTGTTCGTGAAAATAATCGGTCTGACCTAAAATGTTGGCACGGTCACTGCTTTTTAATCCTCACCAATCCACCGAACTATGAAAAAAATCGAAGCGATCATCAAACCATTCAAGCTGGAAGAAGTTAAGGAGGCCCTCGCCGAGGTGGGTGTGCAAGGAATGACAGTGACCGAGGTCAAGGGTTTCGGTCGCCAGAAGGGCCACACTGAGATTTATCGTGGCTCGGAATACACCGTGGATTTCCTTCCAAAGGTGAAGATCGAGATCGTGGTGGATGACGGGCAGGCAGAAAACGTGGCCGCCGTGATCGTGAAAAGCGCCAACACCGGCAAGATCGGTGACGGCAAGGTTTTCATTTCCAACGTCGAGCAGGCGATCCGCATCCGCACGGGTGAAACAGGTTCTTCCGCCGTTGCGGTGAACTGAGCATTCGGCTACCGGATGATTTCAAAAAACCAGTGGCTTCCTGAGGGAGGCCGCTGGTTTTTTCATCTGCGGGAGGAACGCCAATCGAGAAATGCGCCGCCGAGGTGGGCGGCGGTTTCGCTTGGGGTGAGGGATTCTTCGGAAATATGCGGGTTTTGGAGTGCGAGTTCGGCAGCCCGTCCGCACAGCCACGCGGAAAACGCCGCCGCTACGAGCTGGGCGATGCCGGCAGCGAGGCAGGCGCCGATCACTCCGGCGAGTAGGTCTCCTTGGCCTCCCGTCGCCATGCCGGGACTGCCGGTGGAGTTGCACCAAAACGCCTCGCCGTCGCGGGTGACAAGCGTGCGGGAGCCTTTGAGCAGAAGTGTGGCGGGAAACCGTTCCGCGAAAAGGCGGGCGGCGGTTTCCCGTGGCAAGTCTGCAAGGTCCGGAGCCAGTCGGCGAAATTCTCCGGGGTGCGGCGTGAGCACATGGCGCGTGTCCAGAATGGCGTGAGTTCCGGTCCGGGCGATGAGGTTCAGGGCATCCGCATCCACTACGCAGGGGACGGGGGATTTTTCGATCAGTTCTAACAACGCGGCTGATGTAGTTTCGTCCGGCATGCCGAGGCCGCAGCCGATGACCATTGCGTCGCAATCCGCTGCCAGCACTTCACGCGCTGAGGAAAATCCACGTACGATGATTTCCGACGGGCATTTCGCGGCGATGCAGGCGGCTGCGGAAACAGGCACATGCAGCGTGACCAAGCCCGCTCCAGCTCGCAACGCCCCGGTGGCGGCGAGCACGGCAGCTCCGCTGTATTCGGCAGAGCCAGCTACGATCGCCACGCGTCCGGCCATGCCTTTGTGGAAATCGAAACGACGATGGGATTTGCCGACGTCCATCGTCTGCGGCGCGATGAGTTCCATTTCACCCGCCGTGCAGGATGACAGTGCCTCCACCGGAACGAGTGCCAGTGCTCCGGTGAAATCCGCCGCATGACCCGCCAGCAGGCCGCGCTTGGGACTGCCGATCATGAACGTGATGTCCGCCGTGACCGCGCTTGCGGAACTGTGGCCTTCGTCCGCATTCACACCGGAGGGCAGGTCCACCGCCGCCACGCGGGCTCCCGTGTTTTTGCGGAACCAATTCATTTCATCTGCAAGGGCGAGCAGGGGAGCCCTGAGCGCACCTCTTGCACCGATTCCTAACAGACCGTCCAACAGCAGGAGTGGCCCTAACAGATCCCGCCATGCCGGCGGATTTTCCAAGGGCGGATCGCCACCGAGTTCTCGCCACTTCCGTTGCGTGAGCGGTGCGCAGTTTTCAAAATCAAAGCCGGCCCGCAGCGCGATCTTCCAGCCGAATTCATCGCGCAATACTCGCAAGGCCACCAGCGTGTCGCCAGCGTTGTGGCCTTTCCCGAGATAGCCGACGACTGTGCCGGGCTGCGGGAAAAAACGCCCGATCGCGCGACCCAGGCGTTCACCGGCAAGATCGAGCAATCGTTCCTCGGTCCAACCTGCTGCCATCGCAGCCGTCTCCAGCTCTAACATCCCGGAAACCGTCACCGCAGCCATGGCGGAAACCTTGCCTCTGATCCGCTGCGATGTCAGCCGGAAATCCGCCTCATCAATACGAGCGGCGATAGCGTTGAATGCCTTCGGAGATGCCGCTGGCGATGGACTCGCGGAAATACGCGGACTTCATCCGGGTGCGCTCGGTTTCATTACTCACAAAACCGCCCTCGACCAGGATCGACGGGAGGTTGGAATTCCGGATGACGTAGAAGCGGGCGAATTTCGCATTGCGATCCACGGTGCGGGTCTTTCGCACTAGGCTGCTCTGCACGCACTGGGCGAGTTTTTGGCCTTCCGTGTTGTAGTAGAAAGTTTCCAGCCCGCTCACTTGTTCCTTCCAAGTGTAATTGTAGTGGATGCTTACCATGATGGCGTTGCGATACTTGTTCGCGACTGCCACGCGCTGAGGCAGGGTGATGAAGTAGTCGCTGCGGCGCGTCATCACAGTCTGGTAGCCCATGCGTTTCAGTTGGTTTTCCAGACGGGTCGCGGTGTCGAGGGCGAGGTGTTTTTCGTAAACCTTGCCCCATTGGCCGCCGTTGTCGTGGCCGCCGTGGCCCGGATCGATCACCACGGTGCGGAAGTTCGCGGCGTGCGCCGTTGCCCCGAATACGAGGGCTGCGGCCAAGGTAAGAAGTCGTGTGAGTGTTTTCATGGGAAAGTTCAGGAAGGAAAACTGTAAGGACATCTAAATAATTTTTAAAAAAGGTAAAGGACATTTTGCCCGGAAGGGAAATTTCCTCACCGGGCCATTAATTCGGGATGGGTGGGCGGTCAGAAGCCTTGCGGATTTTCGCGCGTTGCTCGGCGACTGCCTTGGTATCGTAAGGAATGCTGTTGGCCACGCGTACGGTTCCATCGCCGAAGGTCAGGAGCTGGGGATCGCCCGTGGCGGCGCGCTGGTGGATCGTGCGCTCCACGACCCGGCCGTCGGTATCCACCACGCAGTGAACCCACATGGTGGGGGTGGCGAGGAAAAGCACGTTCATACGCTGCTTCTTATCCACTGTGGCGAGGGGCTTGCGGAGCAGCAGCACGTCACCGAGCAGGAAGGTGCGGATAAACTGGCCGGTGGTCCCATCTACGATCTGCGCGTAAATCTGCGATTTGGAATCTCCGGCGAAATTGAGCAGCCGGAACTCACGTGTGCGGCTGGAACTGGCGGAAAGCCCGACTTTCTGCGACCAATACAACATCCCCGGACTCTGGTTGAAAATCACCCGATTGGTCGCTGAACCTTCCGTATTATTGCCGGGCTGGCGGACAATCGCGGCGGCCGAGAAGTTTCCCGACTCGCTGAGCTGGAAATGCTGCGAAAGATCGACCTCCCGCGCCATCGTCTGGCCGGGAGCGATCTTCATGGCTCCGAATAGCGTCCGCTTGCCCTTCGGGTTGACCGAGTTGCCGTTGGCGGTCTTCAGCACGAAATCCAGCCACTGGAAACGCCCGTCGCTGTGGAAAATCAGCTCTTTACCCGCGTGGTTGGTGATCGTGACCACCGCCATGACCGGCTCGCCCGCGAGGTGTTGTTTCTTGGCGATCTTCAGCGTGGTGGAGAGCTGCGCCTGAGCGGAAACGGCGCAAACCAGCAGGATGGCGGGTATTTTCAAAATCACCCCGGAGAACTAGACCACTTCGGGGAAGCCGTCAATCTAACGAAAGTGGCTGGCAGGGTAGGCGCATCTTGAAATGGAAAATTTTAACAGCAAAGCCGCAGCGTGGCGTGTGGAGGCGGGTTGTTTTGCGTTTTTCCGGCCTTCCCGGGCGGTGCCATTCTACCCGTTAGAGGCCGCATTCAGCCTGCCACTTTGGGATTTCGGTGGGGGTGAAATTAGAATTTGCAAAAACGCGGCGGTGCCGGTTGTTTGCCCGACCAATTTGAGATGCGCAAGGCCCGGCTCCCCCAAGGCGTGTGACATCTGAAATCCAGCCCAATTTCTGAAAAACCCCGCCTGAAGTTTGTAAATGACTTGTCCTCTCGTGTTGAAAAATTTCCGCGCCCTGCGGTTTCTGAAGTCGTTCATGCAAAGCGTGCTGCTCACTGCGCTTTGGCTGGCGTTTCCGGCGCACGCGCAACAGTCCGTGACCATCGGCTGGAAGCCGAATCCGGAAGGTAACATCGCGGGCTACAAGGTTCACCTCGGAAGCTCCAGCGGCAGTTACCAAACGATCAAGACGGTGACTGTCGGCACAAAGACCGTGCTCACGGACCTCAAGCCGGACACTACGTATCATTGCGCCGTCCAAGCCTACGACATCTTCGGGCAGACGAGCGTATTCTCGTCGGAAATCTCGTTCACCACCCGGCCACTTTCGGGCTTTCTGGTGGGTTGGGCGGCAAATGCGGACTTGCGCGCGGCTGCGGCGGATCCGATGGCGGTTCCGTTTCGCGACGGCGTTCCGAATCTGCTCAAGTATGCTTTCCGCATGAATGGCGGCGCACCGGATAATCGAATGCTTGCCGCCGACACCGGCACCACAGGCTTGCCTCTGTTCCGGCTGGGCCGCGCGGCTGGAAACGCGTGGTTCGAGGTGCAATACCTGCGTCTCAGGAGCGGCGAACTCGCCTACCAGCCGATGGTTTCCTCCGACTTGGTCCGCTACACGGCGATGACGGGCAGCGTTTCCACGACGGTCGTTGATGACGCGTGGGAGCGTGTCACCCAGCGCATGGCCGTCGATCCTGCGGAAACGCCGAGGCTTTTCGGTAGGTTGGCGGTCACTCAGATACATACGCCTGCATCCGTCTTCGCAAACTGGGCCGCTGCATACGGGCTGGGGAATGCGAATGCCATTGCCCATGGCGATGGCGTGCCGAA
This sequence comes from Akkermansiaceae bacterium, assembly GCA_031372635.1. Classification (GTDB taxonomy): domain Bacteria; phylum Verrucomicrobiota; class Verrucomicrobiia; order Verrucomicrobiales; family Akkermansiaceae; genus Luteolibacter. Next base: position 13,641 of record JANMLQ010000194.1, on the reverse strand, counting down.
CTTGCTCAAGTATGCCTTCAATCTCGCCCCCACCGCTGCGGATGCGCGCGTCCTGCAAAGCACCACCGGCTTGGCGGGGCTGCCGCTGTTCTCACTTGCCGGGAGTGGCACGCAGAGGACGTTCAGAGTCGAGTATCTCCGCCGGAAAAACAGCGGACTCATTTACACCCCGAAAGTCTCCTCGAATTTGGTCCACTACACTCTCATGAGCGGCGCGATCAGTGTCAGCTCCATCGATGAGCGCTGGGAGCGGGTGACGCAATCCACGGCTGTGAACCCTGCGCTCACTCCGTGCTTATTCGGACGGGTGGAGGTTTTGCTGCCGTAGTTTTACGCACTTGCTCTTGCCCGGCGGGCGCGTCGTGGCATTGACTCCGGCATCTCATGACCCCACGGATTTCCTGCTGCAAACTGCTTTTCATCGACTGCGATTCCACCTTGTCCGCCATTGAGGGCATCGATGAACTCGCGCGGGCAAAGGGCGATGAGGTTTTTTCAAAGGTAGTGGCGCTGACGAACGCGGCGATGAATGGCGAAGTGCCGATTCACGAGGTGTTTCCGAGACGCATGGAAATGATTCGGCCTGATCGCGCGCTGTGTGATGAAGTGGCGGCGCACTACATTAAAGCGGTGGTTTCCGGAGCGGCGGAGTTCATCGCGGAGGCAAAGGCGGCTGGCTGGCTGCCGGTGATTCTATCAGGTGGCTTCGCGCCGCTGATCCTGCCGTTGGCGGCCGATCTTGGAATCGAACATGTTGAGGCGGTGCCGCTCCATTTCAATGAAGATGGATCCTACGCGGGCTACGGCACGGACTATCCCACGACGCGGAATCTGGGTAAAAACGAAATCATCCGGGCATGGAAAAACGAGGAGCAACCAAGCCGCGTCGTCATGGTGGGCGATGGCGTTTCCGATCTCGAAACCAAGCCGGAAGTGGATCTCTTCGTCGGCTACGGCGGAGTGGTAGCGCGCCCGGCAGTGCGCGATGGTTGTGATTTCTGGCTGGCCGATATGCGGGACAGAAAAACTCTGTGGGCTGCGATGCGAAGTCTGGCGGGGTGAGTCGGCGCGGAAACAATGCGGCGTGCTTGCATTTCGCGCCATGATTTCGCTGGTCAGCGGGGCCGGGAAGTGCTTTTAGAGCGCCGCGAACGATCTGTTTCGCGACGATGAGCGACTCACACTCCGGCCATCACGGCCATACTCCGAAACTGGCGGCGAGTACTTTGGCTGCGCTGGGAATTGTTTTCGGAGACATTGGCACCAGCCCGCTTTACGCGTTTCGCGAGTGCTTTTCCCCGCACCATGGCGCTGATATTGGCGATCCACGGAATCTGATCGGCGCGGCCTCACTGGTCGTCTGGTCGCTGCTGCTGGTGGTATCGATAAAATATCTCTTCATCATCCTAAAGCTCGATAACAAGGGCGAAGGTGGGATTCTCGCGCTGTCCGCGCTGATCCGTGGCGCGGTGCGCAGGCTCGGCGGCAAGGACCCGCGCCGGATATTGCTCTTCGGTCTGGCCGGCGCGGCGCTGATTTATGCCGACGGCATGCTCACGCCCGCGATCTCGGTACTTTCCGCCGTGGAGGGCCTGAAGGTGAGCGCGCCGATGCTGGCGCATTGGGCGGTGCCCGTTTCGGTAGTCATTCTAGCCGGGGTTTTCGCTATCCAAAAGTTTGGAACGGGAAAAGTAGGTGTGCTTTTTGGCCCGATCGTTTTGCTCTGGTTCGCTACGCTGGCCTTGCTTGGTCTGCGCTCTCTCATGATGCACCCGGAAGTGCTGTGGGCCTTGAGTCCGTCCGAGGGGGTGCTGTTTCTCATCCGCGAGTGGAAACATGCGCTGCCACTGCTCGCGGCGGTGTTCCTCGCCGTGACCGGTGGCGAGGCTTTGTATGCGGACCTCGGCCACTTCGGCGCACGCCCAATCCGCGTTGGTTGGTTCGTGGTGGTGTTGCCTGCTCTGGTGCTGAACTACCTCGGCCAGGCGGCGCTGTTGACCGCAGACCCAACGGCCATCAGCAATCCATTCTTCCTGCTGGCTCCGGAATCGCTCCAGCTTCCCCTTACCATCCTCGCCACCCTTGCGGCGATCATTGCCAGTCAGGCGCTCATTTCTGGCGCGTTCTCTCTAACCACTCAGGCGATCCAACTCGGCTGCCTGCCTCGTTTCCGAGTGCGTTATACGTCCGAGCATTCCGTCGGCCAGGTCTATGTGCCTGCGGTGAATCACATGCTCGCGGCTGCCTGCATCCTGCTGGTCATCACGTTTGAGACCTCCGCCAATTTGGCTGGCGCGTATGGCATCGCCATCGCACTTACGATGGCGTTTACCTCGGTGCTGTTCTACAGCGCGGCGCGCGCGGTGTGGGGCTGGTCGTTTGTGAAAGCGGCGATCGTTACCGGGATATTCCTCACTCTGGATGGCGCGTTCCTCGCTGCGAACATGCTGAAAGTCTTCCATGGCGGCTGGTTCCCACTGGTCATCGGTGGCGGCGTGATGGGGCTGATGATGACGTGGATCTGGGGCCGCAGCCGTCTCTCCGCCCGCATGCAGAGGGACTCGCTGCCGGTGGACATGCTGCTCAAGGATCTCGGTAAAGGAAAAATTCACCGCGTTTCCGGCACCGCGATCTATATGAGTGGCAAAGGTCTGCAAGTGCCCACCGCGCTGCTGCACAATCTCAAGCATAACCAAGTGCTTCATGAGCGCGTGATCCTGCTTCATGTGATGACGCTCGATCAACCCAGCGCCGATGCGGATGAGTGCCTGGAACATCAAGATCTCGGCGAAGGTCTCCACCGCGCGACGCTGAAGTTCGGCTTCGCGGAAACACCGGACGTTCCTGCCGCGCTCAAGACAAGGCTGCCTGAAGAGCTTCGTTTCCAACCCGGAAAAGCGACCTATTTCCTCGGCAGCGAAACCTATCACGTCGGCAGGGAAGCGACTCTCATCGACCGCGTCCGCCTCTCGCTATTCGCCGTCATGGCGCGCAATGCCTCGCCCGCCACCGCATACTTCAAGCTTCCGCCGGGCCGCGTCGTCGAGCTCGGTGCGCAGATCACCCTGTGAACTCAGCATCAATCCGCATGCGCTCGTTTTGAGTTGGCCCGCGCCACCCTGATTGATACGCCGTGGCCATCGAAGCTCCGCTTTCCATCACCGGCCTTGGCGCATTGTCCTCGCTCGGGACGGATGTGGCCGCTCATCATCGCGCACTGCTAGCGCCGTGTGGTCCGTTTCGCCGCCTCGCCGAATTGTTAGGGCCGGACAGCCCGCACGCGCAGCGGCCCGGCGCATGGATCGCGGATCGTGCGCTGCTCACTCATAGGAAATGGAGTCCCGCCACGATGGCCGCGCTGCATGTGGCGCGCCAAGCGGTCGCAGAAGCTGGATGGAACGCGGATGATCTGCGTGATGCAGCCCTCGTCGTCGGCACCAGCCGTGGCAATGCAGCGGGCTGGCTCGGGCCATGGCCCGGCAGGCGGCCATTCAAGTTAATGGCGGCGAGCAACACGATCCATAGCGAGCCAGCCTCCGCCATCAGCATCGAGCTGGGCATCACCGGTCCCAATCATGTGCTCGCAAGCGGTTGCGCAGCCGGACTGGATGCCATCGGAATTGCCATGATGCTCGTGCGCTGCGGAGCGGCTCCACGCGCACTGGCCGTGGCTGTGGATCTGCCACTGGTGCCGCTGCTACTGGACAACTACGCGGCTTCCGGAATTCTATCAGATCGTCACGAGGCTGATCCCTACCGTCCGGGCACGTCCGGTTTCATCCCGGCGGAAGGAGCGGCGGCCATGACCATCGAGTTTTCGTGCGGCGGATGTCCCGGTCTCTTGCACTATGGTTGCAACTCGGATGCCAGCGATCCCGTGGGCATTCCCAAGGACGGAGGAAGGACTCCGGAACTTTTCCGTGCGCTGGCGATTCCACCCACTGCGGTTTGCACGCATGCCACCGGCACTGCTGTGCAGGCTAAGGCAGACCCTGCGGCACTGGTTAGAATCTATCCTGAGGAAAAGCCATCGTTGCATCTACTCAAGCCCTTCCTCGGCCACACCATCGGTGCGAGTGGTATGATTGAAAGCGTGATCCTCGCGCGCTTCCTGCGTGATGGTATGCTGCCACCGAACCGCGTCGGCATGCACGCGCCCGCTGGATTCACGCTGCCCACTCATCCGCTCGCGGCCTCCGGGCCTGTGGCAAAACTATCCCATGGCATGGGCGGCCACAACGCGCTGCTCGTTCTAACACCACCTTGAGCGCACTGTTTTATCATGCACTTGTGGAAGGTTGTGAGTCCGTAAATGATGAGATGACAATCGGGCTGGTCCGCACGCATTTCCTTGTTTGAATTCGTATCACGGTCATTGACTTGATACCCCTTGAAACGAAGGAATCCGAACGTGCCGGAATGCTCGCAAATTAATGCTTGCGGGCCTGCCGTGAGGCACATAATTATTCGTCGTCATGAGTACCAAAAAGAAAACATCAACAGGCGTGCGATATAGCGACGCAGAGAAACAGGAAGTCGTAGCCTTCGTGGCCAAATATAACACCGACAATGGACGCGGTGGCCAGAGCGCCGCCTCGAAGAAATTCAAGGTCACTCCTCTCACCGTCTCCGCTTGGCTCAAGGCTGCGGGCAAACCCGCCAAGAGCAAGAAGGCCGCAAAGCCAGCCAAGGCAGCAAAGCCAGCCAAGGCCGCGAAGCCAGCCAAGGGCACTCCCGGTGGCAAGGGCATACCGAGTAGCAAGAAGGGCAAGCGCTACACCACCGAGCAGAAGCAGGAGGTCATCGACTTCGTCAGTGATTACAATGCCAACAACGGCCGTGGCGGACAAAGCCGTGCCGCTGCGCATTACGGCCTTTCCGTTCTCACCGTTTCCTCATGGTTGAAGAATCCGAAGACCGGCGGCGGTAAGGGAGCCTCAGTGCCTGCCAATCTTGCAGCGAAGGTCAACGAACTGATCGATCTCGGCGGCCAGATCAACGCCGCAGAAGCAGACCTCAAGGGATTGCGTGCCCGCTATGAGCGCGTCAAGTCCGCGATCCAGACCTCCCTCTAATTTCCTAATAACCCAAACCCATTATGAAAGCCGCTTCCTCACGGGAGCGGCTTTTTTCATCTACCACACGATGCCGGTCTGCATGTCCATCCAGCGCATGGACTCACTCTCGAAGACGAAGCGACCATGGAAGGTCGTTTCGTCCAAAACCAGCGGCATCCAGTGGCGGTCGTCCTCCCACATGCGGTGGTAGGGGACTTCATCGATCGCGGTCCACACAGGAACGGCCTCATCGGTCTCGGTGGGTTCTCCTTCATAATCATCCGCCCGATAGACGTGGCAGAGGATGTCCGGGCAGTCGCTCATGGAAAACCATAGCTCGCCGAGTTTTCTGGAACCCAGCGGAGTGATGAGAAGTTCTTCCTGGGTCTCGCGAATCACCGCTTGCAGTGGCGTCTCGCCGGGATCGATCTTGCCGCCGGGACCATTGATCTTTCCTGCGCCAAGGCCGCGCTTCTTTTCTATCAGCAGGATGTTGCCATCCTTCACGATGAACATGAGCGTGGCGTGGATGACTCCCTGCCACTTGCTCCAGTCGATCGGGGATCGTGTCATGACGCGTAGCTTTCCACACTGTCGCAAGTGCAGACGAGATTGCGGTCGCCATGCACGTTGTCGATTCGCGCGACGGATGGCCAGAACTTGTGCTGGCGCAGATAGGGCAGGGGATAGGCGGCCTGCTCGCGGCTGTATGTGTGCGGCCACACGTTTGCACAAATCGTTTCCGCCGGGTGGGGTGCGTTTTTAAGCGGGTTGTCGTTAGCATCCAGTTCGCCGCAGATGACGGACTTGATTTCGCCGTGGATAGAAATCATCGCATCGCAAAAACGATCCAGCTCGGATTTCGATTCGGACTCGGTGGGTTCGATCATCAACGTGCCGCCGACAGGCCAGCTCATGGTGGGCGCGTGGAAACCGTAGTCCATGAGACGCTTCGCCACGTCCTCGACGGTGATGTGGCTCTCATCCGATAGAGGACGCACGTCGATGATGCACTCGTGGGCGACGAGGCCCGCGTTGCCGGTGTAGAGGATCGGATAGAACGGCGCGAGGCGTTTGGCGATGTAGTTCGCGTTGAGGATGGCGACCTCGGTGGCTTCCTTGAGTCCGTCGCCGCCCATAATGGCGATGTACATCCATGAGATCGTGTTGATGGATGCGCTGCCCCATGGCGCGGAGCAGACGGCTCCCTCTTTGGCATCCAACTCGCGATGGCCGGGCAGGAAGGGAACGAGTTGTTTCGCAACACCGATGGGGCCCACGCCGGGGCCGCCGCCGCCGTGCGGAATGCAGAAGGTTTTGTGGAGATTGAGGTGGCAAACGTCCGCACCGATCAGGCCGGGCGAGGTGAGGCCCACCTGCGCGTTCATGTTTGCGCCATCCATATAAACTTGGCCGCCGCGCTCGTGGATGATCGTGCAGATGTCCTTGATCGTTTCCTCGAACACGCCGTGCGTGGACGGATAGGTGACCATCAGGCAGGAAAGGTTCGCCGCGTGTTCATCGGCACGCGCCTTGAGATCGGCGACGTCGATGTTGCCGGAGTCATCGCATTTTACGCCGATGACTTTCATGCCGCACATGACGGCGGAAGCGGGGTTGGTGCCGTGTGCGGAAACGGGGATCAGGCAGATGTCGCGGTGGCTGTCCCCGCGCGAAAGGTGGTAGCGGCGGATGGCGAGCAAGCCTGCGTATTCGCCCTGCGAGCCTGCATTCGGTTGGAGTGAGACGGCGGCGAAGCCGGTGACTTCGGCAAGCCAGTCTTCTAACAACCCAAGCATCTTGCGGTAGCCCTGGCTCTGATCGGCAGGAACGAAGGGATGCAGCGAGGAAACCTCAGGCCAGCTCAACGGAATCATCTCGGACGTGGCGTTGAGCTTCATCGTGCATGAGCCAAGCGCGATCATCGACTCGTTGAGCGCGAGATCTTTCGATTCGAGACGCTTGAGGTAGCGCAGCATCTCGGTTTCCGAGTGGTAGCTGTTGAAAACTTTCTGCGTCAGGAAATTCGTAGTGCGCGAGAACGATGCGGGGATTTTTTCGACAAGCGCATCTTCACTAAAGTCTTCGCCGAACGATCCGCAGAGCGCATACAGATCACTCCAGTCGGTGGTTTCATCCACGCTGATTCCGACGTGATACTCATCAATGAGGCGGATGTTGAGTTGGTTTGTTTGGGCGTTTTCAACCCACTGGATGGCTCTGCCCGGTACGTCTCCCTTGATGACGATGGTGTCGAAAAACGGCCCGTCTTCCACGGCGAGTCCCGCCTTCTTGAGTGAGGCTGCGAGTTTCGCGGTCTTGGCATGCACCTCGCCCGCGATGTGCTTCAAGCCTTCCGGCCCGTGATAAACCGCATACATCGAGGCCATCACGGCTAACAGAACCTGCGCGGTGCAGATGTTGGAGGTCGCCTTGTCGCGGCGGATGTGTTGCTCGCGAGTTTGCAGCGAGAGGCGGTAGCCGGGCTTGCCGCGCGCGTCGATGGAGACGCCGATCAAACGCCCCGGCATCTTGCGTTTCAGCGCGTCCGTGCAAGCCATGAACGCGGCGTGCGGACCGCCGAAACCCATCGGCACGCCGAAACGCTGCGTGTTTCCCACACAGATGTCTGCACCGAATTCACCCGGCGCTTTCAGGACTGTTAGAGCGAGCAAGTCCGCTGCCACGATGGTCACCGCGCCCGCTGCCTTCGCACGGGTCAAGAACTCCGTGAAGTCATCAATCCGTCCGCGCGTGTCCGGGTATTGCACGAGCACTGCGAACACACTGCCGCCCGCAGGAAACTGATAGCTCTGCCAGTCGCCAGTGATGACCTCAATGCCGAGCGGCTCGGCGCGGGTGACGACGACGTCGATGGTTTGCGGATGGCAGCGGTCGGAAACGAAGATCGCTTTGCCCTTCGGTTTGCCAGCGAGAGCGAGGCTCATCGCTTCCGCAGCGGCGGTGCCTTCATCCAGCAGCGAGGCGTTCGCCACATCCAGACCAGTGAGGTCGGTGATCATCGTCTGGAAGTTGAGCAACGCTTCGAGACGACCTTGCGCGATCTCCGCCTGATACGGCGTGTAAGCGGTGTACCAGCCCGGGTTTTCCAGGATGTTGCGCTGGATGACGCCGGGCGTGTGAGTGCCGTGGTAGCCTTGGCCGATGAATGATTTCAGCACTTTGTTTTCCGAAAAAATCGCCTTCAATTTCGCGAGTGCCGCGTGTTCCGAGAGTGCCTCTGGCAAATCAAGCGCCGCCTCCATGCGGATGCCGCCGGGGACTGCGGCGTCGGCGAGCGCAGCAAGTGTTTCGTATCCAGTGGCGAGCAGCAACTGCTCGCGGTCTGCCCCAACGGGCCCTAGGTGGCGGCTGCGGAAATCAAGACGAACGGACATGGGGGAAAAGGAGTTAGATTGAGACGGTCAGAGGCGACGCCCCCTCCATAGTTGAAAATGCCCCCGGCGCAACTCCCGCACGATGGAAATTTCAAATACCCGGAAATTTTCAGGTGCACTCCGTGAGCTTGAGCTTCGCAGCTTTCGCGATCACTTCCTTTTGCAGCGCGTGGCGTTTCGCAGCGATCACGCTCCACAGATCCTGAGCAAAGCGCGGTGTGAAACCGTGGCCCTCCAGCCAGGCGGATAGTGTGGCGAGGTCGTTCTCATCACCTAGCAGCTCCGCAAGATCGTGGAGCTTCGGATCGGCGGTGATGAGCCCCTCCGGCAGGAAACCCGTGGCTCCCAGCAGCGCCTTCACCGCCTTGCGTGCTTCGTGAAAATCCTCCTCCGCGCGGTGATCCAGCTTTGCACAGCGCTTGAGCGTGCGTTTTTCCAGTTTCCTAAAACCCTTGGCGATGACCACGGCGAGCGAGTCTGAGTCCATTTCATTCAAACCGGAGCTGGCCTTGTCCACGCGTGCCAGGCACCAGTCGATGGTTTCCTGCGGCGGTCTGCGTGCTGCCGAATGCGTTTGTTGTTCGAGCAATCCGTTGATGGCAGCCGCCACCTGCGCATCATCTTTCCAGCCGAGTTTCTGCCAGGTGTTGAAGCGCGATACCGCATCACGCGGTTCTGACAGCAGCCGCCCGATCGCCTGGATCTCCAGCGCCGAGGACTTGCTGAGTCGGAACAACGAGAACCCGCCACGCAGCGATTTGCCGAGCTTGCGCAGCGCATGCACCTCCTCCGCCACCTTGCCCTTGGCGTCCAGCAGACCACCGAGCAGTTGTTTCATCACTTCACATCCATTCGCCAGACGTTCACGTGCGAATTGCGCGTCAGCTTCCTTTAGCAGTTTCATGAACATCGAAAAATCACGGATCTAGCCACTTGTCACCGCTGTTCTTGTGACAAATAGTCGTTCTGTTCCCTTGGTTTTAGGTCTTATGAAAACATTGATTGTTCACGCCCGGATCATTTCCCCGGACTGTCAGATCGAAGATGGTTCCCTCTGTCTGGAAAACGGCCGCATCACCGGCGTGTTGCGCGCCGATGAGCCGCTGCCACAAGCCGACACCGTGATCGATGCCGCAGGCCGCACCGTGATGCCGGGTTTCTTCGACATCCATAGCCATGGTGCCGACGGCCACGACATCTGCGATAACTCCCTAGAGTCCATCCGTCACATCGCGAAACGCAAGCTCCAGGAAGGCGTCACCACCTGGCTGCCCACCACGCTCACCCAGCCGCAACACAAGCTGGAGGAAATCGCAGGCAAGGTCGCGCAATACATGGCTGCTCCCGAGTTCTGCCGCGCACCCGGCCTGCATGTCGAAGGGCCATTCATCAACCGCAAGAACGCTGGTGCGCAAAACCCCGAGTTTGTGAGGCCGCCGGATTTCAATGAACTCAAGCGCATCCATGACATCGCCCCCGCACTCATCGTTTCACTCGCGCCAGACATCGATGGCGCGAACGAAGTCATCCGCAAGGCGGCGGAAATAGGCATCACCAGTTCCGCCGCGCATACCTCCGCCACCTCCGCGCAGATCCTTGATGCGAAGCAACACGGACTCAAACACCTCACGCATTTCTGCAACGCCATGACGCCCGTCCACCACCGCGAGATCGGCGTCGTCGGCATAGGACTGCTGGATGATTTCCTGAAAATCGAACTCATCTGCGATACCATCCACCTCTGCCCAGACATGCTGCGGCTCATCTTCAAGCTCGTCCCGATCGAGCGCCTGATGCTCATCACCGATTCGATGGCAGCCTCATGGATCAACCAGGGCGAAGTCATGCTCGGCGGTCTGCCCGTGCTCGTGAAAGATGGCAGGGCGGTCTTGAAACAAGGCGGCGCACTCGCAGGCTCCGCGCTGCGTTACAACGAAGGTGTTAGAAACATCGTCGAACTCACCGGACTGCCGCTCCATCAAATCGTCAAAGCCACATCATGGAACCAGGCCCGCTCCCTCGGCCTCGATGGCTTCGGAAAAATCGAACCCGGCTTCCATGCCGACCTCGTCATCCTCAACGACGACTTTTCCATCTGGAAAACCCTCGTCGCCGGTGAAGTGCGCTGAGGAGTCCACGCGTGTTCTTAGGAGTTCACGCTTCAGCGTGTCTTTAAACACAAGCTAAAGCTTGGACTCCATGCACAGCCACACCGATTTCAGATACGGCTCATCCGTGAAGTCCATCGGCATCTCCGAGTGACGCGCCTTCATGCGGCGCGGCAGGTTGTATAACAATTGCCGCTCAAACTCCCACGGCGACATGCGGCGGTAGTTCGTGCAGCACAGCATCCACCCACCCGGCTCCAGCACCTGCGATGCCAGCGCGGCCAGCTCACCGAAGTCCTTCTCCACTCGGAAGACCCTGCCCGTCTTGTCACGCGAGAAAGTCGGCGGATCTAGCACGATCGCATCGAATCGACGTCCTTGTTTCGCGAAACGCTGCAACCAGTGAAACGTATCGCCCTTGCAGAAATGATGCGCCGCCGGATCGAGCGAGTTATGGGTGAAGTTGCGCTTCGCCCAGTCCAGATACGGTTGCGAGAGATCCAGCGTGGTGGTTTCCGCACCGCCCAGCGCCGCAGCGACGGAGAAGGCACCGGTGTAGGCGAAGGTATTGAGCAGGCGCAGCCCCGGCCGCATCAGTCGGCGCACCTCCGCGCGGTTGTCGCGTTGATCCAGGAAAATGCCCTGTGAGTATCCGGATTGGAACGAGATCTCGTATTGCACCTCATTCTCGAGAATCAGAAATGGCTCAGTCACCGCAGGCCCGCACAGCAGTTCGGCCGACTCCTTCTGATGCTGGTCCAGGCGCTTCCAGTAACAGGAAAGCTCCTGCTCACGCAGCCAAGTGCGGATCAGCGGCGGGATGCTATCGCCACTGGTGGAGAGCAGCCAGTTACCCGCATACGTTTCCACGATCACACCGGGAAAACCATCACCCGCGCCATCGAGCAAGCGCATGGAGTTCGTCGCGCCGCTCATCAGCGGCTTACGTTTCATCACAGCGGTCTCAGGATGTGCAGGCATCTGGCGCGCAGACTACAGAGGCGATTCCAAATTGGGCATGCGAAAAAAAACGCCAACGATGCTTTGCAGCTTTGCGGTTCAACCCGAACTCCGAAGTTGGATGGCAATTAGGGCATTTTCAACCACTGAAACACAGAGCACCACTGAAGGAACTGATTTTTCTTTGGCGAATGGCTACGCACTTTTCCGGGCTTCATCAATATCGGCAGTGATCTCAGTGGTTCTCAGTGTTTCAGTGGTTTCTCGGCATGCTTACGCGAATCAACTGAGGAATTCGGGCTGAATCGAATCTATTTCCCTTCCTTGCCTGTTGGTTTCCCCGAGCCTGTGAACTCATTGTCCAGCCCGCCATTCCCAGCTCCGCTTCAATCCGATCCGCGCCCGCCCAAGGAGGGGCGAAATTCGTTCGTCCATGCAATGGAAAAGCTCACGCGCAGCACATGGCTCTTCCCATAGTTCTCACATTCCCATCGGCGGACGGATTCCACCGCTCCTTGTTTCAAAATCCGAAATTCTCTACCTCCCTCTCCGCCAACTCACCTCTCCACCACCGCCTGATCGCAGAACTCTTCTCAAAATGTGAATCCGCGTACGCTGACCTCATTCAGCGGTTCTTCGTTCTTGGGTGGGGCTATCAGACAAGATGCCTTGAGAGAGAAACATCGCATAGGGAACCTCGAATCGCGCTCTGACCTTTCGGAGTAAACGACGACTCCTAAATACTATGCAGAAGTATCCAAGCATACCCTTCGGAATGCAAAGAATGTCAATCCGCCGCTGTAGCTTTGCCTCTTCACTGCGGAGTCTCGGTCCGGTATTTTTCATGTAGTCATATCGGCCTCCGTTATGGACGCCACATGTCGTGCTGATTCTTCGAGGCTTGTTTGATGAGCGACTCACGATGTCGATTGTTATTATGAAACGTTAAATGTGCGCCCACCGGCGCGAATGGATGGATGTTGAAATGAAATTGATAAGCTTATGGCCGGTTGGTGCGTCACGACTTGTCGCCAGAATTCGGATAGGGAGCGGGTTATCATCTGAGGGACTTGTGGGATGGTGCAGAATCCTCATCGCCATATCGATACGCCGTGAAGCACCAATAAAGAAACAACGGCAGTGATAGGTAGGTGGCGAATTCCTTCATGACAATCACGATTGATCGTTGTGGGGAAGTTGTTACCGCCCTCATGAAAAAACAATCGAATTGGTAAGATAGAAAAGCAGCGGACGCAAAAACGACTGGTGTCGCAGCGAGAAGGGCTAAAACCGGACGCTGTCGCGAAAACTCAAAACATGTAAAACAAAGGGAAAAGAGCGATCCGATGAAAGATGCAGGAGCAAAGATGCCGACTCCGATGACCAGGCCATACACAACAGCCAAGACGCCACCGATCATATATCGTCCCTGATCCGCTTGTGCGGAAGCCGTGTGACCCATATAAGTCCGGAAATAAGTAAACGTCCAAAGTGCCAAAGCAACCACCACGCAGGCTCCAATCGCCAACAAGTGTCGAAATAGAATGGATCGTTGAAGCATCGTCTTAATTTTCTAGGCGAACAGTGTATTGGTTCAGCGTTCAGAGGTTAGCAAACGAGTTAGCTCCGGCAAGGATGAAGAATGCGGTTTTTAGAAGGCTGAGAATCAGAGGATTGAGGCTGAAGGCCAGATGGCTTGGATTCTTGGATGGGAATGAAATCGGGATCGGCGTGGCAACTGATATCGAGCTACGGATTGGCTGACTTTTTGGAACATGAAGATGTGCGTGGAAGAGAAGAGGCGCTTGGAAAAGCACCGGTCCTTGTGCTGGCGGCTTGATAGGTCACCACTCCCATGGCGCTGGAATCAGCCGGGTGTGTCGGTTCCGAATTCCTGCTCTAACTGCCGGCGTTTGCCGAGTAGGTGGGTGCCGAGTGAATCGACGACCACAGCGGTGTGTTGGGCGACGGCAGCGCGGCCTCGTCGTCACCGAGGTCAAAAAAAGCAATGAACGAGCCGTCTTGCAGCCTGAAAAAGAAGTGCATGTACGGGCAGTATTCCCCCGTGCTGGGCACGATGTCGCTCTGAATGATGTGAAACAGTGGCAGCCCCAAAAT
>JANMLQ010000191.1:0-12868 GCA_031372635.1 Akkermansiaceae bacterium | reverse complement strand
CCCCCCCCCCCCCCCCCCCCCCCCCCACCCCCCCCCACCCCCCCCCCGCCCCCCAACCCCAGCCCCGCCCCGACCCACCAACCGCGGGGCGCATCCTTTCCAAGTAGCTTACCCAATCCGCCTTTACGCTTTGCCTTGATTCAAAAACCGGGGGGGGCATCCTTTTCCTCAACTTCAGGAGCTTTCGGTTCGGGCTTTGCCTTGATTCAAAAACCGGGGGGGGCATCCTTGATGCCATCTCCGGCTTTCATTTCCAGTGATTTACGCCGTTTTGACGAAAACGGCGGACTTCACCACAACATGATTTGCTCCGGCATTTCCTCGGCGTCCACTTCCGTGGCGGGTTTGCCGTGGATGATGAAGGCTTTTTCCCATTGCGCCTTGGTGATGTACATCGCGCGGACCGAGCCTTCGTTGGGCACGGCCAGTCGGATGCGCCGGAGGTGGGTTTCCTGCCGTGCGAAAGTCACGCATGGCCGGGCATAGACGCTGAACTGGATCATCTGGAAACCATCGTCCAAGAGGAATTTTCGGAAGTCGGTGGCCCGCTTCCGTTCCGCTTTGGTGACGACCGGGAGGTCGAAGGCGACCATTAGCCAGCCCATTTTGTAGTGGTTCGGGTCCATGGGCGATAGGGGCCGGATTGGGTGGTGGTCACGGCTTGGCGGAAGGAGCGGATCATGCCCTCGATCACGCTGCGGATGTCCAAGGTGAGTTCGAACCAATCGACGGTTTCCAAGGGAAAGGCCGTCACCCAGCGGCGGAAATCCTTGGTGACTTCCGGGTTTTCTACGCCGGGATGATCGCGGAGCCATTTCGCCACGCGCCAATCCACACAGGGGCGGAAGGGTTCCATGAGGTCGTAGGCGAGGGGAGTGGAGCGCTCGCGGGTGACATGGGAGATGCCGAAGGTGGGATCGAGTCCGACGGCGAAGAGGTTTTGCAGGACGGTGGAAAGCAGGACAGCGTAGCCGTAGTTCAGTAAAGGATTGGGACCGCCGCCATCGCGCTTGCGGCGGAAGTCATCGGTCTCCGCGACGTGGTCGGCATAGATGCGCCAGAAGAGCTTGGCGCATTCCGCTTCCTTAGTGGGGGCGCGGCTGAGGGAAAGCCGGCCGAGCTTTTCCAGTCGATCATCGCCGGGCGCGAGTTCGCAGGCGAGGCTGTGTTGGTTTTGGCACTTGGCGTCGATGGTCTTGTGCCAGAGCCGCTGTTTGAGTTGGGCGGGTATGTAGGCTTGGGCGCGGGTGAGCAGTGTGTCGCTGGCACGGTTAGCGGGCAGGACGAGCGAGGCGGGTTTGAAGTTTTCACAAATCACCAGGCCCACACCGAACTTGGCCGCCTCAAGCAGGAGCTTGGAATGGATGGAGGCGGAAAACGAAGTGATGATGATGGCCGCCACGTCTTCCAGCGGGATGCTACGCTCGCCCTCGGCACTCTTGCAGACGAGCTGACCGTCCTTGCAGGAAAGCGAGCAGTCCGGGGCGTCGATGCTGACGATGTGGTAGGACACGAAATTCGTGCGGCTGCGGCTGGGGGAATCCTTGGCAGCGATGTCTGGCTATAGCGTGGATGCCGGTGGCAAACCATTACGCGATGGCGTGCGTTTGAATCCATCCTGGCTGTTTGGGAGTTTAGCCCCTGACTCATCAAAGTGCATAGGTATGCGGAGATTTTTCCTGCCTTCCTGCTTTCCTTATTTTGAATGAGGAAGGCAGGAAGGCAGGAAAAAAAGACGGGCATGTCTTTCAAGCTCCCGGGAGTCCTTATGTCATTTTGATTCCTGCTTTGCCTTAAGCTTCCAGCCTGAATCTTGGAGGTCAGCTACGGATGGAATTTGCGGATTGACCGGGATAGCTTGTGCGTCAACTGTGTTAACAATGAAGACAGCTACATTGCGAGAGGCGCAGCATCATCTTTCCGAGCTTCTCGATAAGCTGAAGGACGGGGAGGAAATCATGATTACCCGGCGCGGCAAGGGCGTCGCCAAACTGGTGCCCGTGATCGAGAACCGGAATGTGGTGTTTCCTAGTTTTCGGGCGATCCGCGCGAAGCTGGGCACGGAGCGGGTGAACGGTCCGAACGAGGTGCTGGCCCAACGCGGCGGTGCGCCATGATTTATGCCGACACCAGCCTGATCATGAGCCTCTATGTCGCCGACTCGGGGAGCGAGGCGGCGGAACAGATGACGGCGGGGCTGAGCGAGCCGTTGGTCTGGACGGCTTGGCACGAACTGGAGTTCAACGCCGCTCTGGAGGCACGCGTGGGGAGGGGGCAGAATACCCGGAATGAAGCCGATGCGGTGAAGGCGGAACTCTCGGTGCATCGCGAGCGGGACGGACTGTATCTCCGACGCTCTGCGGATTGGGAACGAGTTCTGGATTGCGCCTCGAAACTGGCATCAGAAAGCGGAGCGGAGTTCCTTTGCCGCAGCCTTGATGTGCTGCATGTGGCGGCCTGCCTGGAACTGGGAATGTCGAGATTCCTCACTCTCGACGAGCGCCAGAAGAAACTGGCAGCAAAACACGGACTGGGGATCAATCCGTGAGCGGATGGCCGGTGTAGCGGCGGGGTAGGATTTCTAGGCCATCAAGTAACATTTGAGGGATCTTCGCATTTCCTTTCGCCTTCTTGATAGCGTGAGGGAGTGCCAGATCCACTGAGATCCCATACGCCTCTGAATTCATTACAGAAATTACACGCCATGTTCCTTTCCAGGTTCCACTTGGCACTTTGATCATCGTGCCGATGCGGATCAGCGGTGGATGCTTACCGCCATTTGCAGCGGTCAATGAAACCAGAGTCTGGTGGACGTGATGGAAAGGAATCAGAATTGGGGACGCCTCCATCAACGCGATGGCGAAGTTGTCGCCAATGACGAGAGCCCCGCGTATTGCCGCCAATTTCCCACCATCGGAGGGTGATGCTGGCCCCAGCAATCGCGTGAGTTTCTCGGTCGTAAGTTTATGGACGCCCCTCTCGATCAATCGCCTTTCTTTGGCCCCGACCAGGTGCCCATGTTCTTTGAGTAAATTTAAAGCCTCATTTGTGGGAGGTTTGTCTTTCCACCGACGTTGGGAGGAATTTGCATCAAGTTCCAACTGTCCCCGGTTGGGCCTTTGGATGAGCAATGCGCTTTCGCCGATGATTGCCACGATACCCCAAGTGAGAAGTTCGGCTTTAGTTCCAGAGCGGTCAGCAGGGAGATGCTGCATGACGCGGGACTCGGCGAGAGAGCGGCTGAGGGCGTTTTTAACGGAGGCTTCCAGATCTATAAGTTCAAGCCTTGTGCCGCCGTTGCCACGTCCATTTGTCGATTCTTGTTGGCAAGACTTATACCGCTTTGTGCTTCGTAGCATTGCATCCTCCTCGGCACTTCGGTTTCTTTTACGCATGGCGGCCCAGAGCTTCCCTGTCTGATTCTGACCGTGCCGATTGATTGGAAAATAGTGAGCGATTAAGGCGATCGTCGCTGCGTCAAGAGCGTGATGGAGATGAGTTAGGTTGCGAATCTCGTCTTTCAGGCGAATCTCTCCCTGAGTGTTCTCAATTTCAGGGCACGCTAATTTGAGTGTTCCGGTCAAATTCCAACTTTTTCGTATCTCGGCGGTGACTGGTCCAGGGATTGGATTGATTGTGGCTTGTGTGAGCTTTCGTCCGATCACTCCCATCGCAAGCTTCATGAGTTGACTCGATTGCGTGAGTTGTCCTTCGGTGAAGGTTCGCTCCTTGTCCTCATACTGCTCAATCATGAGCATCCGCTTTCGTGCATGCTGCCTCGCGTAATCGTCAGGGTAAGTATCCCTCTTCGCCACTTTCAGCGACTCTACCCACTTTTTGTATTTTTCAGGGCTTACGATCCGATTGTCATCGGCATGATCCAGAATGAACCTGCGGGCCGTGCGATTTCCCTTCATGGCGTTGATTTCCGGTCGGGTAAGAACGAGACCCGCCATTGAATCCGAAAGGCGTTTGGAGCGCGGGATAATATGCTCAAATTGAAGCTCCGAAAGTTCGGATTCGCCATACGGTCTATGGGTGAATGGGCAAGTCCAGTTGAGATCCATTGCGATCCGACATTTCCGAATCAGGCTGTAGGTAGGATTGATGCCATTCTCTTTCAGCCGCCTCTCTGCGGCCTTGTGTTGGGCAAGCTTCGCCGCTTCAGCAGATTTGATAGCCTGGCGGTCTTTGCCGGAGAATTCCTTGAGCTCGCGGGCGACTTCGATGAAAACACTGGGCGGATTGGCCGCATCACTTATGGCGAACTCTTCCGCGAGATCGTCCAGCAGACGTTCCAGGATCAGCATGCGGTGGCGGACGAGGTGGTTGTTGGTGAGTTGGTCGAGCGGGCGTTCGTTCTGGAGTTGGCGGACGCGGGAGCCGGGGATGCCGAGATCGTAGAGGATGCCGTTGGCAGGTTTGTTTTCGCCGTTCTCGGGATCGGTGAGTTTATTGGCTTTGGTGGCGTCCCAGCCGTTTAGGGCTTCCTCTACGACTTGGCGGAGGACGGGGCGGGCGTAGGGAGCGCGACCGGATGGAATTTTCGGGCCGATTCGCGTGGCTTGTAGATATTCGTTGAGGGACGCAAAGCGGACTT
The DNA here is from genome assembly GCA_031372635.1 of Akkermansiaceae bacterium. GTDB lineage: Bacteria > Verrucomicrobiota > Verrucomicrobiia > Verrucomicrobiales > Akkermansiaceae > Luteolibacter. Next base: position 8,268 of record JANMLQ010000191.1, on the reverse strand, counting down.
CGCCTTTCTTGGGTTTCAGCGCGGCAAATTTCTCATGGAAGGCTTTGGTTAGAGCTGGGGTTTCTCCTGCTTGATCCGCGATCCATGCAAGAGAAACGGCCTTGCCGGTTTTCCATTCGTCGATGATGGCTTGGCGTGTCTCTGCGGTGAGGTGCTTCCAAAATGGCGAGATTCTGGCTTGTGAGCCTTCGGCTTTGCGGACCTCATCCATCACGGGATCAAGGACGAGGGCTTCTTCGCTGTCCGGGTGGAGTTTGAAGTAGGCTTCGAGATTCGTGGAAACGTCGCCGCTGTGTTGTTTGACGGCTTTTTCGAGATCGGAATGGCTGAGGCGGCCTTGTTTTTCAGCGAGACTGAATAGTTGTTGGCGGAGCTCCTTGTCGATGGGTTTGCCGTTGGCCTTGATGTTGGCGAGGATGCGGGCGAAGCGGTATGCGAGGAATTCCTTGGACTTGGCGGCGGGGACTTTGGCGAACTTGTCGGCAAGTTTGCGCGCTTGGGGATCGGGTTTGCCGTCGGTGATGGCTTCATCGTAAGTCTTTGCCCAAGTGATGGGACAGCGCGAGATGATGCGGTTGTCGAAACGGGGGACGAGTTGGCCGAAGAGCAGGCCGCCGTGATAGCGTTTGGGGAGCTTGATGTCGGCGGCTTTCAGCAGAGCGCGGTCTTCGTCGCGGAGGGATTCGGGGGTGAAGAGTAGATCCAATGTCTTTCCATCGAGGCCGGGGATTTTGCCCTGGTGATTCTCTAGCAGTATGAGGACTTCGTTCTGAACGATGGCGCGAGGATAAGCGGCGTTGAGGGTTTTGTAGGGGAGATGGGAGGAAATGGTTTTGTTGGCTTTTGCAGGATCGAGTTTGAGGCAGGCGCAGACGGTTTCCGCCATGGTTTGGGTTTTGTGCTCTGCCATGAGCGCCTTGGCGGCGGCTTCCTTGGCGGTGTCATCGGCGTTGGCTTCCTCGCGGGACCAGCGTGAGTTTCCATCATAACCGCGGTTGTGCGCATACCAGCGGAGAACGGTCCAGAGTTCCCATGCAGTGAGAGTTCGGTGGTCTTGCAGGGCGGCGGAGGCGAGCAAGAAGGGCGCGGGATGACCGGGTTTGTCGAGATCGGCGCGAGAAAGGACGCCTTGATGGACGAGCCAGCGCTTCATGCGCTCGATGCGCTGGCGGGTGGAGCGGATGTGGCGCCGGGTGCGGCGCAGGTTTCGACGTGTGGAGGCGAGGCAGTCGTCGGTGGGAAAGGTGACGACGCCGGTGCCGAGGAATTCGGGGTCTGCTTGCTTGTCGCTGGATGAGAGGACGCACCAACCGATGGAGGCGTATCCGATGTCAAAGGAAAGGGTCAGGGACATGATTGTTTGATGTGGTGAATGGCAGAGTTGAGGAAATACGGCTTTTCGTATGATCGGATCATTTTCTTTAGGCATCCATGCAGATGCGGGTTGGTGCCAGCGTCTCGATTTTCTCCAGGATGGATCGCTGGATTTTTTCGGGCAAGCGCCCGAGTTTCTTGATTGCGCTTGGTTTGAATGCGACCTTCATTTTGCCATCCGTTATCTATCACAAGACAACGGAGCGTGGGAAACGAAGTCAAGGTTCATTCCGGCTCAGGCGAGCTTCAACTTTCTGAGGGTCTGCTCTAAGCTGACCTCGGGTTCGCTTTTGCGCTTATTCCATTCCATAATGTCGGAGAGATCCTCAATCAGAGACTCTTTGGTCGCTTGGTTCACGAGATTGGAAACTGAGCAACCGAATTGCGCTGCTTTTATTTTCAGCAGGTGGTGCAGATCCTCATCGAAGTAGATGGTGGCCCGTGTGCTCATGTAAGAGTGATTTAGCGGCACAACGTCATAACTTCAAAAAGAAATTTTGCTTGATGCACGCAGTCGAAGAAACCATGGTGTCCCCGAATCAAGACAAAGTTTGAAGCACAAGCCGCGTTCCTGTTCGTCACACCGTGCTCAAAAGTGCTTTTACAAACGGCCACCCGACGGGGTGGCCGTTTTTTGTTGAGGCGGAGCGATACCGCAGACTTCGCGGGATGATACCAACGGGGAGCACGCGCGCCATCGCGTGTTGTTTTCGACGCCCTCGTCGAAAACTTGCGTCTCAAATCATTGGCTTTTGCCTGTGGGTAAGACGCACATGCAGTCGGGATCTGGAAATATCAGCCGCATGAATGAGACGATGGCGTCTCATTGGACACGCGAGGGCGCGTGTTCTCCCCTTGGCGTCAGACGGTTTTCCACGAGCCGTCGGGGAGTTTTGCGAAGGAGTGTAGCACGTTGCGGTTGGGATCGACGTGGCGGACGATGAATTTTTCTGCGGTGATCTGGAGATGGGTGAAGCCGTAGATGCCTTGGGAAAACGGGCCGCGTTTGTGACCGGGTTCGCGGATTTTCGCTCCGCCGCCGCCGGAGATGACGAAGGAGGTGGGATGGCCTTCGAACTCCAGATGCTGGAGATCGTGATCGTGGCCGCAGAAGTAGAAGTGGACTTTGTGTTTGCGGAACAGGACGTCCCATTCGTCGATCAATGCCTTGTCATCGCCATGGACGCCATCAGTGAAGAGCGGGTGGTGGGCCATGACGACGAGCCATGGAGTGGTGCGGGGTTTTTCGAGTTCAGCGATGAACCAGGCGAGTTGTGCTTTGCGTTCTTCGGGTGTTAGGGAGACGGTTTTGTTATGATAGTTGCTGTCCAAGGAGAGTACGGTGACGAGTGGTTTGGCGGCGGGACCGAGCTCTAGGCGGTACCACTTTGCTGGCAAGTTCCAGCGGGTGCCGGGGTGGGCTTTGGCATAGGCAAGCTCGGCATTGAGCTTATCCACTGGTTCATCATCGTAGTCGTGGTTTCCCAACAGGCAGTGGCAGGGACCGGGGAAGGTTTCCTTGGGATACATGTCCTCGAACTGGGTCTTCCAGCGCGGGCAGTCGGTGCCGCCTTTGAAGGAGCCGTAGAAGTTATCTCCTAACAGGAACATCGCCTCTAATTTGATTTTGGTGTCTGCGATGTAGCGGGTCATGCCGCGAGCGACGGCGGTCTGCGGGCGTAGGTCGTCTTTCCATCCCCAGTCGCCGAACATGAGGTAGTGCAAGCCATCGCCGGACGGAGCGGCGGGAGTCGTTTCCTGCGCGTTGAGAAACGAGCGCCCGGCGAGCATGGCGGCGCTGAAACGGAAGGTTTGCTTGAGCACACGGCGGCGGTTCATGAGTTGCATGAGAGGGAAACGTTGTGGAATGTGCTTGTTTATCAGTGGCCCCGGTTCACGTCCACGCTCACGCCTGCGGAACCACTGAGTTTGCTCCAGAAGAGACCGTAAAGCGCGATCAAAATGAAGCAGCCCAGCGGCATCCAGAAGCTCGTGGACATGTCGTATTTATCTCCAAGCAAGCCCATCAATTTCGGCATCAGCGCGCCGCCGGTGATGGACATGACGATGAAGGCCGCCGCCTGCTTTTTCGCCTGCGAGCCGAGGCCGAAAATGCCGAGTGCGAAGATCGTGGGGAACATCAGCGACATGAAGAAGTAGCTGAGGAAAACGCCCAGCACGGATAGCCAGCCGAGCTTGGCAATGATGACGGCGCAGACGGCGACGTTTGCCAATGCGAACAGTCCGACCATTTTGTGTGCGGCGGTCTTGCGCATCAACCATGCACTGATGAGTCTGCCTGCGAGGAAAAATACGAATGCGAGCGATGACAGGAAACCCGCGCCCTTGTCGCTGATGCTCCACACGCCGTCGCGGAAGGCGATGACACCGGGGAAAGCCTCAGCCAGCAGCAGGCGGTTGAAGCGTAGTTTATCGTTTTCTCCCGTTAGCTTGGTCGTGGCGAGTGTCTTGGTCTGCTCGCTCAAGGTGACGGATTCAAAACGCTGCATGTCGAAGAGAGCCGACTTACCTTTCTTGGCATCGGTTTCCTGATGAACGATTCCGTTCAGGTCGTTGACGAGTGTTTTCCGTAGATCGGCCTCGGAAGTCTTGGCGGGGAAATCCGCGAGCAGAGTTTGCGTTTTCGGATCGAGATTGGCATGAATGAATTCTGCGACGACGTCGGGCTTGTTCTTCAAGCGTTCCGCGAGCATGGGCAGGTTCGTGAGGTCGGTGCCGGACAGGGAAGTGCGGATTTCGATCCAGTGTTTTTTCTCGAATGAGCCGCCCGCCCATGACGATGGAATTTCCGGCACGATGGACGAGCCATTGTGCTTGTCCACCGTCATGCTGTTGATGAAGAAGCTGAAGATGCCCGCTTGCGCGGCGACGTAGAAAAACTGCGCGAGCGTGGCACCGGAGAAATGTGGATGCGCCCAGATGTTTTGTGTGGTGACGCGCTTGGTGACGATGAGCAGTAATGGCACAGCCAGTGCCACGGCTGCCACGAAGGCCCACCAGTAATGATCCACGTCGGCCTCCTTGATGCGATCGCTGACTGCGGGGACGATGGTGTGAAGAATCAAATACACCGAGAGTGCGAGTGCCGCGACGTTCAGCAGCATCATCAGGAAAACGAGTGCGCTTTTCTTTTCCCATGTCACGTTGGCGTTGTCGTCGGTATGGTATTCATCCTCGACTTTGATGTCCGGCACGTTCGCGCGGAAGATGAGCAGGGCTAGTAAAATGACCACGATGCCGACTCCGACATAGGGAATGTAGAGTTGTCCGTGTGCCTTTGCCACACCGCCTTCGGAATAGAAATAGGACGCGCCAACCATCGGCCCGATAATCCAGCCGACGCCATTGAAGGATTGCGCGAGGTTGATACGCGATGCGCCGTATTGTTTCGGACCGAGCACGGTGGTATAGGGATTGGCGACTGTTTCGAGAACAGTTAGACCCATCGCAATGACGCATACGCCGAGAAGGAAGGCCCAGAATTGGGAAATCTGAGTCGCAGGCACAAACCAAAAAGCACCCGCAGCGACAAGCAGGAGGCCGAAGATGATCCCGTATTTGTAACCAAGCCGCCGCGTGAGCATGCCGGCAGGAAGCGCCATCAGAGCATAACCCATGTAGTGAGCGAACTGCACCCAGGCGGACTGCGCCTTTGAGAGGCCGAGTTGGTCCTGGAAATGTTTGTCCATTGTATCAATCATCGCGTTGCAGAATCCCCAGAGGAAAAAGAGGGACGCAACGAGGAAGAAAGTGACGGCGAGACTCTTGCCGTCCGGGCCTGTGAAAATGCCGGGTTTGTTCATGGGTTCTGGGTGGTTTGGTTTTGGCAAGTCTGTGGGTTTCTGTTGGATTGTCACGTAGGAAGGCGATGATTACTCTGGGCGTATTGGCCCGTTGCAGGACCAGCAGAGTTCGAAGTTGCCCGGATTCATTTCACCGCAGGCAGGGCAGGGGATTTCTTCGTTTGAAGCAGCGTTTGCCGTGGCGAGGTGCTCTCTGATGATTCTCACGGCTTCCGGATAGTCTTCGTCGTTCATCACGCAGAGTGCCGGGAAGAATTCGGGGATCGGGATTTCTGTTAGACCTGATCCGGTGAGGTGCTCGTTGCGGATGAGCGTGGGTATGCCTTCTGCTTCCACGAGGCCCTGATAGAAAGCCACGCGGGTGAAGTCCTGCTCGCGGAAGAGTTCCTTCATGGATAGGGCTGGATGTTTTATCAGACCTTGCCGTAGAGCGGGCCGTAGTTCTGACAGGCGCGGAAGTCCGCTCCTTCGAGGTCTGCGGTGCCGAAGGCGCGCCAAGCACTGGGGCGGAAAACGCGGTCCTCGGAGACGTTGTGCATGTAAACCGGGATGCGCAGCATGGAGGCGAGAGTTAGATAGAGATGGCCGACGTGGCCGCAGGTCATGACGCAGTGGTTGGCACCCCAGTGGTTCATGACTTCGTAGGCGCTGGTGAAGGCTCCCTTACCTGTTAGGATCGGTGCGAACCATGTAGTCGGCCATGTGGGATTGGTGCGTTGATCGAGTGCGTCATGCACATCGTCCGGAAGGTCGATGGTGTGGCCTTCGGCGATTTGCAGCGCGGGGCCGAGGCCATCGACGAGGTTGAGGCGGATCATCGTTGCGGGCATTCCGCCCTTGGTGCGGTAGCGTGTGCTCCAACCGCCACCGGGGAAATACTCGGTGATGGATGGATGCCAGGTGGTGGCTTTGAGGCACTTCTTCACCTCCGCATCGGAGATTTCCCAGAAGGGCTTCATCGCGGGGACGCCTTTTTTCGTTTGATCACCGGTGCCGTCGAGCGCGGCGGGGCCGGAGTTGATGAGATGGAGGATGCCATCGCCGACGAGCGGGTGTTCCACTTTTTGGCCGCTGGCTTTTTCGATGGCCTCAAGACTCCAGTAGGTGCGGAGGTCTGCGAAGATCTGGGCGGTGTTTGTTAGAAGATGGCCGAAGAGCATGCCCGCGCCGTTGAGCGCGTCGTTTTCGGTGGCGACGATGTAGGGCGCGCGTTTTCCGTTCCAGTCGAACGACGAGTTGAGGATGGCTTCCATGAAGTCGCCGTTGGGGAAGTGGTCCGTCCATTGGCGTTGGCCTTGGAAGCCGGCGGCGATGGCGTTGTGGCCCTGCGCCTGCTCGCCGAGTTTCATTTTCTTGAGCACCGGATTGCCGACCATTAGGTCGCGTGCGATGAGCGCCATCTTCACGCTGTCCTCCCACTCGGTATCGAGTTGTTCGCGCGGGCGGGTGGTTTGCGGTGAGTTGTAGTCCTTGCCTTCCTTGCAGTGTTTTTTCACCCAAGCGAGGGCGGTTTCGTATTCTTCCTTGTCGTATTGGCCCTTGCGCATGCGGCCTGCGATCTCGGTCATGTCGATGGCTTCCACGCGCATGCCGAACCATTTTTCCCATAGCTTCGGATCGACGACGGAACCCGCGATGCCCATCGAAGTGCCGCCCATCGAGAGATAGGATTTGCCACGCATCAGAGCGACGGCGAGGCCGCATTGGGCGAAGGAAAGCAGCTTCTCTTCCACATCGGCGGGGATCTTCGTGTCGTTTGCGGATTGCACGTCCTTGCCATAGATGCCGAATGCTGGAAGGCCCTTCTGCGTGTGACCTGCGAGCACGGCGGCGAGATAAACCGCGCCGGGGCGTTCGGTGCCGTTGAAGCCCCACACGGCCTTCGGGGTGTGCGGGTCCATGTCCATCGTCTCGGAGCCATAACACCAGCAGGGAGTCACTGTTAGAGAAACGCCGACGTTGGATAGCCTGAACTTGTCCGCGCATGCCGCAGCCTCGCTTACTCCGCCGATGCAGGTGCTGGCGATCACGCACTGGACTGGCGTGCCATCCGGGTAGCGGAGCTTGGCGCTGAACAACTCCGCCACGGCCTTCGCCTGTTGAATGGTGCGGGCTTCAAGTGACTCACGGACTCCGCCGAGGCGACCGTCAATCGTCGGACGAATGCCGATTTTTGGATAGTTTGGCTTTTTCATAATCGATGGGGAAGCTCCCCTGTGCGCGGAAACGTGACAGGCCGGCTACATTTGTCAGCCTGATTTTTCAATGTAAATGATTCGTCTGTGAGGGATACACCGCATCCAACGCTGGGAGCGTTCAATGCGGTCATCGGTATGAATATTTCTCCTTTAATATCCGATATTGGCTTGCCGGGAGGGCTTGAGGAATTACTCTGCGGCAGATGAATCCATCTGCTCAGGAAGCCAGTGCATACGTTTCACGCCAGGTCGAGTCCTCGCGTTTGTTTTTTCTCGATGCCGGCGAAAACGAGGACTTCACCGTGGTGTTCGGGGGATTCGAGCGATGCCGGAAGGATTACCGCATTGATCGCAAGGACTTCCCTTGGTATAGCTTGGAGTTCGTCAACCGTGGTTCCGGCCAGCTTCTGTTAGGCAGTGAGGAACACGAGTTGCGTCCCGGCAGTTTCTTCATCTACGGCCCTGGGCTGCCGCACCGCATCGTCAGCGCACCGGATAATCCACTCGGAAAATACTTCGTCGGTTTCACCGGGACCGGCATCGAGTCATTCTTCCAACAATACGAACTGCATTCCGGCATGGTCGCGCGCTGCATCAAGGGCGAATCTGTTCGCCGCGCCTTTGATATCCTGATCGACCGTGGCGTGCGCAAATCGAAACTCGCCATCCCACTCTGCGCGCTCATCACCCGCCAACTGCTCTTGATGTGCCGTGACGACGCGGCCGAGCACGTCAACACCGACTCGCCCGCATACGCCGCCTACAGCCGCGTGCGCGAATTCATCGAGGCAAATTTCCTTAAACTCAACACCCTTGATGCCGTCGCCAAGGCTTGCAAGCTGGAGTCTCCCTACCTCTGCCGCCTCTTCTCC
>JANMLQ010000183.1:0-4737 GCA_031372635.1 Akkermansiaceae bacterium | reverse complement strand
GGGGCCAAGAGGTCAGTCACCCGCTCGATAATACGGAAAAGTTAATGATCTCTTGCCGGGGGAATCGCAAAATCCGGCAGGTATGGCAAAAACAATCGACTCCGAAGGGGAAAAACTTCGGCTTCAGGGGCAATGCCTTTAAGGATTAGATCAAGTCAGCTTCGTTTCTCAAATTTGAATTCAACCCCGGCAGTGGGTCGCAGAGGGGGCGCTTCTAAGGGTTGGGCCGTACGTTCTTCGCCTTCAAAGGGCCGTCCTGCCGTGAATCACAACCAGCCAGCGCCTCAACATCCCTAATCATTCCCGAAGGTGAGCAATTCAACCCACGGCAAAGTCGAAAAACCGTCTCAATGGTGGGCATACGTAGGCCGCGCTCGATCAACGACACATAGCCACGTTCCAGCCCGGCAATCTCAGCAAGTTTTTCCTGTGTCAATCCGACATCCCGCCTCAGTCGGACGAGAGTTTGTCCGACTAGCACTTTCAAATCCTCGTTTTCAGGCGGGGCCAAGCATGAAGGCTATCAGGCCAGCATTCGATTTATCCTCGTACCATAGTATGAATTTCCTTGCCGCCGCGCATCCTCAAACTTTACACAAGGACGACTCTGAATTTCTGGCTCATCAAAAACAAATGAACCCCACTCCACCATATCTCCATTGCAAGAGGAACGGTCCGGGCGCATTCATTGCGCCCGTGAAGTTTTTCTTACTGGTCGCGCTTTCCTTGCTATGCGGCTTTTCCCTGCGGGCTCAGGACTTGGCAGTGCAACAGGAGGCGGACATCACTAAGGAACTTCCCATTCCAAGCAGCGTTTTCATCCCGCCTCCACCACCGAGGGAAGTGCCACCAATGAAGGTGGAAGCTGTATCCGCGCGGGTGCAGCCGACGCACCGAATCACCGTCATCCGCAGTGAGGCTTCGACTTTGCCGAACATCCCTCCGCCACCGCAGCCGAAGCCGGTGGTTTACAGACCTGCTGGCGTACCGCGCTATCTGCTTTCATTCGGCGCGACGGTCTATGACCACCGCATCAGCCATGTGACATGGCATGATCCTCGCACCAAACAGACCTACGAAGCGTGGTGCGCGTGGGATTGGACGCTGCTTTCTCCGATCCCCTTCTTCCAACGCGCGGACAGTAAGGTTTCGTTTCATCTGCACCCCTACAACCTTGATACAGACAAAGGGAAGCGCTTCGGGACGAAGCTGAAAATACCAGCTCATCCAGAACTTGAGGAAAACACGTTCGTCATCACCAAAGGCGAGCCTGATGATGACATCGTCCGTGTCATCACCGACCTACGAGACTACTATCTGAAACACAAGGAGCGGCTTATCCTGATCCAGAAGGCGCGTGCGGACTATCAGGCCGCCTCCGCTGCATGGCACGCCGCCAACCCACCGAAAACATATAGCCACACCTTCTGGCTCAAGCCGCATCGCGGCAGCCGTTACCTTCAACCGGAAGGAGGCGCGAAATGAGACTGGCGCATCCTTCATGGCTGCTAGCCGCAGCGTTCATTGCCGCCTGCCCGCTCCACGCGCAGGTGCAGAATTCAGAAGTCATCACCGTGGCAAGCGACAAGTTCCTGCGCTGGTATGGGCACGCCAACAGAACCTATTTCATCCAGATTTCAGACCCCAATGACCATCTGCGCAAGTGGACCTGGGCACCCGTCATCGAAACGGGAAACAACTCGAACATCAGCCACGAAGTGGGTGGCACTGCCAACAATGGCTTTTTCCGCCTCTGGTTTTCCGACGAGCCGACCAACGACCCCGATGGCGATGATTTCGACTATGACGGCCTGACCAACTTGAGCGAGGTCACCACCCATCAGACCAATCCGCTGATGTGGGACACCGATAATGACGGACTTTCGGATACATGGGAAATCACTCACGGGCTTGATCCCAACGACGATGGCAGCATTAATCCCGACAACGGCGCGGATGGCGATCCTGATGGAGATGGCCTCGTCAACCTCATGGAATCTTGGTATTATGCCGACCCAAACTTGGTTGATACCGATGGCGATGGCTTGAACGACTACGACGAGGCTTTCGTTCATGGCACATGGCCGGATGTGGCTGATATAGATGGGGATGGACTCAACGATTACGACGAGATCATCACCTACAACACAGACCCGTGGATCGGGGACATGGACGACGACACATTGACCGATGGCGAGGAAGTGCTGACCCACAGCACGAATCCAAAGGAAATGGATACCGATGGCGACTGGATGTGGGATGACTGGGAACTCGCCAACAACCTCGATCCAACCAACGCGGCTGACGGACTGCTGGATGCAGATGGTGACACTCTTGCCAACAAGCTGGAATTCGTCTTCATGGACAAAGGCTACGATCCTGTCGTAGCAAACAACGCTGCGGAGTTTCCATGGACCGAAGACCCTGACGGAGACGATCTGAACACACAGATCGAGTTCGTCACCCATCAAACCCACCCACGCCAACCGGACACCGATGGCGACAGCATGAACGACGGCTGGGAACTCGCCAACGGCTTCAATGCGAAACTCAACAACCGCGTCAGCGGCCCTGCCAACCACCATCCCGACGCCGATCTCGATGGCGACGGCCTCACCAACGCAGAGGAAGAACAATACGCCACCAAGCCGAACAACGCCGATTCCGATGGCGACGGAGTGGACGATAAAACCGAAATCACTCAGGGCAGCAACCCGAACGACCCCGATGACAAAAACCCGCCGCCCAACGGCACTGTGCCGGCGTCATTCACATTCGGCGACCAAAGCGGTAGCCACTCGGAAAAATACCGCGTTCAACTCACCCCGCTGGAAGGTGATACCCAAGGTGTCCGTTTCCGGACCAACCGAGAATATGGAGAAACCGAAGAACGCACTTTCCGCCTGCCCAAAGGCGCCAAATACAAGATCGAACTGCTGCACATCGGCACCAGCCCGAAACACAGAGGGCCACCTAGTCCGGACTATGACTACACGCTGGAGGTCAACGACACAGCAAACTGCATCACCGTGGTTGACCCAGACGCGATCATGGGAGTCCACAATGAAAGCTATTCCTACCACGCCTACGGCAAGCACGCCACGCTATTCGTGCCGCTCTTCGAATGGGTGACCCCAAAGGGATCCCCTGTCTCTGCTCCAAATAATGCTGGAGATGGGCAGAACGAATTCACTTATGACCAAGCAAGTCCCGGAGTCCTCACGATGAATCTAAAAGTTCTGGTCAAGCCCACCGGAACCGCTGCCTCCACTGATCGTTATGGCAAGAAGTTCTGGGACCGCTGCATATTCAAACTGCCAGCGATAGTCGGTTCCACCTTCATCTGGGACAACGCCAACCCAGGCGGCAAGTCCAACGCAGTCGGCGAGCATCTCAACGCCAAGGCGACCTACACCACACTGCCCGATCAGAACTCCTCTTTCGGGCTGAAACAGGCTGAATTCGAGTGCGACAGCGACAACACTTCTCTACCGAAGGGAGATTTCGAGGTTTTTTACATGGGAATGGAGAAGAATCATGCTGGTGGTGATCCCACCCATCGAAACTGGTTTCATTACTACCGTTTGAATGAGGGCGGCACAGGGTATGATTATGAACCAGTCGCCGCTACACGATCTCACTCTCTGAGTGCTGGGGGAGACAGTTCAATCAGAATAGCTGATGAGGCTTATTTGGGCGACCAATACCTAGTGACTACAATCAATGGAGCCGGCTTTCTTGTCGCGACTGGGGCATCAGGCACAAACAAGTATTACGCAAACTTTATTGGAGTTCTTCAGCATGAACGTTTCCATGCAAACGGCCAGACGAATGCTGGCCCTCCAACCGACAGAGACAGTGATCGACTGAGTAATGATTTTGAAACCACAATCAGCCATACAGATCCAGACCTACCTTTCAGCGCGCAAGGCGTATTTCCTGGTTTCGCCGACCGTGAAATTTGGGCCGGAGGCCCTGTAGAAAGAGACGCAATACAGACAGCGAACACAGATCAAGACTGGGCAAACCCTGGAACAAACAGCAAATAAAATAATTAAAAATGAAACTCTTCAAATCACTAATAATTGGCAGTTTGGCTGCATCATCGATTTTGGTCAACGCTAACGAACCGCTATGGACACCCCAACAGCGCCAAGAAAATCGCAGTCACGTGGCTGAAGTAAACATTATTGACGGCAAGCGCCTTGATTGGAAGTCACCAAGTGATGACACCTTTTGGAGCGAAGCATCGATTCAAATCAAGAAGGCAGTCAAAGGAGAATTTGGGATCATGAAGATCTACTACCTCACTTCAGATGAAGCTGAAAAGAGATGCCCAAAATTACCCACCTTAATAAAAGGCCAGACCTACCTAGTCCATTGCGTAGAGCAACTTGTTGAAGGCAAGAAGCGTCTTGTTGTGCCGCTTGCATCAGACGTGGCTCTGACAACACCTGCCAAGAGCAATAACCTCCCCGCGCCGAAATAATAATCCTAAGCCCGCACAAGTAGGGAGGGCGGAGTTTTTCGCCCCGGGTTTCAAAGCCGCACAGCGAGCCGCGTCTGGCGGGTGAGCGGGAATTCCTGCACCACGCGTGGGCGCGACCTGCGGTGGATTCCCACCAACAGACCCACGGCAGCAAGACTGAAGACGAGGCTGGTGCCGCCGTAACTGACGAATGGCAGCGGCAGGCCGTCGTTGGGAAGCATGGCGGTGGTCACGCCGATGTTGACCAT
>JANMLQ010000153.1:0-8435 GCA_031372635.1 Akkermansiaceae bacterium | reverse complement strand
CTCAAGTTCCCACGGCGGACGCCGCACTCTACCCTACGCCTTCACCGAGCAAGGTGTCGCCATGCTTTCCAGCGTGCTGCGGTCGGAACGTGCCGTGGAAGTGAACATCGCCATCATGCGGACCTTCGTGCAGCTCCGGCGGCTGATGGACTCCAACGCCCTCTTGGCCGAAGTAATCTTCATTTCCGCCCTAGGCTCATCGTTGGTTTTTCCTGACAAAAACAATACGGACATGAACAGGAACGTAAGGATAATTTTCACTGTTTTTTTGTGCAAACAATGCGGCGGAAGAGAAAAGCTATTGGAATTAGTAGAAGAGCAAGCCAACGTCGGTCAAATTGCCATGTATCGTCATGCGTATTGCGTGCCTGCGATCGGGCTTTATTTGCAAGTTCTTCGTCGGGTTGGTTTTTGGATAGTGCGTTCAAGTTCGGAAACTGTTCGTTATTTGAAGCTGCTGCTAAATTAGTGAGGGGGAGTTTGACCTCGAAAACCCGGCGGCCTGGAAAGTGATTTTTTTCCTCATAAGCCGGAGTTATGGTGCCGTCGGCATGTCTAATTTCATCAACATGAATTACCCCTACCTCTTTTGAGTAAGAATTGATCCATTTAACAATCAGTTCTTTTCCTTCCTTTGCTCGCTCAGCGTAAGCATCCTCTAAATAGAACTGGAAGCTCTCCGACTTTTCGGGGTGGATGTAGGCGGCCCACAAGCTCCTACTGTCAAATGCGCTATCATTTGTACCATTTGGTTGCGCATGTTTTAAAGCCCAATCCTTGTCCATCTGCAAAGAAACGCCTTCGTGATTGATGAGTGTAAAACGAAAAGCCTTGCTCCAAGATCTCGTGAAAGCTGCAGCAAAAATGTGTTCAGACTGGTTCGCGATCTCGCACTTAATTAGCGTGCGTCCATCGCTCATTTTGTCGGCAGAAGCCAAAATTACGATGCCGTCTTTTTCAGCAGATAATGTGCGTGGTTTGGAATAAGATTTTCCGGCCCACAGAATCTGAGAGAGGATTGCGACGAAAATGATCTTGTTCATGAATCTGCTGTCTCGTTGTCAGAGGTGGTGTTATCGCTCCACTGTGGATGATCGAAGTGTTCCGCACCAGTGGCATCAGAACCCGATGACTCAGGCCCGGCTACTGGCGTCCAGTTATTTGATTTAGTCACTGTGCCGCCCCATTTCCACTTGGCTTGCAATCACTGACCCGGGTCACGCGCACTTTTTCGAGGCGCGTCAAAGTAACGCTACCTATGGGATAGCACATACTAAAAGGCATTAGAAACCACAGATTCCACGGATTAGATTGAGAACAAAAGTGGGGGATCAAGAAGCTTTACGGGCGCAAACTATACGCCAAGCGATGAACAAGGCTGGAACCAAAAGCAGAAACAACCAGCGAAGATCAAGGGGATCAGAGCCGGCTTTCTGCTTGTCGTTTTGCTTTGATGCATCGCTCGCTGGTTTCTTGTCGGGAGAAGCTATATCTTGTGACGGAACGATTACTGACGGCTTATCTTCCTCAATGAGGGCATCATCTGAGAGTGGTAGTTTGACCGTGAAGACACGGCCTCTAGGAAAGTGATTTTCTTCCTTATGAGCAGGGAATACTTTACCGTCGTTACTGATAGTTTTCTCAAAACTTAAAGTGCTGTTTCCTCTCGGAAGTGGATCTATGTTAAACCATTGAACTTCCAACACTTTTCCATCCTTCGCCTTATCACCGTACGCATCTTCCAAAACAAAATAAAATTTGCAGGTTTCATCATGACGAATGTAAATGTCTGACCAACTGCGACTGTCTAGTCTGCTACTATTAAGTTTAGTTGGCTGAGCAAAACTAAGGGCCCAATCTTCTTCTAAAGGAAGAACTATTCCGTTTTTACCAAGCAATTTGAAACGAAAACATTTGCTCGAAGTTCGTGGGAAACAAGAGGCTAAAATGAATTTAGAGCGATTTGTCAGGACGCACTGAATCAAAGTCTTTCCATCGGATTCCTTACTTGCTGTTGCTGTGATTTCGATTCCATCAACGGTTGAGGACTTTATCCTAGGCTCATCGTTGGTTTTCCCTGACAAAAACAATACGGTCATGAACAGGAACGTAAGGATAATTTTCACTGTTTTTTTGTGCAAACAATGCGGCGGAAGAGAAAGGCTATTGGAATTAGTAGAAGAGCAAGCCAACGTCGGTCGAATGACCTAGAAGCGACGGGAGTGTTATGGACTTGGGACTGGGTTTGATTTGTCTGTTCTTTGGTTGGTTTCGTCCCTGATTGTGCGCTGGCGTTGGGAAGCGGCATATTTTCTGAGAAGGCTTTAATAGTGAGGGGTAGTTTGACCTCGAAAACCCTAAAACCGGGAAAATGGTTTTCTTCTTCATAGGCGGGCGTCACAGTGCCGTCGGTATGCACCATCTCATCCATTTTCAGCGTGCTGTAACCCCTTGGCAAAGGATCACAATTATTCCACTTCACTTCTAGGGCTACTCCATCCTTCGCGTGCTCATTATAAGCATCTTCGAGATAAAATTCAAATTCACAGGTTTGTTTTGGGCGGACCATGGGATCGAATAAACTTTTTGAATTTATTCTACTTTGATTAGTGCCGTCAGGTTGTGCTTGGTTTAAGGCCCAACTTTTGTCCATGGGAATGACTGTGCCGTCACGGTCTTTTAAGGCAAATTGGAAACACAAACTCTTAGTGCGCGGTCCGCAGGATGCCAGAACGTGCGCGGATTTATTGGTCAGCGTACACTTAATTAAAGTGCGCCCGTCGTTTTCCGTTACTGCTGTCGCTGAAAGCTCGATCCCCTCGGTGGTTGAGGTCTTTATCCTAGGAGCATTGTTGGTTTCCCCCGACAACAATAATACGGACAAGAACAGGAAAGTGAGAATGATTTTCATTATTTTGTGCAAACTATTACGGATTCGCTACTTCAATATCGGAAGACGTATTATCGCTCCATTGTGGATGATCGAAGTGTTCCACGCCTGCTGTGTCTGAATTCGGAGATTCAGGACCGTTCACTGGCGTCCAATTGTTTGATGACGACACGGCACCTCCCCATTGCCATTTTGCTCTCCGAAGTGGCACTTCGCGGGCATCCGCCCCTGGCGGCTTGAACATAATGTAGGTTTCAAATGATTCATGCGCCTCAATTTGAGTTCTGGCTGTGGACTGTTGATTGGGCGGAGGAGACCCTGTTAAAGTATCGCGTGGCGTATCGCCGCAAGTAACGTCGTCTTTCGGTTGCCCATCGGCTGGATAGGTGTTGCTGTAGGGGTAGGTTGTATCAAGTTTTATGGAATTTCCATCTCCTCTGTGGGTTAAGGCTCCACCTTGGTATGCGTAGTTTCTACGGCTTTTAATCAATTGAGTATAGTTCCAAGTGCTAGGATTCCAGCCTGGAGGGGTCGCGACCTGGCCCTTGAACTTCACTCCACGGAAAACCTGCCCTGCTGTTTTCGTGTATAGACCAAACATTGGAACCACCACATTGCCTCCATCTGGCGCTTCCTTTACCTTTTCCTCGCCGATTTCGAGGTCAAAGGAGGATGTCGGCTGATCGATGCGGATTTTTCCAATGGCTTCAGCGGCACCTTCCACGGAACCGTCAATTTTGATGTAGAAGTTGGCTTTGGCGGCCAAGGTGTCGCCGCCTTTGGTGCGGTAGAACACGATGTCCTGCTGATCCAGATCGGAAGCGGCGAGGTTTTGTAATTGGCCTGGGCTTTGGTTGGCGTTGATGGTGACGGTGTAATCCTTGAAGGTTTTTCCGAGATCGGCTGCGGGCCACTCGTAGTTGTCCAGTGTGGCACCGGGCGGGCCGTAGTTCGTGATGTACTTGTCTTGAGCTTTGAGGATGAGGCGTTGCCCGGGAAGGGCTTGAGCATAGTCATTTTCCAGCAAACTGTGGGAACCGAGAATTTGCCGTTCTATTGGGACGGGGACAAAGTAGAGGGATTGTGGACCACGATTGTCCTCTGTGAGACAGCGGGCAGTTAAACCTGTTGAGGTGAGGCTGTACTGCCCGAGGTAATCCACGGTTTCTTGATATGGAGTGCCGTCTTCTGGTGGGGTGGTGCGGAAGATGAGGTAGGTCATACCCGGCAATGAAGGCGGGATGATTTGATTCAAAATCGGGTCGCTTTGGCTGGGAGATACGAAGATGCCGGATGACTTTTTTGCTGCGGCAGTGTTTGCTTCTTTTGTGCCAGCGACAAATTCAGGTGTGATTTTTACGGTGGTGGCTGGCGCAATGTCGCCACTTTCTTTAACTTGCAAGGCATCGGGATTTGCCGGGAGATGTAGGAGGGTTTCATTGCCATTTTTGTCTTTGTAGGATACGATCGCACTACAGCCGAAGCGAGGATAGTAGGCCAGCATCTGGCTTCCACCTGATCCTCCCGAACCACCAGTTCCTCCGTTCGGCGGATCAAAGATAGCACCCCAAGTGTAGTGAAGTCTCAGTGGGTCTAGCACGGTGGGAGAAGGTGCGGCGTTTGCGGCGGTGTTCCCGTTAGCGGGTGCGTTTGTGGCTGCGGCGGTGGAGAAGACGGAGTTTCCGGTGTTTTGGAGTGGCAGAGGATTTCCGCTTTGGGGAAGGCTGAGGATGGCGGCGTGATCGAATTCCAGCGAGTAGTAGGTGCGGCCAGTGAATGGTTCGGCGGGTGTGAAAACTAAGGTGCGGGTGGCTTGGGTGTAGGTGTAGGAGCCGGGTATCACGCAACCGAGTTTTCCGCGGAGACGGATGTTTTCTGCGGTGAGGGTAGTGGAGTCCATGTCTTCGCTAAACGTGATGGATACGGACGCTGGTGGGGCGATGCTAAAAGAGAAGTCGGAGGGTGAAACGGCGGTGACGTATGGTCCTGTTCCGTTGGGTGATGGCCGGACGGGCCTTGTAGTGAAGGACCATGAACGCGGCGCGTTGTGGGCTTTGCCAGTGAGGTTGTGAAACCCGGTGCCGAGCGTGACGGTGTAGCGTGTGTTGGGTGATAGCGTCTGCGCGGGTGTGATAGTCATCTGGTTGGCGTCTTTTCCGTAATCAAAAGCGACGGTGGTGGCGATGGTGGTGCCATTTTCTGCTGTGAGTGTGATGTTTGCTGGAATGACTGTTGCAGCATCCAGTGGTTCGCTCCAGCTGGCGTGGATGGGCTGAGACGGATCGAAATCAATGTAGTCGCTACCGGGATTCAAAACGCTGATCCACGGGCCGCAGGCTGCGGAGCCTTGGGGTGAGGTGATGGTAAAGGTGCCATACAGAGGAAGGAGGTGAGGGATTCCAGTGGTTGCTGTGTCAAAGTTTATCTGATAAATTGGCGTATCGTTAGGCAAATCTTCCCAAGTTTTGAAAGAGTTGTTGGCTGGAATAAATGCTACGGCTTTTCTGCCGGGAAGGATGATAGCCGTGCCGGGTGCTGGATTGGGTGTGCCATTGGCTTCATAAAGCCATGGCCCGTTAAGTGTCGTGACGCTGGCAGGGATTTCCTTGTTGAGATAAAGCAGCAGTGGTTGGCCGGAAGGATGGCCGTATGCTTGGTTGTCATTGAGAAGATCGCTCGGTGTGGTTTGTACGACTTTCAGCGGATAAGAGGTTGCGTCGAGTGGTGAGGTGCCTACGGCGATTTCATCTCCGTCTGAAAAGCCGTCGTTGTCGGTATCATGAGCGAGCGGGTCGGTGGCAATCGCGGCTGCGGTGATTTCATCCCAGTTTGAGATGCCGTCTCCATCGAAGTCTGCGGTTTCCAGTGTTTGGCCGGGGCCGGGGACTTGGTCGGTGAATTTGAGACGGAAGAAACCATTCGCTGCCGTGCCACCGACTTCATGGCTGATTTCTTCGTCATTGCCCTGCTCTATAATGGGTGCCCATGCCCACTTGGCGAGCGGTGTATTGGCATCTGAAACTTGGACGAAGTAGCTGCGGCCAAGGTGACCGTACCAGCGGAGAAACTTGTCACCCGCCGGGACGGTGAGAAGTTCCGAAGACTGTTCGATGCCGTTTTGCTGCGCGGAAAGCGGGGCAAGCCCGAGCAGGAGGATGAATGAAAGGTTTTTCATGGTTCGAATGGCGTGGAGGTTCATTTGATCGCGGCTTCGGGTTTCGGGTTCACCAGATAACGGCTGCCCCTGTGTGGCCTGAACCAGAACGTCTCATCGCGGGGCTGCACCGGATGAGCTTTTTCCCATGCAGCGGCGGCTTTTTGGTGACGCAAGCGGGCAGCCTGATAGGTGACAAGCCGGATTCTTTCGTTTGCGATGAGTTCCTTGATTAAGGTGATGGGTGCCGTACCCACCGGATCATTTTGATTGCCCTTTATTATCGTGATTGAATTTGTAGCAACTTCTGGAATTTGCGGTACAAATCGACTGGCGATGCGGCGGTAAACGGTAGTGTCGATGTTTGATGACATCAGCATAAAGTCATAGGATTCGCCATCGCGGACGAAGCGACCAATGCCGGCAAGCAGCCCGATGTCGAAACCACAAACCGCTTCGTAGGATTCTCCGGTATCTGAGTGGTGCCAGTGGATCTGGCTGATACGGTGATCGTACACCGTGGCACCAAAATTAAAACTGTGACGCCGGCGATAAATGTTTCGGGCAATGTAATCAGGTGTAAGGGTGCGCGCCGCACGCACCTGCTCAACAGGCGGAAGTGGGATGTTCGGCAACTTGGAAGCCTCGCCACGGATGATCGTGAGCGTGCGTAAAGAGGCAGTCGGTATCGTGAGCGCAGAATCGATTCGCATTGTCGGGACTCTTCTCACCACTAGCGGCGCGGGCGGGGTGAACTCCGCAAGCGCGAGAGAATGTGGAATGATGGCGCGTGTATTTGTTAGCGGCACTATGGCACTTTTGGAATCAGCAGCGTCCGTCTCTTGAGACTGGACAATCGCCACGCTAGCTAGGGTGGCGAATATTACGAGCGCAGTCGTTTTCATAAGTTGGTTGCACATTGGAATTCCCGCCTATGTAAGGTCAAGCGAATAGCCCAAAAAAGTGGCTACATTATGACCTGAATATCGAACCCCTATTTGGCGAGAGGTATTCCCCAACATGACTGGATATGAATGCTGGAGAGTGGGCGGAACAACTGAGACGAGCTGTGCCAGTGGAGTTAACAATACTGCGTGAGAGCCGAGGTATCTCCAAAAACGAACTGGCGACGAGAACCGGGCTTGCGAGATCGTTCATTACAACGCTGGAGCAGGGCGGCGCGGCTCCATCCGTGGAAACTCTGGGCAGGATAGCATTTGCCTTGGGAATATCGCCGGGAGCCATTATCAAACGCGCCGAATGCCGGATCGAAAAATTGCCAAGATTCAGCAAGAATCCCCAAACTCGCCATCAGGGTAAGGGGAAAAAGCGACCGCCAGAATGAGGCACCGCTGGTTTTTTTGGGATGGTAATTTTTCTTAGGCAAGCAGAATGAATGGTACCAGTGAATGGGGTTGGAGTACTCCAATTCACATCCGGTCACCGATGCAGCGCCTCAAGCACGGCCTGTGTTGGGATTCCGCTTCGCGAAGGAGGGGACGGGCGGTGCCTGCGTCACAGGTATCACCCGGCTAACAAGCTTTCGGACTTTCAGCCTCCCGTTTCCAGCGCCACGTAGGGTGACTCGTGAAGCTGCGCCTTCTTCGCGCCGGAGAGGATGCGACACCATTCCCATGCACAGCCGAGGATGATGGCTGTCACGAAGGTGAGGAAGACCGCGACCACTACGATGTCGAGGCGGGCGTTGAAGAGCGCGGTTTCCACGGACTTGAGTTTTTCCGCAGGGACTCCGGCGGCGAGCTGGGCTTCGAGTTTTCTAACAGCGGGCAGGAAACCGGCGGCTTTGGGCGAGAAGATCTTCATCCATCCCGCGGCGAAGGTGACGGAGGCGAGGAAAACGAGCGGCACGAGTGTGACCCAGCAGTAGCGGACTTTTCCGGACTTGATGAGCAGCGTGGTGCCGAGGCAGAAGGCGATCACGGCAAGAAGCTGGTTAGAGATGCCGAAGATCGGCCAGAGGCTCTTAGCGATGCCCTCGGGATCGATGGCTCCCTGATAGAGGAAGAAGCCCCACGCGGCGACGAGCAGTCCGGTGGCGGTGATGTTGCCGAGCCAGTTCGAGGTGTCTCCGAGTGGTTTCCAAACGTTGCCCAGCAGATCCTGGAGGATGAAGCGCCCGACGCGCGTGCCGGCATCAAGCGTGGTGAGGATGAACAGCGCCTCGAACATGATGGCGAAGTGATACCAGAGCGAGATCGTGGCTTTTCCCGGGATGACTTTGGCGAACATGGTGGCCATGCCGACGGCGAAGGTGGGCGCGCCGCCGGTTTTGCCGACCATCGTCGGGTAGTCGCTGACGGTGGTGCCGTCGGCGAGTTTGACGGTGGTGGGTTCGCCCATGTCGCGCGTCATCTTCAGCATGTCGGCGTG
>JANMLQ010000022.1:0-11828 GCA_031372635.1 Akkermansiaceae bacterium | reverse complement strand
CGGGCGTACGTCCACGAAGCCGGGCGTCCGTGGGTCGAGTGATTTGCCGAGCGCTGGGCTGCCGGCTTTCAAACGCAGGCCGTCATCGCTGGTGCCCCATTTGTTGTCGGCTCCATCCGGGTCGCTGATGTTAGAGAACATCGGATCGGAATCCACGAACAACAGCGAAGGTGAAACGAGGAACAAATCCGCGATGATGCCGAGGGTGATGGCAGATTGCCCGCCCTTGATGAGATTCGCCCCGGCGGAAGAGGGAGCAGGATATTCGTCACTTGAATTCCTGAGCGCGCCCTTGAAGCCGACGTGGATGAGTTTGTCCCTGGAAAAACCGCCGGAAGTCAGGTCCGTGAACCAGAGGATATTGTTGAGCGAGCTGACGATGCCGCCGCAGGAAAGCGCCGCGCCATAGAGGCCGGTGGTCACGCCGTTATTGAGGAAGGTGCAGTTAGAGATGGAGATGGAGTCGGTCTCGCGATTGAGGCCGCCTTGCACCGCGCCGCCACGGAAGGCGCTGGTGTTTTCCACGAAGACGCAGTTAGCGAGCGTGGACTTGCCGTTGCCGGTATGGACTGCGCCACCGCCGCCGTTGGTGACTTCATCGGCCTTCGCGATGCCGGTGCCGCTCTTGTTTCCAGAAAACGCACAGTTGAAGGCTTTGACGACCTTGCCGCTGATCGCTCCGCCGGAAGAGACTCCGGTGGTCATCGTGGCATACGCTTGGTTATTTGTGAAAACGCAATCAGTGCCGGTAAAGTCGCCGAAGATCGCGCCGCCGTCCGCAGTCGGCTCGAGTAGCGGCTCGCCGTCGGAATAAACCCTGTTATCGACGAACTCGCAGCGATGCGCCCTGACGTTTCCAGCGATGGCCCCACCAAACGCTGTGGAAAATTTGCCTTCGTAGTAATTCTGCACGTTGACGATGTTTGAAACGAAATTGCAGTTAGAGGCCTCCACGTTGCCCTTGATCGCTCCGCCGCTTGAGTTGCCGGTGGTGATGTTGTAATCGAGGCGGATTTCGTTGTGATGGAAGGAGCAGTTGCTGGCGATCACCTTGCCAGCGTCTCCCTCCACGTAGATCGCACCGCCATCGGCAAGCGCGCGGTTGCCCCTGAAGATGCAGTTGGCGAGGATCAGCGTTTTTCCGGTCTCCACATAGCAGCCGCCGCCACGATCGTATTCGGTGACGTTGGGATAGTTCCACGAATGGCCGCCGTTGGCATGGCCGTCTTCAACGATGAAGCCGTCCAGAGTGGAGTTCTGATTCACCACCGCGACATGCAGCGACCAGAAATCACTCGCGTTATCACCGGACCAGATCGCTCCCGAGAGCACCGTGGTGTTGACCTTCGTGTTCCGCTGGGCGAGTGAAGATTCGTTTCCTGCGAAGCCGCCGTAGATTTTCTGGCCCTTGAGTTCGAAGGACATTTTCCGGCTTCCAAAGATACCGCTGGCACCGTCATCGGGATAGTAGATGCCCTTCGCGACGAAGATCTGATCACCGGAATCACTGTGATCGAGCGCATCCCTGAGAAACTTGTAGGCGCTGGGCCAACTCGTGCCCTTGCCACCCGGCGCGGCCTTGGTATTCACGTAGAGGGTTTTGGCGTCCGCATTTCCACATGCGATCAGCAGTGCGAAAACGAAAGCCACCCCGCTGGATGTGGCATTTATTAGAGCCGAGCGCCCGCAGATTTTTAATTCCCTTAAAATAAACATGTCCGAACTACTGGCGATCTCTTGCCGTTCTGGCAATCACAAATTCGGTGATACATCCCTGTCACCACCGCATCGGAAGACCGTTTTCACCGGCGCAGAAGGCATGAGCGGGCAGGCATTTCGCCTGATTTTCAAAAATCCAAAATCCGGGCAAAAAAACCTTGCGCCGGTGGGAGTGCCGTGGTGTTCTCCCCGCCCGCCCACGGGGGCGGATCAACCTATTTTCCCATACGGCCATGGCCTACGCAGTGATCAAAACCGGCGGTAAACAATACCGCGTCCAAGAAGGCACCAAGTTCGACGTCGAGAAGCTCGACGCTGCGGTGGACTCCGAAATCAAGTTCGACGTGCTGATCGTGGGCGAAGGTGAGACCGTGAAAATCGGCGCACCGACCGTCCAAGGCGCATCAGTGACCGCCAAAGTCGTCAACCAATTCCGCGGCCCCAAAGGCATCGCGTTTAAGTTCAAGCGCCGCAAGGGTTTCCACAAGACCAAGGGCTTCCGCCGCAGCCTGACCACGCTCGAGGTGACCTCGATCGCAGGCTAATCCCCAACCACTCAACCACCTACTTCCATGGCCCATAAAAAAGGACAAGGCTCCGTCAAGAACGGTCGCGATTCACGCAGCAAGCGCCTCGGCGTGAAAAAATTCGGCGGCCAAGCCGTCATCGCCGGTAACATTCTGATTCGCCAGCGCGGCACCAAGGTGCATCCCGGACTCGGCGTCGGCATGGGCCGCGATCACACGCTATTCGCACTCATCGACGGTCGCGTGATGTTCGACAAGGAGTCCCGCCGCATCAATGTGGTGGTAGCCTCGAACTGATCGTTTCCGAAAAACATTTTCTGAAAAAGCCGCTCCCCACCGGGTGCGGCTTTTTTTTCTGAGGTGGAAAAACCAATGCCCCGCTTCTTCCACATCTGCCTGATTCTGCTGCTCGCTGGCACTGCGGCATGCCGGAAAAATCAGCCGCCAAAAGCGCTACCCGTCGCGCAGGACGGCAGGCTGGCACTGCGGCTGATGAGCTTCAACATCCGCTACGAGAACGACGGCGATGTGGATTCCAGATCATGGCAAAAGCGGGTCATCGGCTCCGTGCGCATGATCCGCGAAGAAGCGCCGGACATCATCGGCGTGCAGGAAGCATTGCACGGACAAGCTGCGGATTTGTGGGCCTCACTTCCGGACTACGAATTCTATGGTGAAGGCCGTGATGACGGGAAACGAGCAGGCGAATACGCGGGCATCTTCTATCGGCGTGATCGTTTCGAGGTGGACCCAATCGACTGCGGAACCTTCTGGCTCTCCGACACACCGGAAACACCCGGCTCGAAAACATGGGGCAACGAAATCCCGCGCGTCGCCACATGGCTCAGACTGCTGGACCGCTCCACCGGGCGTGGCTTCTACGTATTCAACACCCATTGGGATCACCGCAATCAGCCCTCACGCGAACGCGCGGCCTTGTTGCTGGCGCAGCGCATCGAGAAGCGGCGACAGCCCGCGCAGCCGGTCGTTCTGTTAGGTGATTTCAATGCGGTGGAGAATAATCCAGCCGTGGCTTATCTTTCCGGGCGGCGCGCCAAGCTCGCAGGTCGCGATGAGTTATGGCGGCAACCGCTCATCAATACCTTCGATCAACTGCATCCCAGCGAATCCGCACGCACCACACTACACTTCTGGAAAGGCTCACGAGGAGGCAGCCTGAAGGTCGATCACATCTTCGCCAGCCAAGAAGCGCAGGTGCTATCAGCCACCATCCGCGACAAGGACGAGCCGATGGTTTCCGACCACTTCCCCGTCACGGCGCGGGTGGTGTTTCCGTGACACAACGAGCACGCACGTATCCGGAAACAGCATCCGACCACGGGCGCAGCGGCTCACCCAGCAGCTTCGCCAAACGGCCCGTCTCCATCGCAGTGAAACGTGGACGCACCGCGCGGAACGAACTCATCTCTGCGAGTGTCTGTTCCGCGATAACTGGGATGTTTCCAATCACTCCACAGGCGTGCATTTCACGAACCACAGCGCAGGCGAGGCCGTGCCAACTCACCGGCTCACCGGGATTGCAGGCGTGTAGCAAGCCGCTCGCTTTCTTCTCCAATAGGCAGGAAATCCAGTGCGCGAGATCCGTGGTGCAGGTGGGCAACGAAAACTTGTCCGCCACCGCAGCAAGAGGCCGACCTGCCACCGCCGCATCGAAAATCTGATCAATAAACGAGACCTTCTCCGGCCCGAACACCCATGAAACGCGCAACACCAGATTGCCTGGATGAATGATTACCGCCTGTTCTCCGGCCAACTTGCTACGCCCATAAACATTCACCGGCCTAGCAGGCATGTCTTCGCCGAGCGCCATCATCGTATCACCAGCGAAGACATAGTCCGTGCTGAAGTGGATCATCGGAACGCCTCGCGCGGCGGCCCACAGCGCGATGATTCCCGGCGCGGCAGAGTTCACCTGCATCGCCAAGCGCGGATCATCCTCGCAGACTTCCAGACTGGTGATGCCTGCTGGGTTGATGAAAACATCGCACTCCAAGCCATCGAGCGCCGCGTTCAACGAATCTGCATCTGCCAGATCACACACGCTGCGCGGCAGCGGAATTACCTCATGGCTGTCTGCTAGATGATGCGCAAGGGCCGCACCCACGCGCCCAGTCGTACCTGTCACAGCCACCCGCATGGCGCTTAGATCAACCCCTGATCGCGCAACTCCTGATCGACTTCATCGTAGTCCGGCACACCGATCCCGGCATCGCGGATGCGTTGGATCTTGCGGCGCACGCCCACGCGGCTTTTCGGGCCTGTCACTAACCACGCCACTCCGCCCACGGCGAAG
Source organism: Akkermansiaceae bacterium (assembly GCA_031372635.1). Lineage (GTDB taxonomy): Bacteria > Verrucomicrobiota > Verrucomicrobiia > Verrucomicrobiales > Akkermansiaceae > Luteolibacter. The sequence goes on along the minus strand of JANMLQ010000022.1, from coordinate 7,268 downwards.
GGCAGCAGCGCCGCCACGCCCAGCACACCAAGTCCGATGCCCACGCCGCGTCGCGCGCTGCGATGCATCAAGTCTCCCAACAAAAGCCCCGCCGATGCTCCGAGCAACGCCGGAGCCGTGAGGGCGCTGGTTTCTATCCATGCGGGCGTCGATTCAGTGTGCTCGTCTGACATGTTGCGAATTTAGCGGTCGTGCGCCCTCACGACAACCATGGAAAACAAAATGTTCCCCGTTCCTGCTTTCCCTCTCCCGCGAATCCCGCAAGACTCCCCCACTCTCATGCCCACACCGGAAAACACCTACGCCCTCATCCTCGCCGGCGGCTCCGGCACCCGCTTCTGGCCGCTCAGCCGCAACGCGAGGCCGAAACAACTGCTCGATCTCTTCGGCGACGGCACCTTGTTAGAACACGCCATCCACCGCCTCGATGGCCTCGTCCCACGCGAAAATATCCTCATCCTCACCAACCAACTCCAGGCACAGGCCGTCCGCGAAAACGCCTCCATGCTCCCACCGGAAAACATCTTCGCCGAGCCAGCGAAACGCGACACCGCACCCGCCGTCGCACTCGGCATCGGCCTCGTCGCCGCGCGTGATCCGCACGCCGTCATGCTCGTCATCCCCGCCGACCAACTCATCCGCGACACCACTGCCTATCAGGAAGTCATGCGCGATGCCCTCGCCGCCGCCGAATCGTCCGACGGCCTTGTCACCATCGGCATCCAGCCCACCTGGCCCTGCCCGTCCTACGGCTACATCGAACGCGGTGAAAACGCCAACATCCCCGGCCTCAAGCACGCGCCACATGAAGTGAAACGCTTTCGCGAAAAACCCAGCCCGCAAGTCGCCGAAGACTTCCTGCGCCAAGGCGGTTTCTCATGGAACGCAGGCATGTTCGTCTGGTCCATCCCCACCGTCACCGCACAACTCGCCAAACACGCGCCCGAACTCGCCGCCTTCATCGACGAGATGAAACAATCGCCCGATCTGTTAGCCACCGTCGCAGAAAAGTTCCCGCAGCTTCCCGCCCGCTCCATCGACTACGCGCTCATGGAAAAAGCCGACCGCGTCCTCAACATCGAAGCCACCTTCGACTGGGACGACGTCGGCTCCTGGCTCTCCGTCGCCAAATACCTGCAAGCCTACGGCGAGGAAAACCGCGCCAACTGCGAAATCACCGCGCTGGATTCAAACAACAACATCGTCTTCAACGCCCGCCCCGGCAGCCGCGTCGCCCTGTTAGGAGTGGAAGACCTCATCGTCGTACAGACCGAGGACGCCTTGTTAGTCGCCAACCGCAACGACGCGGACGCGATCAAGAACCTGTCGCCGCTGCTGCCAGAGGGTTTGTTGTGAGCGCGCCTTGGACTGCAGCAGGCTGCACGCAGTCCAAAGCAAAACCACCTTGCGATCATCGCGTCCTCATTTCATCCTCCCCCATTGACCACCGACCCTACAAACACCCCACACCCCGCGCTGGGCATCGACCATGGCGATGCTCGCATCGGCATCGCCGCGACGGATGACTTCGGAATTCTCGCGCATCCGGTGGAAACGATCGACCGCGCGAAAACGGAGCCGTTTTCGCGCATCGCGGAGTTAGTGGAACAGCGGAAGATCCGCACGCTCGTGGTCGGTCTGCCCATCCGCATGGATGGCAGCGAGGGTGAGTCTGCTGCCAAGGTTCGCGCCTTCGCGGATTTGCTGCGCGAGCGTCTGCCGGAAATCCCGTTGGTGTTTGTGGATGAATCGCTCACCACATCATCGGCATCCGCCAAGCTCCGCGAAGCAGGACGCAATGCACGCCAACAGAAGTCTGTCATCGACCAAGCCGCCGCTGTGGAAATCCTGAATGCGTGGATGAGCGATTGATGTTTGCTCGCTCAATTCCACGTTGCATCGCCGGTGTCACTATCACGGCTGAAGTGCTGATCCCGTGCGGCTTCGCTGGTTCTGGCAAAGCGTGGTGAAGGCTTGCGGCGGTGATGGGGTGCCGATACAGGTGGCGGCATTGAAAGCACACCTCACAGCGATCGTCGCGATGACACCGGGCCGGGTGATCGGCCGCGCGGGCACTCTGCCATGGCACCTGCCGGAGGATCTGGCGTTTTTCAAACGCATCACGAGCGGACATCCGATCGTGATGGGCCGCAAGACTTACGAGTCGATCGGCAGACCGCTGCCAAAGCGCCGCAACATCGTGCTGACACGCGACAAGGCGTGGTCGGCACCAGGCGTGGAGGTGATTCACGGGCCGGAGGAGTTGGAGAAACTAACGGATCTTGCCGGGCGCGTCTTCATCATAGGCGGCGCGGAGATTTACGCGGTGTTCATGCCACTGCTGGACGATTTGCTGGTGAGTCATGTGACCGCCGAGCATGAAGGAGACACGCGGTTTCCGGAATTCAGGAACGAGTTTCCGCAATCGGTAATACTAGAAACGCACGCCGGATTTGAAGTGCGGAGATGGTTCCGGTCAGGTGGCTGCGCTGGGCCGGAAAATCTTCCTGACTGAAAACCGCAGTCAACCCGCGAGAACCCACCCCATTTACGAAAATGTCCCGGCTCATCGCAACGATCATCGCCTTGCCTCTAGCACGCTCGTCCGCGTCTCGTAGTGGTCCAACAACTCATATGGAAACAATTTCCGCCTTCTTCGAGTCATATCGAAAACTGCCGATGCTTCCCTCCTTGAGCTTTTCAATCGCCTCCTCAATGGCATCTAGCGGAACCAGAAACCACTCCTTGGGTTCCACCTGCGAACCGAAACGATCCTTCAACTCCATGTCCAAACGGGCACTGCCGAAAAACCGGTGAAGCAATGCCTCCAGCTTCTTCCGGTTGATGTTGGATAGCTTGAAGGTCGCCACGATCTCCACATCCGCCAGCAAATAGGTCGGATCTTTCTTTGCATTAGCGATCCGCGCTTTCACGTCTCCGCCGGTGACCCCGATCTTGTGAATCACCGACCGATGCTCCGCGACAAACGGATGCTCCGACTTGCTCCTGAGAATATAAATTGAACCCGTTTGCTGATCTCCCTCCTCTTCCTCGTCCGAGAAGAGCGGCCCTAAGTCCAGTTCAGTGATCCGGCGGCTGACCTTGTCTTTGTTCAAGGCTCGCTGGAGCGAACGCACGAGCAAATCGCTCTCCGTGCCATTGTCGAAAATCACCCGCAACCGGCTGTCGGGGCGACCATAGTAATTGGTGAATAATTCCCCTTTTCCAGCAACCAGCACCTTTTGCCCGTCGAGGATGAAACAATCGCCCACGTTCACCTCGGCATTGTCTTTGTATTTTAGGGTCTGCCGGAGACCGGAAGTTAGTTCGCGCTGCACCTTCTCGAAAATGGGCTGGAACTCACTGAAATCCTTGCAGGGATTCCTCTGAGCGACCTCCTCGGCGGCTCTGATTTCTTCGCGAGATCGCACGTGAACAAGCTCTGTCACATCCCCACCGGGATCGACGCCCAACGCCTCGAGCAATTCTGCATCCGTAGGCTCTTCCCTCACAACACTCGAAGAAATCTCCGCGTCAGCATCGAGAAGCCCATGCGGGTCCATGCCTCTCAAGACCTCTCGGCACTCTCCTGACTTCCGCATCTGGTCCAACCGGACGGCATATAGCCGTTCGAAAATGTCACGGCTCTCGCCATGCTCCGGCCTCCGGCCATGCTCCTGCACGAAACGACCGATCTCCTCGAAACCTGCGATGATCCGTTGATCACGCGCGGAAAGGCCGCCGCTCTTGCGAGCCTCGGTTTCCACCCCCAGCGCGCCCAGCAACTCCAAATCATCGTCTGTGATCTTCTTAGCCATTTTTCTGGTTGATCGCTTCCCGTTGCAGGAAGGCCACGCCTTCCGCCATCCGCTTCTCCCAAGCGTCGGGTGAAGTCAGGGACGGCAGCCTTCCCTTTTCTTTCTTAAACTCCAGCGCGCGTTTTGCCAACCCTCGCGCTTCTTCGAGCGTCAGATTCCCACGGCGGCCAGCGATCACAGCGGCCACCTGCTTCAACCGTTCCTCGTTCATCGCTTTCGACAGGATGGCGTAGGCTACGCCGAACGGGTTGATCCGGTCGATCAGGTCAATGTCCAGTTCCCGGACATCCATCGCGTATCTGCGGATGCCATCGATCAGTGACGTGTTGGGAGTGGGTTCGCTGCTGTCGCTACCGCCGCCACCCAGCATTTTCTTGGCCTGTTGGACGAGATTCAGTGCCGCGATGGCGTGTTGACGCACGGCTTCCAAATCTCCGTCGTCCAGATTCGGAAACCGCTCCTGCACGATCTTGCCCATGCGGACCTGCGTGAGTTCCTCGGGGACCAATTCCTCATCGAACAACCCGCGCTCAATCGTCCGCTTGTCCTGCACGAAGGCAGTGACGAGTTCGTTCAAGTCCTGCTTGCAGATCCGTTCCGCCTCATGGCTTTTCGGCTCCGCCAGCCCTTTAATCTCCAGTTGGATCTGTCCCGTCGTGGGGTTCACACCGATGTTCGTCTTCTCCGGGTCGTACCCTCCCGGCCCATAATCGTATCCCGGAGTTTCTTCATTGCTTTGGTTCTTGGATCGGAATTCGAAACGAGGTGCCAACACCTGTTCCATCAGCAGGCTCGCAGCGATGGCCTTGAGCGTGTCGTTCACTGCTTCCGTCACCGCCCCTTCCGAGGCATCCGGCTCGGCGATGAGATTGGTGAATCGGGCGCGCGTCTTGCCGGGCGCATCGCGGGTGGCGCGGCCGATGATCTGGATGATCTCTGTGAGGCTGGACCGGTAGCCAACCGTCAGCGCGTGCTCGCACCAGATCCAGTCGAAGCCCTCCTTCGCCATGCCGAGAGCGATGATGATGTCCACATGATCCCGGTTGTTCTTCTGCGCAGGATCTTTCAGCGCGGCGGAAACTTTCTCCCGCTTCGCCGTATCGTCGTCCACCAGATCGGCGATTTTCAGGATCTTTCCCTCGGGGGTCTTCACCAGTTGAAAACCCGTCTGCGGATCGCTTCCCTGCCATTCGCCCAGCCCCTCGATGATGTGCTCCACTTCCTTGATCTTGTCCTTCGTGCTCTCCCGCGCGTTGACGTTGGGGATGTGGAGAATCGTCTTCTCGCCGGGTTGCAAGACATCGAAGATGCACTTCTCGGCTTCATTGTTTTGATCCCGCGTGAGGTAGTCTCCGGAGTAGAAGAGATAGCCGATGTCGAGCTGCTTCAGATATTCGTAGCCGTTGAGCTGTTCGTAATAGGTGTAGGTGACGGTATCGAACTTCGATTCGTCGTCCGGATGCAGCACCGCCTCCGCGTCGCCGCGGAAATAGGAACCGGTCATCGCCACGAGGTGGATCTTGTTCCGCAGCATGAGCTGCCGGATGTGTTCGCCCAAGCGGTTGTCCGGGCTCGCTGAAATGTGATGGAACTCGTCCACGGCGATCAAGCGATCATCGAAAACCTCCGGCCCGAATTTCTCCATCGCGAAGCGGAACGTCGCGTGCGTGCAGACCAGCGCCTTATCCCCACTTTCGAGGAACTTCCTTACCGACTCCACCTTGCCGCCGTTGTCCGTGCCCGGCGCATCGCACAGGTTCCACTTCGGCTCCACCTTCCAATCGGCGAAAAAACCAAACTTGCTCAGCGGCTCATCTTGGAAACTCCCGCCGATGGACCGCTCCGGCACCACAACGATCGCTTGCTTGAGTCCTTGATTCGCCAGTTTGTCCAAGGCGATAAACATCAGCGCCCGGCTTTTGCCCGAGGCTGGAGGCGATTTAATGAGCAAATATGGCTCGCCGCGCTTCTGATAGGCGCGTTCCTGCATCGGGCGCATGCCAAGCGCGTTGGAACGCGTGGAACTGCCGTCCTGCGCGTAGGTGACGGAAACGGAAGGGATTGGAGTCATCATAAGGAGAAGGATTTTCAATTCCTTTGCAGAGAATCGGTTTCTTTCGTGGTTTCGTCATGGAGAAGGGATTTGCAATCCCTTTCCGTAGCATTGGCATCTTCCGTGATTTCATCTGGCTTGTGAAAGGGATTGCAAATCCCTTCTCCACATTGCCACAGCGCATAAGCTCCCTCAGGCAATTGAGTGGGATTCTTCAGAATGTAATTCCTAGTCCAGACAAGCTGCTTTTCACTTCGGATCAGCCGGTCCCAATACTCCCGCTGCCACAGGCTGCCGGTCTGCCCGCGCAGCTTGTTGATTTCACGAGCAGTAAAACGCTTCCATGTCTGTAGAATATCTTCCAGGCGGTTCTCACTGATCGGATGAAAAATCACATGCACATGGTTGGGCATGATTACGAAAGTATCCAGATGATACCGCTCCCCGTGGAAATGCAGCAGCGCGGCCGAGACGAAATCGCGGAACCTCTTCTCACGCAAAAGGCATTCCCCATGGGCATCATCCAAGAGCGCTTCAAATCCAAGAGTGAAACGGCGGCTGTATTCCTTCTGGGTCTTCTCGTCCCATGGCTTCGGGTGGGCGGATTCCCAGCCAGTTCGTTGTGCCGCGAGCTTTTCAACAACCGCCTTCGGCAGGGAATCCGCCGTCCGCCATGTCACAAAAACCCAGGTTTCCCCCTGCTGCCAGTGGGGCAGGTTCACCGTGTGTCGGTCTATCGGCTTGTGGGGGTTCAGGAACATATGGAGAAGGGATTTTCAATCCCTTTGCTTGGTTTCGGTTTCTTTCGTGGTTTCGCTTGGCTTGTGAAAGGGATTGCAAATCCCTTCTCCTCATTCTTTCGCTAACTCGCGTTCGATCTGCTCGATGCTTGGCAGGCTGGTTTGGAATTCGGCGGGCAGGGATTCGACGAGTTGGTATTCCGCCACGCCCAGCGGCTGCGCTTTGTCGCGCAGCGCGTATTCCGCAACCACCTTGTTTTTGCTTTTGCAAAGGAGCAGTCCGATGGTCGGGCCGTCCTGCGGGTGCTTCATCTGCGCGTCCACCGCTGTCAGGTAAAAGCTCAACTGCCCGAGGTGCTCCGGCTTGAATTTTCCGGCCTTCAGCTCGATCACCACGTAGCGGCGCAGCTTCAGGTGGTAGAAAAGCAGATCGATGAAAAATTCCTCCCCACCGACATCCAAGAGAACCTGCCGACCGACAAAGGCGAAGCCCGCGCCCAGTTCCAGCAGGAAATCGGTGACATGCTTCACCAGCGCGTGTTCGATCTCCCGCTCCTGCGCCTCTTCGCCCAGGCCGAGGAAATCGAAGCGATACGGATCCTTGAGCGACTCCCGCGCCAGATCGGATTGCGGCTTGGGCAGGGTGAGGGCGAAATT
>JANMLQ010000114.1:0-13347 GCA_031372635.1 Akkermansiaceae bacterium | reverse complement strand
CGCAATGAGAAGCTCCGCATGAGCTAAAACCACTAACAAAAAGCCGGGAGACAAACTCCCGGCTTTTTTTGTGGGGAAATCATGCGCGCGGACATACGCGTCAAGTTAAGGACCACGGAGCGACGAAACGTGTTCGCCGATGCCCATAAGCTGGCAATGTGATACTAAAAAGGAAAATGAGAAACGGTGTGACGACTCATTTCACCACGGATTTCACGGATTTTCACGGTTTTCACAGAGGATATTTTTAGACCCATGAGCTGTATTCACTCACCCCCGAAGTGAGCGGATAAATTCCCCTGATGCTCTTACAATCCGTTAAGCCCGAACTACGAAGTTGCAGGGGTGATTCGTTGGAGTTTTGACCGCGGATTACGCGGATTTCAGAATACACCAAACAGGTTTCGAAATCGTTTCCACAACTTCTTCATAATCCGTATTCAATTTCTGTATTCGGGCTTAACATGACGCGCGTGCCCGGTGGGAATGCTCCGACGTGTCCCGCGCAGTCCGACTTCGGATGGGCTGACCATCGGTCCGTCCGTCGGTCACGCTGGGCTTGGGGGAACTGGGCTATCTTAAGATCTAGTTGCCGCCAAAATTTTAATTGCGAAATTCTGATTTTCTTTTTTTCAATATTTAAGTTAATTGTTTGAGACCACCAACCTCAGTGTCCACTAACCAAAAAATTCCCCATGAATCCGCTCCGCATTATTAAGTCGATTTCAGGTAACCTGAAACATCTAACCCTCGCGGTGCCTTCAGTGGCAGCCGCATTGCTGGGTCTAGCTCCGACCGTCCACGCGCAATTACCCGTCACCAGCGGCTTGGTCTTGCGCATGGATGCGTCTCAAATCACAGGAACAGCCAACGGCACACAGCTCAACACCTGGACGGATTCCTCCGGTCTGGCCAACAATGCCGTCCGTCAGGGCGGATCGAGCGCGGGTTATCCCCAGTATGTGACTGGCGCGCTGAACGGCCAACCTGTGGTGCGCTTCCAGTCGGGTGGCGGGAACACCGGGGATTACTTCCAATTCACCCGCATTTCGACCATTCGCACCGTCTTCTGGGTGTTCAAGGACACAAGCTCGGGGAGCAGGTTTTTGCTGGGGGACGACAGCACTTACCAATTCCATCGGGGATATGGTGGTAACGCCGGAAAGCTGTGGGACTCCACTTATGCCTCCGGCAGCATCACGGGTGGCACCACCAAGCTCATGGGGAATGTCATCAATGGGGCCACGACCTCGCTCCCATCCGGATTCCAATTGGTCTCCCTCGTGACCACCGGTAACGTGCAGGCCAATCAGATCTGCCAAGATCGGATTTACAACGGGAGTTGGCAGGGTGACATCGCTGAAATCCTGATTTACAACCGCGCCTTGTCGGGTGCGGAGGAGCTTCAAGTCGGCACCTACCTGAGCGCCAAATACGCCTTGACTACGACCTATCCTGCCCTGCCTGCGCCCGCCGCACCCACCGGGGTGGTGGCAACTCCAGTTTCTTCGGGAGCGGTCAGTGTGAGCTGGCCTGCGGTGCCCTTCGCCGCGACTTATAACGTATCCTATACGCCTACTTTAGGCGGCACGGAGCAGATTGTCTCCGGCGTGTCGGGCTTGTCCTACACCGTCACCGGCCTGACCAACACCGTGTCCTATGATATCAAGGTCTCTGCGACCAATACTGCGGGCACCAGCGTCTATTCCACCACCGTCATGGCGACCCCCGCTGCGGCTACGGCCAAGGACATCCTTACCTTCGTCTTTCCCGGTCAACAGGATACCGTTATTTCCGGCACCAACATCAGCGTGACCGTGCCGACTGGCACGAACCGCAACATGGCGCCGACCTACACGGTTTCCCCCTCCGCCACCGGCAGCCCGGTTTCCGGCACCACACGGAACTTCTCAAGTGCGCAGACCTACACGATCACCGCCGAGGATCTTAGCACCAAAGACTACACCGTCACGGTCACCGAAGGTCCCGTGCCAACCATCTTCACCTGGGCCAGCGCCGTCGCCGGCAACTGGAGCGATAGCGCGAAATGGACCAACGATTTGCTCATCGTCACCAAACCGAACAATGACGGGAGAGCGGATTACACGCTTAATTTCACCCCAGGTGGCACTTACACGACTACCCAGAATCTGAACAATGGCTTCCTCCTCAACCAGCTCAACTTCGCTGGTGCAGTGACCCTCGCAGGCAACAATAGCCTCGCCCTCACCAGCAACGGACCCACCCCGCCAGCGATCAGTCAAAACTCGGCTAGCACAGTTACCATCAGTGCGCCCCTCAATCTGACGGCCGACACCACCCTCGGCGGCAGCGGCGGTGGGCAAGTCAGCATCAACAGCGGTGCCATCTCGGGTGTTGGCGGTCTGACTAAGGCTAACAGCGGCGAATTGCTGATCACCAATGTCAACAGCTACACCGGGAAAACGAGCGTCAATGCAGGCACCCTGCGGATTGGCAGTCCAGTCGCCTTCACCAACGCCGGCGTGAACGGCCCCTTGGGCGCTCCTCCGGCGGGACCGAACGCGACTATCGACCTCTACAACGGCACCACTCTCCAGACGAATGGCACCACCCCGCGGATCAACCAAGCGACGGACCGCCCGCTCAATCTCGCAGGCACCGGCCCGGGAACCGTGACAATCAGGGTCAACGACAACGACACCCGCTTCACCTTCGGCAGCGTGACCGCCAGCGGCACCGGTGACAAGACCCTCGCCTTGTTCATGGGCAACAACGGCAATGGTGACCGCGAGAGTATGATCTTCACCGGCGGCATCTCCGATTCTTCCGACTCCAGCCCGACTTCGCTCAGCGTGACGTTCAGAACAGGAAATTCGCAACATCTCAGTCTCGTCGGGACCAGCACCTTCACCGGCCCGATTTCGATGGTGAACTTCAATACCGCACTGACCGGCGTCTCCACCCTTACGGTGGGCGGCTTGTTCACCGGGCCAAATGCGGCCAACGGTTTGGCCACTGAGAATACCCGGGGAACGGGAAGCCTCGGCGCTGGCAACTACCCAGGTAACATCTCCCTCGGCCTCAATACCGTCCTGAACTATCGCAGTTCGGTCGCTCAGACTCTCTCTGGCGAGATTTCCGGCGCGGGCACAGTGACGGTGGATGGCCTGAGCACGGTGACCATGACCGGCCTCAACACCTACACCGGCAACACCAACGTGCCCACCGGCAACACCTTGGCGCTTTCCAGCACCGGCGGTATGACCTTCGCGCTCACCAATGCTTCCACCAACAAAATCACCGGTGCCGGTACCGCCACCTTGGACGGCACATTCACCATCAACACCTCCGCCGTCACCAATCCGACCGGCACTTGGACATTGGTCGATACCACCACCAAATCCTTCGGAGCAAACTTCGCGGTCGATGGCTTCACTGAAGACACCAACGTCTGGACCTTGGTGGACGGCACAAAGACCTGGACCTTCTCCGAAGGCACCGGCGTCCTCAGCCTCACCACCACGGCGGTGTTCACCTCCTTCGGGATTCCCGGCTATCCCGGCGTGATCGACAACAACGCGCTGACCATCCGGCTCGTGGTGCCGAAGGATACCAATCTGGCAACCATCGCGCCCACTTACACGCTGGCTTCCGGAACTTGCACCCAGCCCAATGACGGCACCACGCCACCGACCCCGACGTTTGCCGCCGCCAATCCGGTGACTTACACCCTCAGCAGCGCCGTGCCCGATAAAAACTATGCGGTCACCGTCGTTCTTGCCACCGGGATCATCAATCTCAGAGTCTCCGCTGGAACCAATGTTCCCGAAGTGGATCTCGAGGGTCCCGCAGGTCCGCCGGTTCCCGGCACGCAGACTTGGAATCAGGTGACCGCGTTGCCCGCACTAGCGGCTAGCGGCTTACTCGATACCGTGGGTGCTCCGACTCTGGTAGGATTCTCCGCCAGCGGTCTCGAGGGTGCCGATGACTGGGGACTCAATGCTCCTCTCAAGCTGCTCACCAGAAGTGCCCGTGTCTTCGACACCTCGCCGGGCAACTCGGGATCATTCACGATCTCCGGCCTGACTCCCGACACTTACTACGACCTCTGGATCGCTTCCGCCCACATCAATGGCAGCGGTGTCGGCACCTGGTCGACCTCAAACATCAATTCGACCGGAGCCTCCGTCGTGATTGACAATACCGGCCAATCCACCAACGGCACCACCTGGGTCTCGGGCGTCAACTACGTGCGTTTCCAAAGCGTCAAGGTGAACGGCGGCGGAAATATCACGATGACCGTGATGAACAACCCTGTGGTTGATAACCGCGTTGGCTTCAACGGCTTCCAGTTGATCCCGGTCGAGGCACCCACGGCGACCGACTATGATGATTGGATGGCGACCTTCCCATCGATCACGGAACCTGCCGACAAGCTGTCCACCGCCGATCCCGATGGTGACGGTCTGACGAACCAAGAGGAATACGCCTTCGGCCTCAATCCAACGCTCGGCACATCGGTCAACCCGATCACCGTGCCGCTCAACAAGACCACCGGCATGTTCACCTACACCCGCCGTGCCACCCCGGCCATCACCGGCCTCACCTACACCGTGGAGACCTCCACCGATCTGGCGATTTGGCCAACGGATGTCACTGCCACCCAAACCGTCACCGGCACCGTCGGCGATGTGCAAACGGTGGACGTTACTGTCACCGGAGCCCCGCTGACTGCCCCGTCGATCTTCGTGCGGATCAAAGCCGCGCCAACTGCGCCATGATCCAGCTTCTTCGCAATGAGAAGCTCCGCATGAGCTAAAACCACTAACAAAAAGCCGGGAGACAAACTCCCGGCTTTTTTTCTGTGGCTGTTTGAGCCGCGCCATGACCTGTGGAATTACCTCGATGACTTAACCTCCCAACTAACTTCAATTGTTACGCGGCGGCGGGTTGGAGGGTGAGGCCGAGTGATGCGGCTTGTTTTTCGAGGGCTTTGCGTCGTCGTGCCTCGCTCTGCGGGGTGAGCTTGAAGGCCTCTTTTTAGTAATAGGGTTGCTGGCTCTTAATCATTCCATGGACGATACGCGCCAGATTGTGCGCAGCGGCGGTGGTTCCTTCCGCTTTGCCAAGCTTACCCTCCATCCGGCGCACATAGCCTCCCATCTGGCTTTGTGATTACTGTAATCCGAACACGCCGAGTCGGAACGCACCCGCCAAACGGCTGAGACCACCTTGCGCGTTTTGGCCTTGAGCAATTTGCCGCCGCTGATCCGGTTGTCCGTACACAGTCTCATCCACGAGACGAATCGCTCCGGGGTGGGAAAGGCGGCCAGCAATTGCTCCCGTGTGCCGACTTCACTGATGAGCATGCAAAGCAGTCCTGCCGAGATGCCCGGCACCCCGCCCAGATCCACTCCGTAAAACCTCCAGGCGGTTTCAATCACTGCAATTTGCGGGCTGTTCTTGCCGAAGTTCCGCTGCCCTTTGGGGGCTTCCGGCAGCGGGCTGAACACTTCGCTTTCCACCCGGGCGTCCAACTCGCCAAGTTTTTCATCACACGCCGCGATGGCTTCGTGGTAATCGCCGCGTAGAACCTAGATAATGTCCACGGCACTGCTGCGGTAGCGCTTGTCACGCAGGGCGGTGAGCTTCTTCGGATCACGCTCACCGGAAAGGATGGCATCGATGTTGGCTTGGGCGCTGACGCCGTCGATGTCGCTGAAAACATGTTGGAGTTTGAGGTTCATGTCGGTGAGGGATTTCTGCATGAGCAGGAGCAGCTTGGCCGCATCGCCAACCATCTCGGCACGGTGCCGCATGAAGAAACGCAGCAGCACGATCTCCAGAGCCGGGCGGAAGGATTTGCGTAGCAGCCCGGCGGCATGGAGTTGCTGTAGCCATGGGGCATCGCACAAGTCAGTCTTTTTTGCCGTAGACGCCTTTGACATGGCGGGCCGCGCAAATTCCGGATGGGTATTTTGATGCAGTTTTCGACTCACCCGCAGGGTTGCACAAATCAAGCTCACCGGAGCTTCCATGACTTTGAAATTACGTCACTTGCCCCGTTCTGGCGATCTTTCTATTTTTCCTCTTTAGGATTAACACAACTCTATGATTATCTGCGTTAATCCGCATCTATCTGCGATTCTATTTACCTCTTAAGGTTAAAGAAATGGTTTTCAAACCCCTTCTCCTTATTCTCTGGGGGCAGCGTAAACGGATTAACCCGAAAAAAGAAATTGAACCACGGATTACACGGATTGACACCGATTATGAAGAGGTTGTGGGAACGCTTTTCAAATCTGTTTGATGCATTCAGAAATCCGTAAAATCCGTGTAATCCGTGGTCAAATTCCAACGATCCACCCCGGCAACTTCGGAGTTCGGGATTAACATAACGAAAAATTTTTACGCCATGAAACTATCCTCAACACCCCGTCACGCTGTAAGTTTCCTTTGCTGGCTGGGGTTTTCTATTGTTACGGCAAATTCGTCACGCCCATGAGGAAGCGGTCGCACTCGCGGGCGGCACCGCGGCCTTCGTTGATGGCCCAGACGACGAGTGACTGGCCGCGGCGCACGTCACCGGCGGCGAAGACGCCTTCGAGGTTGGTGGTGAACTTGCCGTGATCGGCTTTGACGTTCGAGCGGGCGTCGGTTTCGAGTGCGAACTGTTGGACGATGGCTTGCTCCGGCCCCATGAATCCCATGGCGAGCAATGCGAGCTGCGCGGGGATGATGCGGGCGCTGCCTTCCTTCTCCTTCGGGATGAAGCGGCCATTGTCGTTGGTCCACTCGATGTCGCAGATTTCCAATCCTGATAGATTGCCGGCGTCGTCTTTGAGGAAACGTTTCGTCTGCACGAGATACTGGCGCGGGTCTTGGCCTTGGACGGCTGCGGCTTCTTCCTGGCCGTAGTCCATCTTGTACACCTTCGGCCACTCGGGCCATGGGTTGTTAGGAGCGCGCTCCATCGGCGGCTGCGGCATGATTTCGAGTTGGATCACGCTCTTGCAACCATGGCGCAGGCTGGTGCCCACGCAGTCGGTGCCGGTATCACCGCCGCCGATGACGACGACGTCTCTGCCCTTGGCGTTGAGCGCGGGGATGGTGCCATCGAATTTCTGATCGAGTTGATAGCGCGTGTTGTCGGTGAGGAATTCCATCGCGAGGTGGACACCCTTTGCATCGCGGCCGTCGATGGGGAGATCACGGCCGAGCGTGGCACCGCAGCAGAGAACGATGGCGTCGAAATCCTTGCGGAGTTTTTCGGCGGTCCATTCGGCGTCTTTGCCGATGTGGATGCCGGTTTTGAAAACGATGCCTTCTTCGGCGAGCAGGTTGACGCGGCGTTGCACGACTTCCTCCTTGTCGAGCTTCATGTTGGGGATGCCATACATGAGCAGTCCGCCGATGCGGTCCTCACGCTCGAAGACGGTGACGCTGTGACCTGCTTGATTGAGTTGATCGGCGCAAGCGAGACCGGCTGGGCCGGAGCCGATGACGGCGACTTTCTTGCCGGTCCTCGTCGCGGGGATGCGTGGGATAACCCAACCTTCATCAAAGCCTTTGTCGATGATGGCGCACTCGTTGTTCTTGATGGTGACGGGCGGCTCGATCACGCCGAGCACGCACGAGCCTTCGCAAGGAGCGTGGCAGACGCGACCGGTGAATTCGGGGAAGTTGTTGGTTTTATGAAGGCGCTCCAGTGCTTCCTTCCAACGGCCACGGAAAATCAAATCGTTCCACTCCGGGATCAGGTTGTTGACCGGGCAGCCCGATGCCATGCCGGAAACGATGTGGCCGGTGTGGCAGAACGGCGTGCCACAGTCCATGCAGCGCGCGCCTTGGGCGCGGCGTTCTTTATCATCGCCGTGGAGCTTGAATTCCTTCCAGTTTCTGAGGCGTTCGATCGGAGCGATTTCGGAATCGGTCTTGCGAGCGATTTCCATGAATCCTGTTGGCTTGCCCATTGTGATTTAAGTGTGAGTGAGAGAAGTTTGTTGAAGAGATTCGCGGCGACCGGTGATCGCCGCCACAGTTTCAGTTGCCGCCGACGCGTGACATGTCTTTGAGGTTTTCCTCGAAGGCGGCCATGGCGGCTTCGTCTCCGGAGAGTCCTTGTTCCTCGACCTTGCGGAAACACTCAAGCATGCGTTCGTAGTCGCGCGGGAAGACTTTGAAAAACTTCGGCAGTTCGGCGTTCCAGTTTTCCAACAGGAATTTGCCACGGGCGGAATCGGTAAGAGCGACGTGTTTTTCGATCTCGGCCTTGATGTTGGCGATGTCCGCATCACCGCATTCGATGAGGCGGTAGAGATTGACCATTTCCTTGTTGAGGCGTTTCTCGAAGAGTCCGTCGATGTCATAGACGTAGGCGGTGCCGCCGGACATGCCTGCGGCGAAATTACGACCAGTCTCGCCAAGCACGATGACTTGTCCGCCGGTCATGTATTCGCAGCCGTGGTCACCCACACCTTCGACGACGGTTTTGACGCCGGAGTTTCTCACACAGAAACGCTCGCCGGCGATGCCGTTGATGTAGGCTTCACCGAGGGTGGCACCGTAGAAGGCGACGTTTCCAATGAGGATGTTTTCCTCCGCTTTGAACGATGAGCCTTTGGGCGGATAGATGATGATCTTCGCGCCGGAGAGTCCCTTGCCGACGTAGTCGTTGGCATCGCCCTCAAGCTCGAAGGTCATGCCTGGCGGGCAGAAGGCGGCGAGTGATTGGCCTGCGCTGCCTTTGAACTTCAGATAGATCGTGTCCTCCGGTAGTCCCTTGCCGCCGTGTTTGCGGGTGACTTCGCTACCGGTGATGGTGCCGACCACGCGGTTGACGTTGATGATGGGTAGTTCGGCGCGGACTTTCTCGCTGCGCTGGATGGCGGGCTCGCAGATTTTGAGCAGGTGCGTGTTGTCGAGTGCTGCATCGAGGCCGTGGTCTTGCGCCTTTTGGCAGTATGCTCCGACTTCGTCACCGACATCGGGCTTGTGGAAGATGGTGGTGAGATCGACGCCGCTGGCTTTCCAGTGTGTGGTTGCTTTGTTGGTATCGAGACACTCGACGTGGCCGACCATTTCATTGATCGTGCGGAATCCGCACTCGGCCATGATTTCGCGCATTTCCATGGCGATGAAGGTCATGAAATTGACGACGTGCTCGGGCTTGCCTGCGAAGTTTTTGCGCAGCTTCGGGTCTTGCGTGGCGACGCCGACGGGGCAGGTGTTTTTCTGGCAAACGCGCATCATCAAGCAGCCGACTGAAACGAGCGGCGCGGTGGCAAAGCCGTATTCTTCCGCACCTAACAGCGCGGCGATGGCGACATCACGTCCGGTTTTGAGCTGGCCGTCGGTTTCTAACACCACGCGCGAGCGGAGGTCGTTGAGCAGGAGGATCTGGTTGGTTTCTGCGAGGCCGAGTTCCCATGGAGCACCAGCGTTGAAGATCGAGGATGAGGGAGAAGCACCGGTGCCGCCGTCGTGACCGGCGATGAGGATGACATCGGCGTGTGCCTTGGCGACTCCGGCGGCGATGGTGCCGACGCCGACTTCGGCGACTAGCTTCACGTTGATACGAGCGCGCGGGTTGGCGTTCTTGAGATCGTGGATGAGTTCTGCTAGATCCTCGATCGAGTAGATGTCGTGGTGCGGGGGAGGGGACACGAGTCCTACGCCGGGCGTCGAGTGGCGGACCTTGGCGATCCATGGATAGACCTTGGAACCGGGTAGTTCGCCGCCTTCGCCGGGCTTCGCGCCTTGAGAAATCTTGATCTGGATTTCGTCGGCGTTGACGAGGTATTCGCTGGTGACGCCGAAGCGGCCAGAGGCGACTTGCTTGATGGCGGAGCGCTTGCTGTCGCCGTTTTCCATCGGGATGAAACGCTCAGAGTCTTCGCCGCCTTCGCCAGTGTTCGACTTGCCGCCGATGCGGTTCATGGCGATGGCGAGTGTCTCGTGGGCTTCCTGCGAGATCGAGCCGTAGGACATGGCTCCGGTCTTGAAGCGCTTGGTGATGGCTTCGACGGTTTCCACTTCTTCGATGGGCACGGGCGTGCGGTTGCTCTTGAACTTCATCAAGCCGCGCAGGGTGGAGAGGTTCTCGCTCTGGTCGTTCACCTTCTTCGCATACTGTTTATAAACTTCGTAGCTGCCGGTGCGCACCGCCTTTTGGAGCAGGTGGATGGTTTCCGGATTGAAGAGGTGGAACTCGCCATCGCTGCGCCACTGATAGAGGCCGCCGGAATCGAGTGCGCGTTCCTCGGCTTCGATGTGGCGGTCCGGGAATGCGGCGCGATGGCGGATCAGGCATTCCTCGGCGACTTGATGGATGTCCGAGCCTTCGCAACGGCTGGAGGTGCCGCAGAAGAACTTGTTCACCAGTCCGGTGCTGAGGCCGATGGTCTCGAAGATCTGCGCGCCGCGATAGGAAGCGACGGTGGAGATGCCCATCTTCGCCATGGTTTTCACCACGCCTTTGATGGAGCCTTTGAGGAAATTGTACACCGCCTTGTCGAAGTCGATGTCGAGCATCTCTTCGTGGATCATGCGATGGATGGAATCGAAGGCCATGTAGGGATTGATGGCGTCCGCTCCGTAGCCGATGAGCGTGGAGAAGTGGTGGACTTCACGGGCTTCGCCGGTTTCCAGGATGATGGAGACGCGGGTGCGGGTGCCGGAGCGCACGAGGTGGTGGTGCAAGCCACCCATTACTAACAGAGTCGGCATCGCGGCGTTTGCGGCGTCGATGTTTCTATCAGAAACGATGAGGATGTTGAAACCGTCGGTGATGGCCTTGTCGGCGGCGGCACAGAGAGCATCGAAGCCTTTCTCAAGTCCCTCACCGCCTTGGTCGGCAGGGAAGAGCGCGTCGAGGGTGGTGGCCTTGAATCCGTCGAGCGAGACTTCGCGGAGTTTGGCGAGTTGCTTGTTATCGAGCAGCGGGTTGTCGAGGCGGATCATGCGGCACGAGTGCGGGCCGGGATCGAGCAGGTTGCCCTCGGAGCCGATGAAGGTCTCGGTGGCGGTGACGAGTTCCTCGCGGATGCAGTCGAGCGCCGGGTTGGTAACCTGGGCGAAGATCTGCTTGAAGTAATGGTAGAGATGCTTCGGCTTTTCCGAGAGCACGGCGAGCGGGGTGTCGTTGCCCATCGAAGCGATTGGTTGGACGCCGGTGGATGCCGTGGGTCCGAGCAACATGCGGAGATCTTCGTAGGTGTAGCCGAATGCGAGTTGGCGTTCGAGCACACGCTTTTCCTCGACGGTCATCGGAGCCTTGGCATCTGGCAGGTCTTTGAGGAAGACACGGTTTTCATCCAGCCACTTCTGGTAGGGCTTTGCGGAATAGACGCGTTGTTTCACCTCATCGTCTGGGACGATGCGGCCTTCCTTCATGTCCACGAGGAACATGCGGCCCGGGCGCAGGCGGCCTTTTTCCACGACTGTGAGAGGATCGAGATCCGGGATCACGCCGACTTCGGAAGCCATGATGACGAGGTCGTCCTCGGTGACATAGTAGCGGCTGGGGCGCAGGCCATTGCGGTCGAGCACGGCGCCGATCTGGGTGCCGTCCGAGAAGGTGATAGAAGCTGGGCCGTCCCATGGTTCCATCATGCAGGCGTGGAACTCATAGAAGGCGGTCTTCTCCGCGTTCATCATCGTGTGGCGTTCCCATGGCTCGGGAATCATCATCATCACGGCGTGGACGAGATCGTAGCCGCCGAAGTGCATGAACTCGAGGGCGTTGTCAAAGCGCGCGGAGTCCGAGCCGTCTTCGTTGATGACGGGAAAAAGCTCCTTGATGTCCTCGCCGTATTTCGGGCTCTGACATAGCGACTGGCGGGCCTTCATGAAGTTGGCGTTACCCATCACTGTGTTGATCTCGCCGTTGTGGGCGATGAAACGATTCGGATGCGCGCGCGACCAGCTCGGGAAGGTGTTGGTGGAGAAACGCGTGTGCATCAGTGCCAGCGCGGACTCGAAATCCGGATCATGGAAGTCCGGGAAATACTCCGAGAGCTGGCAAGGCGTGAGCATGCCTTTATACACCATCGTGCGGGCCGAGAGGTTGGTAATGTAGAGGTAGGATGCGCCTGGAAACGAGTTGGCTTGGTTGCCATGCACGTCCTTGAAATTGTTCGGCATCTCGTTGCTGCGGATCCAGTAAGCCACGCGGCGGCGGATGATGTAGAGCTTGCGCTCAAAGTCTTCGGCGCTGGTGATGTCATCACTTTTTCCGATGAAGACCTGCTTGATCGATGGCTCGTAGCGGCCCGAGGTTTTTCCGAGAATCTCACTCTTCACCGGAACGCTGCGCCAGCCGAGGAAGACCTGTCCTTCATCGCGGATGACGTGCTCGAAGACCTGCTTCGCGGCATCGCGCTCGCTCGGGTCCGGTGACATGAAGACCACGCCCGCGCCGTAGCAGCCTTCCGGCGGAAGTTCGACGCCCTTTTTCGCCATTTCCTTGCGCAGAAACTTGTCTGGCATCTGCACCAGCATGCCCGCGCCGTCGCCGGTGGCGGGATCGGAACCACTGGCACCGCGGTGGTCCATCTGCGCGTTCATCGTCAGCGTTTTCTGAATGATGTCGTGGGACCGCTTGCCTTTGAGATGGGCGATGAACCCTACGCCGCACGAGTCTTTCTCATGCGAGGGATGCCAAAGGCCTTGAGGTTGCGGCCAGCCAAGCGGGGATGTCTGCGAAACGGACATGGGTATCTGTGAATTGAGGGATGGGGAAATGTGGACGGAAAATGCCGCGGATCAGCGGCGGCACAAGATGGTCGGGACTTTCGGAAAATCCAGCAGCATCAATGCCACGAACTCCCGGAAAAGTGAAAAATGCGCAAGCCAACGGACAAAACGGACGAGGAGACTGATTTCCGCCGCAGACCGTGTCAAGAGCCGGGGTCGGTCGGGTGGAAAGTCCCTCTGCCGTTCTTCCAAAACGCCGAAACCATCTACACCATCGACGAAACGAACCTCGCCGCAGGTTTTACCCGTCACTCCCAATCACACAGGGATTCCAGAAACGAGGCCGAGCCGTCGCGTAGCCAGCCGTCGAGTTGGGACGGGTCTTTGAGTTGTTGGCCGCGCAGGCGGGGCACTGCGAGGTAGCGGGTCGCGATGGATGGCAGGTGGCTCATGTCCACCCAGAGTTTCTCGAATTGGCAGACGGGAAAAACATCTTCCTGTCCGTGGCCCCAGCGTTTCTTCACGTCCTTGAGCGTGATGTAGGTGGGCATCTTCGCGGCGAGGGCGCGGATGGCAGCAGTGACTTTTTCCGCATCCTTGAGTTCCGCGCGGGTGAGCTTGAATGCGGCGAGCAGCGCGTCGATGTCGATCCAGCAGGTATTGCTGTTG
>JANMLQ010000106.1:0-39335 GCA_031372635.1 Akkermansiaceae bacterium | reverse complement strand
GCAGCAAATCGACTACATCAACTCTCACGGCACCGGCACTCCGCTCAACGACGTGGCGGAAGCCCACGCCATCCGCCGCTGGGCAGGCGATGCTGTTAGAAACATCCGTGTCAGCTCCACCAAGTCCGCCATCGGACATCTGTTAGGTGGCGCGGGCGCGGTGGAATCGGTCATCTGCCTGATCGCATTGGAAGAACAATTCCTGCCCGCAAGTCTGCATGTGCGCGAGGCGGATGCGGCGTGCGCCTTTGATCTGGTGCAAGAGCCACGCGCCGCGAGAGTCGAGCGGACGCTGACCAACTCGTTCGGTTTCGGTGGAGCGAACGCCACACTCATTTTTCAAAAGGAAGGTCTGCCATGAGCCGCAATCTCTCCATCACCGGCACCGGAGCCGTCACCCCCGCAGGCTGGGGCGTGGCAGCGATGATCTCCGCGCTCGCTGCCAGTGAAACGATCCCTTCATCCCTGTTAGAGAGACAGCGTGGTGAAAACACCATCGTCACTCCCGTGCTGCGTGTGCCGAATGAAGGCGCGTGCATTCCCAAGGCGGCACGACTGCGCCGCAGCAGCCCGATTTCAAAATTCGCGGCGGCTGCGGCGATGGAAGCGCTCGGTGAATCCCGCCTCGCACTCATCGCCGAAGGTCTTCGCGTGGGAGTGATCTTCACACTCACAAACGGCTGCGTGAACTACTCGAACCGCTTCTTCCGAGAAGTGCTCGCCGATCCCGCGCTGGCGAGCCCAATCCTGTTTCCGGAAACGGTTTTCAACGCGCCCTCCAGCCATCTCTCGGCGATGATCGGCAGCACCGCGCCTAACGACTCACTCATCGGCGATGCCTCGGGATTTCTAACAGGCATCGACCTCGCCGCCGAGTGGCTCGCACGCGGCGATGTGGATGGCTGCCTAGTGGTGGCTTCGGAAGAAATCGACTGGCTCAGTGCGGAAGCGCTGCGTTTGTACTCACGCGCATTCCTTCCATCCGAAGGCGCGGGTGCGATCTATCTCGAAGCCGCCGATGGCCCGGCCATGATTCATCATCTGCCCGATCCTTTTCCCTACAACGCGATGGACCGCGAAACGGCAGCCCGCGAATGCCGAAAGGCACTAGCTGTTAGCGACGATGGCGAGACCCTGCTCATCGATAGCCGCAGCGGCATTCAACGCTATGATTTTCTGGAAACCAAAGTTTGGCGCGATTGGACCGGCCCGCGTTGGTCGCCGAAGCGAGTGCTCGGCGAAAGCATGGGCGCAGCAGCCGCGCTGCAAGTCGTGGCCGCAGCATCTGTTCTTCAATCAGGAAGTTTCAAACAAGCCGTCGTTTCATCCGTCGGTGCGAATCAACAAGCGGCGGGCATTGTGCTTGGTGGCATCACATTGTAGTAATGGACTTTAGTCCGTTATTATCCCTCTGGGATCAAGAAACGGACTAAAGTCCATTACTACATTTCAAGGTTCCTCGACGTTGTCGTCGATCACCTCGTCATCGCCCACTGGCAGAGCACGGGCGGGCTTGATCTCTTCCGACAGAGGCTTCGGATCGGAGTCGAGTCCGGTTTCCAGTGGTTCAATCGGCAGGGCTTTCATTGGCGGCTTGTCCTCGGTGCCTTCGCCATCGGGATTGATGCTATCGGGTTTCTCGCCTTGTGCAGGTGGAGTTGCGGATTCATCCACCACAATCATCGCCCTCTTCGGCGGCGCGATGGTGTCCTTGATGTCCTCCTTGATGCCTTCAAAGAATTTTTTGACCATCGGCGCGGCCATGCGTCCGCCGGAAACTTTTTCACCGGGGCGGCCTTCATAGAGCACTGCGAAAGCGTAACGCGGGTTGTCTTCGGGTAGGAAGCCAGCGAACCATGCGAGGCGTTGGTTCTTCGCCTTTGGTCCCCACTGTGCGGTGCCGGTCTTGCCGCAAAGTGTGGTGTAACTCAGCCCCGCGCTCTGGCCGGTGCCGCCACCGGAGTTGACGACATCGGACATGCCCTTGCGGACGATTTCCACAGCCTTCTTCTCCACTGACAACCACTCTTTGCGCTCGGGCAACGAAGCCTGCACCACGCGGCCGCGGGTGTCCTGCACCTGGCGGATGAGTTTCAACTTCGGCAGGATGTCACCGTTGGCGATGCCCGCCATCGCTTGTGCGACTTGGAGCGGCGAAGCTAACAGACTGCCTTGTCCGATGGAGAGGTTTGCGGTATCGCCATCGAGGATGCGGCGTTTCTCATGCTTGAGCATCCACTCGTCACTGGGCACGAGGCCGGGCGTCTCGCCGATGAGTGGCAAGCCTGATGTTTGTCCGAAACCAAGACGCCGCGAGAGATTGAGGAACGAGGACGGACCCGTCTGGATGCCGACCTGATAGAACCAAGTGTTGCACGAGCGGGCGATGGCGCGCTTCACGTCGATCGAACCTTCAGGTGTCTTGCTCCAGTTATTGAAAACCGTGCGGCCGATGGTGATGGCGGCCGGGCAGTAGATGTCTGAGTTTTCCGTGACGGTGCCGTTGTTCAGCGCGGCGAGGGCGACGATGGGCTTGTAGGACGAAGCGGGCGGATAGGCGGACTGGAAGGCGCGTCCATAGAGCGGCGTGGCGACATCCTCGTTGAGACTCTTGAATTCCACATCGCTGATGCCGGGGATGAAGAGGTTCAGATCGAACGATGGCCGCGAGGCCATGACCAGCACTTCGCCAGTGACGGCGTCGATGACGACAAAGGCACCACGACGGCAGCCATTGCGTAGCGTTTTCTCAGCGAGCCGCTGCCAGTCCAGATCGAGGGTGGTGACGAGCGTGCCGCCGGGGCGCGGGCGTTTTACTTGTTCTTCTAGCAGCTTGTTACCGTTCTCATCGTAGAGCAGCTTTTTCATTCCAGCATCGCCGGTGAGCTGGGTGTTGAAGAGTTTTTCCATACCGGCGCGGCCTTCGGATTCCTCCCACAGTGGTTCGTTGAAATTGATGGGGCCAGTGGGCAGCTTGCCGACGCTGCCGGAGTAGCCGATGATGTGTGCAGCCAGTTCGCCTTCCGGATAGATGCGGCGGTAAAGCGGATTAAGGACGAGGCCGGCAGTGAGTTTGGATTCGAGTGCGCGCGCCTCTTTCTCGTTGATGTGGCCGGTAACTAACAGCGGCAGCCAACGGCGATCTTTGTAATGCGAGTAAAGCTCGTCATCCGTCTTCGGCGTCACGTTTTTCACGAGCACCTGCAGCGCATCCAGACGGGAGCGTGCCCAGTTGACGACGAAATCGCGGTCCGCGTTTTCAAACTGTCGGAACTGAAGCGCGACCTGATAAGCCACCTGGCTCTGAGCGATCGGCTCGCCATCGCGGTCCACGATCATGCCGCGCGGCGCGGGGATTTTCAGAGTGATGGTGCGGGCGTCCTTGCGGTTGATGATGGCTCCATCCGCAGCACCGCGCGCGACGGGGGCTTCAAGCGGTGCGCTGGCTTGGATCGGGGCACCTGCATTGACTAGCTCCGGCGCGACCGGATTCTGTGCGTGAAGCGCCGGAATCGCGAGCAGGGAAAGCAGAACAAGTCGGCTGAAGCAGGAGGTTTTCGCCATGCGGGTTGGGTGGAGGCTAGGTTTGAAAGCGGCCGCACGCAACATTCAATCCCACGCCGGATCTTCCCATTCGGCGGGCGATGTGCCGATGCTGCGGACGATTTCCGCAGGCAGGAAAATGAACTCGTCACGGCGTTTCTGCGAGGGGTCCATGCGGAAGCGGACGAGTTTGCGCTGTGCGCGGCCATCGGTCCGCACGGTGAGGTCCACAGTCAGCGCCAGATCGCCGTCCACGCGGGGCTTCACCACCAGCAGGCCGGGGATGGGATAGACCGCACGGCTGGTGTCGGGCTTGGTTTTCACGACATCGAAATCCGCGCGTTTCCCGAGATGTTCTTTCGGATACCACTCGGAGCGTTTGGTTTTCCCGGTGCGGGTGTGGATGCGGTGAACGACGAGTGTTTCCTGCGAACCGGCCTTGCCCGTGGCCTCCAGTCGCCAACTGAACGGGCCATCAAAAGTGGCGACTGTGGCGGAAACGATCATCGCGCTCACCGAATATGAGCCGCCGTCCGATCCCTCCGGCTTCACCTGCATGCGGATGTCTGCGCCGTTCACGCGCACCGCTGGCGAGGAGGCCGAGTAGGTATGCTTCTCCGCCATCAGGCCGACGCAACTGCAGCTCATGAGTAGGGCTGCGGATAGCACGGCTCTTGCGGCGTGGCGGATGGCGTGCATGATGGGCGCGATGACTGATTGGAACTTCATGACGGCGATCATACTGGTCGCGCTGTTTCTACTTTGGAAGCTGGAATTCGCAGCAACTCTTCTCAACCTCAAGGCCTTCCCCACCACCGTGCCGGAGGAACTCGCGGACGTGATGGATGAGGCAAAACTCGACCACGCCCGCACCTACTTGAGCGTGAACGCGCGCTTCGGCATCATCCAGTCCATCACCTCGCTCAGTGTGCTGCTGGTCTTCTGGTTCATCGGTGGCTTCGGCTGGCTGGACGGTCTCGCACGTTCGCTGGTGGCGGGTCAGGTGTGGGCAGGGCTGGTGTTTCTAACAGCTTTATTTCTCGGCCAATCGCTCATCGCGCTGCCGTTCTCTGTTTACGAAACATTCGTGATCGAGAACCGCTTCGGCTTCAATCGCTCCACCCCAGCCACCTTCATCATGGACCGACTGAAAGGTCTTCTTCTGGCCGCAGTGATCGGCCTGCCTCTGGGCGCGGCGGTGCTGTGGATCTTCGGAAACGTTTCCCACGCCTGGCTGTGGGCATGGGCGCTCTTCACCGTATTTCAACTGCTACTCACCTGGCTCGCGCCATCGCTCATCATGCCGTTGTTCAACAAGTTCACGCCGATGCCGGACGGTCCGCTCAAGACTGAAATCGAGGCGCTCGGAACACGCTGTGGCTTCCCGCTGGACGGCGTGTTCGTGATGGACGGCTCCAAGCGATCAACCAAAGCAAACGCGTTCTTCACCGGCCTCGGCAAGCGCAAGAAGATCGCGCTGTTCGACACACTCATCGAAAAAAGCAGCGCTGCAGAGTTGTTAGGAGTGCTGGCCCACGAGATCGGCCACTTCCGGCGCGGGCACATCCGGCAGCGTCTCGCCGCAGGCATTTTTCAAACGGCGGTCATCTTCTTCTTGCTCGGCCTAGCCACCGATCCGGGCGGGACTTTCTCGCGACTGCTATTCGATGCCTTCGGTGTGAAGGACATCTCACCGCACGTCGGGCTGGTGCTCTTCAGTATCCTGTTAGAGCCGGTGTCCAAGCTGCTGGGAGTCATGTTCAACGCCTGGTCCCGCCGCCATGAATTCGAGGCGGATGCCTACGCGGCGGAAGTCACCGGTGATGGCGCACCACTCGCTGCCGCACTGCGGAAAATGACCGCCGATCACTTGTCACATCCCACTCCCGCAAAACTCCGCGTGTGGCTGGACTACTCGCACCCGCCGCTACTCGAACGGCTGCGCGCGCTGCGATGAAAGAGCTTTGCATGGAGTCCAAGCTTCAGCTTGTAGATCGTGAAGACACGCTAAAGCGCGAACTCCTGACCAGCAAATGGTCTAACGGTCGCGTCGGAAACGCAGCACTCGCTCGTCCGCGCGTGAGTAGTCGAGACGGTCACGGGCTTGGATTTCTAGAAACGATGGATCTTCACGCAAGGCTCGTAGTTCGATGTGCCGCTGCTCTTGCTCGGCGACCACCATTTGCTCGCGTTCTTTGGCGAGAATGAGTTTGGCTTCGAGGCTTTCCAGAGTCCGCCGCTGGGGAAATGCCGTCGCGACGACGACGAATCCGAGAGCCACACAACAGGCCAGAAGCGCAAGTTTCCCCGCGCCCTGAATGACCCGGGTGCGGGCCTCCAAGCGCGTCAGCTTCGCGGCTGCCATGCGTTTTCTCGCCATCTTCGGCCACGAAAAGTCCCTCAAATGCCCCGATTGTCAAGCATTCACAAGGATTTACATCACTCACTGCGCGGCCTTGCGCAGGAGGCGGAGACGTTCGAGAGCGGCACCGCTGTCGATCATCTCGCGCGCTACTTCGATGCCATCGCCCATGTTGTCGGCGAGACCCGCACAGGCGATCGCTGCGCCGGCGTTCATGAGAATCATGTCGCGCTTCGGCCCGGTTTCGCGGCCTGCGAGGATGGCTTCGAGGATGGCGGCATTGGCTTGTGCATCACCGCCTTGAAGTTCAGCAACTTCGGCGTGTTTGAATCCGAAATCACGCGGGCGGATTTCCTCATCCTCCAAATCCTGATAGAGCCCGGATTTGCAGATGCGAGTGGAACCCATCAGGCTGACTTCGTCCACCGAGCGGCCATCGCCGGTGGTGCCATGGACCACCCACGCGCTGTCGCGTCCGAGCCGCTGGAGGATTTCCGCGAAGGCCGGGCAGAGTTCGCGATTGAACACACCGACTAGCTGGCACTGCGGACGCGCGGGATTGAGCAGCGGGCCGATGAGGTTGAAGATGGTTTTCACGCCCTTGGCAGCGAGCGCCTTTCTAACACCCGCCACGGCTTTGAAGGCGGGATGAAACGCAGGCGCGAACATGAAGCCGACTCCGGCTTCTTCGAGACAGCGCCGGAAACCATCTACTGTTAGATCGATGCGAATGCCGAGCGCCTCCAACACATCAGCGCCACCGCTTTTCGAGGTGATGCCACGGTTTCCATGTTTGACCAGCACGGCTCCCGCCGCCGCAGCCACAAACATGGAGGTGGTGGATACGTTAAAGAGATCCAACTGATCGCCGCCGGTGCCGCAGACATCCAGCGTGGGGCCGTCAAGATCTAGCAGGCCGATGTGCGGCTCCACCGCATGACCGAGGAAGGCTTCCACAAAGCCCGCGATCTCGGCGGGTGTCTCTCCTTTGTGCGAAAGCGCTTCGAGCAGACGCGCCTTCTTTTCATCCGCGATGCTGGGAGAAAGCAGCAGATCCGCAGCCACCTCCACTTCACGCGGGGAAAGATCCTGTTTCTCTTCGAGATGGTGAATCAAGGCGTCCATGCGGAGAAACTAGCACGCTCTTTTCGATCAGCGCCAGAACGAACGGGATGGGGAAAATTTTCGTCTGCCATTGCGGTTTGACGAAGCGCCTGCAAGCGCACACGCTCCGCCGCGATGTCCGCTCAGAAGCATGTGCTCTTCGTTTGCACTGGAAACACCTGCCGCAGTCCCATGGCCGAGGGGCTGTTCCGCAAGGCAATCGTCGGCAGAACGGACTTCGCAGTCAGCTCCGCCGGAGTCGCGGCATCGAAGGGCGGCAGCGCCAGTCCGGAAACTCTGGCCATCCTGAAAAAACGTGGAGCCTCGCTCGATGGCTTCAAGAGCCGCCCGGTTTCCGAAGCAATCCTCAACGAGGCCAGCCATGTGTTCGCGATGACGGAAAGCCACCTCACTGTTCTTGAAAACCGTTTCCCGCAGCACTCCGATAAGTTTTTCCTCGTCCGCGAGTTTTCCGGCATCTCGGACAAGCGCCAAGGCATCGACGTGCCTGACCCCATCGGCATGGGCCTGCCCGCGTACGAAGAAGTCGCCAAGGTGTTAGACGCCGCCGTCCCCTCGATCATCGCCTACGTCGATTCCGGAAAGTAGTCACGGGCTTCAGCCCGTTCTTCATTCACTGCGGACTGAAGTCCTGGACTACCATCGCTCTTTACTCACACATCCACATCCTACTGGATAAAAGCAAAAGCATCCACCTCACACCGACCAGTCCTCAACTCGCAATCCGGGGACGCGTTTGAACTCATCGCAATCATGCGTTACGACGATCATGTCACGAGTGAGCGCGATGGCCGCGATCAGGAGATCATTCGCGCCGATGCCGCAGCCTTGTTTTTCGAGATGATCGCGGATGCTGGCATACTGCGGCACACATGCAGAGTCGAAGGGGAGCGACGCATACACTTCCAGCATTTCATCGAGAGTGGCTTCTCGCCGCGCGGGATTGCCATACTTTCGGGCACCAGCATAAAGCTCGGCTTCAACGACAGAACAAATCGCGATGTCAGACACTTCCGTTGTTCTCAAGCGAATCGCAGCAGCGCACGCTGGATCTTTCAGGGCAAAGATCAGGATGTTGGAGTCCAGCAGGTAGCGCGTCACCATTCAGGGGTTGGCTCTGGCGTAGGATCGTGGGGAATGTCCCAATCTTCACCTGCCATGCAGCCTGCGAATTTTTCCCAGTATCCCACCGGCCATCCTTTTGCATCCACATCGACGGGCTTTGCTTTGGATGGCTGCGCGAGTTCGATCGCATCACGCACAAGCCGCTCCAGTTTGGTGGCCGAGTCGGCGTCCAATTGCTTGAGGGAGGCTTGCAAGTCCAGTGTGACCTTGCTCATGGCCGAAAGCTGCCATATGAAGACACAATTGCCAATGGCAGAATCCGCCGCCTGAAAGCGCTGGTAGTGTGATGAAAAAGTAGTCACGGGCTTCAGCCCGCTCTTCATTCTCGCCGGACTGAAGTCCTCGACTACGATCAGATCATTCCGAGCTTCATCTTGCCCTCTTCGGAAATCATTTCCTGATTCCAAGCGGGATCCCAGACGAGTTCTACGCGCGCGTCGTCGATGCCATCGATGGTCATCACCTTCGCTTGCGCGTCTGCGGCGATCACCGGTCCCATGCCGCAGCCGGGAGCAGTCAGCGTCATTTTCACGGACACCACGGTCTTGCCGTCGATCTCCTCGATGGCGCAGTCATAAACGAGGCCGAGATTGACGATGTCCACCGGGATTTCCGGGTCATAGACGCCCTTGAGCTGTGACCAGACTTGTTCTTCGAGCGGTGCGTCCTTCAGGCGCACGGCATCCTCATGTTTTTTCTTCTCCTCCTCCGGGTTCACCCCGAGTGCATCTGCATCCTGCGAAGAAATCCGCGCCAGCCCCTGCGATGTCGCCACCGTGTAAGTTCCGCCCAGCCGCTGGGTGATGAATACCGCCGTGCCCGCTGGCAGCGTGAGCGAGTCTCCGCTCGGAATCTGAATGGCGGATACTTCGCGGGTGAGACTGATTTCCTGATGCATGGGCGGAGTAAAAGCGAGCCGCCGCCCGCGGGCAAGGGATGAGTTTCACGCAAATCACGGTTTCCGTGGGCCGGATTCCGCGAAATGTCGGATCATCCGCGCATAAGGATTGCCGAAACGTGGTGCTTTCATGTTAATTCCATCATCCATGATCGATAACGAACTCAGTCCGATCCATGCGCTCCCATCGGGATTGTGCGAGGATGCGACGGGTGAGGCTGTGTCACTCATCGCACGCATGGCAAAGGGCGATGCCGGTGCGCTCGCAGAATTACACGGCATGTGGAGTCCCATCCTGTTAGGAGTTTCCTGCCGCATGCTCGGGGACAGGCGGGAGGCCGAGGAAGTCGTGCAAGACACCTTCGTCCGCATGTGGCACCGCTCCGCCGAATACGATCCGCACCAATCCCCGCCCTTCGTCTGGGCCTTCGCAGTCATGCGCGGCTACTGCATCGATAGGCTGCGCTTCCGACACCGCGCCAAGCGCGACTCCTCACGCGTCGTCCCCATCCACCTGCACGCCCCACCGGAAAAATCCGAAGACCCACGCGTCATGGCGCTCGATGACTACCGCCGCGTCAAACACGCCCTCGATCAACTCGCCCCTGACGAACGCAACTGCCTCGAACTCGCCGTCTTCCTCGAATACACCCACTCCGAAATCTCCGAACACCTCGCCACTCCACTCGGCACCGTAAAAAACCGCCTCCGCCGCGCATTGGAAAAAGTCCGTCACCAATTGTCACGCCATGAACTCTGATCCCTATGACAGCGCCGCCTGGCGCACCTTCGGCATGCTGGATGCGGACGAATCCGCCATCTTCGACGAAGCCATGCGCCATGACCCCGTGCTCAGTGCCGCCCATCTCGAAATGGACCGCATTTCCGCTGCCATCGCAGCCTCCAGCGCCATCCCCGTCGAGCCACGCTCCGGCCAGCTTGATCGCCTCTTTTCCCGGCTCCACCTCGGCAACTCGCGCCGCAGCTACCTCTGGCTCGGCGTCTCAGGCTGGGCCGCCGCCGCCGTACTCGCCCTGCTTCTCTACATCCAACCAAACAAGACCCCATCAGGAAACGACTCCGTCACCACCACTATCAAAAGCGTTTCCGGCAGCCCGCCGAAAACCGTTCCTGCCATCACCACCAACGCCGCCTCTTCTAACGAAAACATCGCCCAAGCCCCCGGCACGCCAGACGACATCACACCCGCCACAATCATCAAAGAACAGGATGTCAAAGCCACCGTCAAAGTGGAAACCAAGCGCCTCGTCCAGGAAATCGAAGTCCTCCGCGACGACTTGGAAAAATCCCAGAACCGCGACCGCGTCCTCTTCGAAGCCGTGCCCGGCATGGCCCTTCCAATCGTCATGCGCATGAACCCGCCCGGCCTCGCGCATACTGACTCCCCCTCCCTCGTGAACGCCGATGAAACCGCACCCATCACTACACTTCTCGGCGATGCTTTGACCATGATGGCAGCGACCCGCAACGGCGAACAAATCGGCGCACTCAGCACCACCCCAGAATCCGATCCCAGCCTCATCTCCGAGAACCCCACCGCCATCCCCATCTATGACGCTGCCCGCGACACCGGCACCCTCGTCGTCAGCAAACTCCCGCCCGTGGAACCCGGCATCGCCTACCACCTCTGGGTCTCCACCGCCAACAGCGACAAGCCCATCTACGTCGGCAGCCTGCCGGAAAGCAGCGCCGCCGGCACCGATTCCTTCGACTTCAGCCTCGGCTCCAACATGGTCCTGCCATCCAGCTTCGTTCTCACGAAGGGCAAGCACAACGCTCCCGCTACCCCCTCCGGTAAAAACACCGTCCTGCAAGGCCCCACATCCCCATCCCGCTGATTGAGATCTTCGCGCGGGCATCCTGCCTGCCGCCATTTTTTTCAGAATTGCATGAGAACAATTCCAGCATCATGACGCCATGGTTCTCAGTCCGGCAGACTTCAAAACAATTACGGCTTCTGCGCTCAAACAGTTCGACGAGAGAGTCGCACTTTTCCGTATTTCATCAATATCTTCAGTGACCTCAGTGTTTCAGTGGTTTTACGGCAGACATTCACGAATCAACTTCGGATTTTGGGTTTACGGGATTGTCAGAGCCTGCGGCTGCGGGCTACCATCCGCGACAGCCCATGTGGACCATCTTTAAAGAACACTGGCGGGATCCCATCGAGATCCTTCTGCTCGCCACCTGCATTTACCAGATCTACCGCGCCTTCCGCGCCACACGGGCGGCGCAGATTTTGGTCGGCCTCGGTGCCATCCTCATCGTCCTCACACTGGCATCCACGATCTTCAAGTTCGAGGTCATCCAGTGGATTCTGACTCGCGCCGCCGCCGTGCTCGCCTTCGCGCTCATCGTCATCTTCCAGCCGGAACTCCGCACCGGCCTAGCCCGTCTCGGCAGCAACCGCCTGTTCTCGCTCTACGGTCGCCGCCGCCTCGACTTCCTCGAACGATTCGCGGACTCCGTCATCAATCTCTCCAAAAAACGCATCGGCGCACTCTTTGCCATCCAGCGCGATGTGAGCCTCAAGGAACAACTCGATACCGGCGTCGCCCTTGACGCACGTTTCACCCCGGAACTCGCGATGGCCGTCTTCTTTCCGAAAGCCCCGCTCCATGATGGCGGCATGATTCTGGCCGATGACCGCGTGGCCGGGGCCGCCTGCGTATTTCCCGTCACCGAGCGCGAGATGCAGGACCGCTCCACCGGCCTGCGCCATCGTGCCGCCATCGGCCTCACCGAGCGGACGGACGCCATCGCGGTGGTCGTCAGTGAGGAAACGGGAGCCATCTCGATCTGCGAGAACGGCCAGCTCCAGCGCAATCTAACCGAAAAGCAATTCCGCGAAAAGATCGCTGAAATCTTCTTCTCCTCCAAACCTTCCCATGAAACTGAAATCGACGAAAAACGCGATCGCAAAGATCCTCTCACTCCTGCTGGCGATAGCGATCTGGTTTCTCGTTAAGCACAATCTCGACGGCGAGAAGCAGCCACCGCGCGCGATCCCGGTGAAGGAACAGTAATCGCCCCCCCATCTCTACGCCCCAACCATTTCCGCAAGGAAATGATTGCCTGCCCTGCTCGACGATGATCGTCTGTGGGCCATGAAAAAAATACTTTCAGCACTGATTTGTCTGCTGGCCGTAATGCCGGTGATCGCCATCGGAGCGGATGCGGCCCCGAAGAAACTCATCCTGATCGCGGGCAAACCAAGCCATGGTCCCGGCTTGCACGAGTTCCACGCGGGCTGTCAGCTTTTCAAGAAATGCCTCTCCGGCGTGAAGGGGCTGGAAGTCGAAGTGCATCCGAATCACTGGGTCAGCGATGATGCGGTGTTGGATAAAGCGGACGCCGTGGTCATCTACTCAGACGGCGGCAAGGGCCACCCGGCGCTGCAAGACAATCACAAGGAACTCCTCCAAAAAATCGTGAATCGCGGCGGCGGTCTGATGATGATGCACTACGCCGTGGAATGCTCCGCCGCAGACACCAGCGGCGATGACTTCCAGCAATGGATCGGCGGCGCTTACGAAACCGCGTTTTCCTGCAACCCGATCTGGGACGCGGACTACAAATCATTTCCCGCACACCCCGTCACGCAGGGCATCAAGCCCTTCAAGATCGCGGACGAATGGTATTTCTCGATCCGCTTCCGCGAAGGTGAAAAAGGCGTGAAACCATTCCTGATGGCCACCCCGAGCGACCAAACCCGCGACGGCCCGTATGTCCATCCGAAGGGTCCATACCCTCACATCCAAGCCCGCAAAGGCCAGCCGGAAACGATGATGTGGGGAATCGAGCGGAGTGACGGCGGACGCGGCGTCGGCTTCACGGGCGGCCATTTCCACAAGAACTGGGGAGATGAGAATTTCCGGAAAATCGCCCTCAATGCGATGCTCTGGATCTGTAAGATGGAAGTCCCGGAAAATGGTGTGGCGTCCACCGTCACCGAGGAAGACCTGAACGCCAACCTCGATCCCAAAGGCAAAAAATAGGCGGCATCCTCAACGTGATGCCGGCGTGAACCTGACCGACAACGAGTCGTAGCCCACCGGGCGCTCGTATCCAGCGGTTTTCTCTATCCGTTGCTCGGCGGAAACGATGGCTATGGTGGCTACACGCTGCGTGATCTTGAGCAACAAGGTTCTGAGAATCACCCGCGCGTGGAGAGCACCGAGGCATAGATGGGCACCGAAGCCGAACGACAAGTGGGGATTCGGCTTGCGATCCAGACGAACCTCACCGGGTAAGTCGAACACCGACTCGTCCTGATTTGCGGAAGCCCAGCAAAGCGAAACGCGTCCGCCGGGCTTGACGGTGACGCCATGCACATCCGTCTCCACCGGACAGACGCGGCCGATGTGCGTGAGCGGCATGAAGACGCGGAAAGGCGCGTCGGAACTGAAAGTCATCCAGTCCT
The DNA here is from genome assembly GCA_031372635.1 of Akkermansiaceae bacterium. Taxonomy (GTDB): domain Bacteria; phylum Verrucomicrobiota; class Verrucomicrobiia; order Verrucomicrobiales; family Akkermansiaceae; genus Luteolibacter. The sequence goes on along the minus strand of JANMLQ010000106.1, from coordinate 25,838 downwards.
TCGCAGCGCGGCGCACGGCATCATGGCGCAGGATCATCGGCACGCTATGACCTTGGAACGGGCATTCGAGCACGCCGCTTTCCTTTCGGCTCTCGCGGAATGGATCGAGGATGAGATTATCTCCTATGGCCGCTTGAGCATCCTGAAGTTTGCCTCGGCAAAGTGACTGCCCATCAGAGCAAAGGTTTTGGCGCAGCCGAGGTAGTGGTATCCGGCATTGGATGCGCCGCGTTGCCATGCGATACGCTCGGCGGGAGTGATGAGGTCGGCTTCAAATTTTTTCAGGTAATCGTTCTTCTGTTGGTCGCTCATGTGACCATCGGCATTCGCGTGATCTTTGTTTTTGGAGTCGAGCAGGTGGCGCATCTGGCTGATTTTTTCGCGCTTTGCATCAATGGCACCAAGTTCATCCGCCCAGAATGGCGCGGTCTGCACGGCGACGACGCTGCCCTTGAACTCGGGCATGTCCGCAGGCGCGGCCATCGCCGTGCGGAATGCGACCATGCTGGGGGATTGGTCCTTGAGACCGCCCACGCCCATGACGCCGATGACGAATGGCATCTTCGGTGCGCTGAGATCCTTGCGCACATCGCGGATGAACATGGCGAGCAGATCCGAATACATGGCGAAACGATCCGGCTGGTTGTCCCTCGGATAGACTTGGCCATCGACCATGTCGTTAAAGCCCTGGAGCCATGAAAACCCGGCGATTTCATAGCCTTGCGCGGCATCATAGTCCGGCATGACTTGTTTGGGATCGGCGAGAATTTTTTTCACATGCGCGATCAACAGTCGGTAATAGACACCTGTGGCTGCGGTCTTTTCATCATTCCATTTGGGACGATCCTCGGCTTTGGGAATTCCATGGGCACCCTGGGGATGTTTGTCCCACTCGTCCTGGGTTTCCTTCGGCATCACATAAGGTCCGGCACTTGGCGGGCGGAAGTCGGTGTGCAGGCTCTTGCCGCCCCACGCCGCTTTGATGATGAGCACGGGTTCCTCGAATGCTTTGTCCATCATGAGTCCGAATGTGAACTCCGGCCCGATCTTATCGCCGGGCTTGGTGGGTTCCATGCCCCACATCGAGCCGTAGCCGGCGGTGAGTTTGCCGTTGAGCGTGAAGTTTTTCTCACCGGCTCCCGTGAGATAGGAAATCCACGCACCGTCGCAAGTAGCGGGTTTCCCATCGGTGCCGCGCATCATTTTGAGCAGCGGCGCGGTGGCGGGATCGTCACCGATGTAGTCGAAGGTGCTGATGTTCGCCGGTCCCTCCATGTTCGATTGTCCTGCGAGGATGAAGACTTTGACTGGCTTCGCAATCGCGCCGGACAAGGCGAGAAGCATGGTTGTTAGAAATGCGGCGGTGTGTTTCATGATGGATGGACTGGCTGCGTGTGAGTCCCTTCATCGTAAAAATCGAACTGGGTTGCGACGATTTTTTTCTGAACGTAGGCTCGTTCGTGAGAACGAGGAAGGTGGACGCCGAATCGCCGCTCCTTACTGAGTCACCACGTCTCCAATCTGCATGGCAATTCAGTCCAGATACAGATTCGCCGATCCTTACAGGCATTGGAATTCATTCCACGCTGCGGCGGCAGAGACTGGCAACGAGGAAACGCTACCGTCATTTTTTGGAAGACCGGAGGATCACTCCGAGGGCCACGACGAGAATGGCAAGGGCGGCGAGCCATTGGGTCAGGCCCGATTCCTTGCGGAGATCGTCGTATTTGCCGGGAGCATTCGTGGTTGTCGGAAGCTCAACGGTGGGCGCGGTTGTTAGTGCGGGTGCGACAAGATCGTTTGCTGTGAGCATTGGTTTTCCAACTTCGCTACGCAGCGCGGCGACTTGCGCGGCGGTCACGGCGGGGGCGGAATTCCCGAATGAATTGCGCACGTAGCTGAGCACGGCGGCGATCTGCTCGTCCGTCTGATAGGCGAGCGCTGCCATGGGTGCGGGGAAGTTATGGGTTTGGCCCTTGACGGTGATCGGCCCTTGGAGGCCGCGAAGCTGGATGCGGATCAGGTTTTCCACTGGACCATTGACCCACTCGGAGCCGGCGAGCGGCGGACCTGCGGCAAGCCCTTCGCCGTTCTGGCCGTGGCACGCGCCGCAGACGATGAACTGGGTTCTGCCGGACTTCATCACGGCAGGGTCCACGTTGGATGTGTTTTGCGAAGTGGTTAGAGTCGCGGGATCGAATGGCTCTGGCGTGACGACTGCGGGCGGCGCGGCTCCATCTTCCTTGAGACTGGCAAGCCATGCGACGAGATCACGCAGCTCGGCGGGCTTGAGATGCTTGCGCATGTCCGGCATCGGCGAGACGGGATTGGTGACTTCCGCGACATCGCTGCGGCTGACTCGGATGGCTTTGCCTTTGTAATCGACGTCGATGTGCTCGGCGGTGGAGGCGATGACGTTGCCGTTGAGACTGGTGCCGTTCTTGAAGTCGATGGCGATGGTGCCGAAGCCGACGGCGATGGCAGCGTTTGGCTCGATCATGGATTCGAGGAAAAACCGGTGGTCGGTATGGCGGTTGGCGATACCCGCGAGATTCGGCGCGGTTTCACCACCGGCGTCATGGCTATCGCTGACGCGGTGGCAGCGCATGCACTCGGCTGCCGGATGGGAAACGAACAGGTCTTTGCCCGCCTTGGGATCTCCGCCTTCGAGTGCGTAGTTCCACTTGGCGAGTGGATCAGTGCTTTCAGTTAGAGATTGTTGGAAGGACTTGAGCGCCTGGCCCACGGCGGGAACCTTGCGTTTTTTCGCGGCTTCCGTGAGTTCGATTGCGTGTGACGAGATGCCCTTGGCGTCGCGCAGGAGATCGAGTTGTTTCACGAACAAGGCGTCCACCGCCTCACCGGGAATGGCGGCTAACAGTTCCCAGCATTTCCTCGCGAGTGCGGGACGGCCAGATGCCAGTGCGGCCTCAAGCGGCGCAACGGCGTCCGCAGGCGAGGCGGCGGCAAGCTGGCTGAGGGCGGTGATACTCACCTCGTCAGGACTGTTGCGGACGGTTTCCATGAGGAAGGCCTTAAGGTCTGGCGGCTCACGTTTGATGACGAGGCTGAGTGCTTTGGCACGCGCATCGGCGGACAGCGCGGAATTGCCAACGAGGGCGCGCAGCGACTTGAGATCGAGCGTGGGGCTTTCGAGTCCGTAGGTTTCCGTCCATCCGAGCGCGGCGGCGAGAACGAAGTCGGTGCGGCTGAGGAATGAAGTGAAGCGTGCTTCTAACAACGGCTTAATGACGAAGGGATCGCGCGGCGGCAGCGGGCTGATGCGGCCTGTGAGTTGGTCGGCGGGCGGCGGTTGGCACCAGATGGAAATGAGGCGGAACGCTTCCTTGCGGAGATCTTCCGGCTGCTTGTCGTCTGCGGCAAAATTGAGGACGCGCTCGGCATTGCGTGCATCGCCGATGCGGAAGGAGTTGTGCAGCAGACGGCGCAGCATGAAGGGCGTCCATGTGCGGATGCTCAGATCATCCAGCAGAGTGGCGACTGATGGCCGGCGGGCGGACATTTCCGTATCACAAACCGCGCGGATAGCCTCATCGGCGACTCTGGTGTCCTTATCGCGAATGAAGTCTCCAACGTCCGTGCTCTTCATGCGGCGCAGCGCGACTACGGCGGCGAGTCTAACAGCGGCGGAGTCATGAGAGGTGAGTGAACGCAGCGCATCGGAGTTCGGCACCATGCGTTGGAGCGCGTAGGCACCGGCATGGCGCAACAGCGGATCGCGGTTGTTGTTTTCCGCGAGCATGTCGCACACCGGGCCATAGTAGCCGATCATGGCTCGCTTGCCGATGAGGATGGTCGCGAAGAAACGAACGCGCGCAGAGGGATCGGCGAGCAACGGCCCTAACGGAAGCATGGAGGGCTTCACGGTAGCGTCGGCAAGTGTGCGCAGAACCTGGCAGCGGATTTCCTTGTTCTTGTCATTCAGCATGGCGAGCAGCGCGGTCTCCGCATCGCCACGGATGGTGGCGGAGGGGATGGCGCTGAATTCACTCACAGGTAACGGCGAGGCACCCTTTCGCGCGAGGATGCCGAGACCCCAGATGCCATGCACGCGGACCATGAAATCCGAGGAAGTGATGGCTTCCTTGAAACGCTTAAGAGCATCCGGCTTGCGGGTGAGTGCGATCTGGGCACGCAGGCGGATGCGGGCGTCTGGATGGCGCAGCAGGTTGGCAAGTTCTGCGGCACTGCGCTGCTCCATGCCCTCGCGCATGATCTTGGCGGCACCGGTAGCTTCGGCGGCGCGCCACATGCTTTTGCCTGCATCTAACGAGAGCAAGCGACCCTGATCGTGGGACTGCCAACCCCATGCGAAGTCCGTGATGAAAAGGCGGCCATCCCAAGAATACTCGGCATCGGTGACGGCCACGCCAGTGAGGAGTTTGCGCGAGTCCGTCATCTTCATGCCCGCGCCATCAGGCTTCATGGCGAAGGACCAGATGGCCGAATTCGCAGGGCTGCCACGGTAGTCACAGATCAGGAAACGGTCCGCTTCGTTTTCCAGGAAACCCGTGCCCGGATGCACCGTCAGCCCGGCGGGACCATTGGTGAGATGGGCGCTGGGCGGCACGATGTATGCCGGCTGCTCCGGCGTGGCGAGGTGCCACATATTCTCATTCATCCAGCGGCTCGGTGGCATTTCCTGCAAGCCGATCTGACGGTGGAATGTGAACATTGCCTGGTGATTGATTTCCCAACCGGAATCGCCGCCCTCGACGAGATAGACTACGCGGGCGGCGTCTTTCTGGTCCGAGTTGTTGTCCACAGTGAAGGGATTGCCGAGCGCATCAAAGGCGATCTCCTTAGGATTGCGCAGCCCTGTGTGAAAGATCTCGAAGCCGCTGCCGTCCGGCTCGAAGCGGAAGACCGCGCCTTCATTCGGATAGTCAAGAACGACGCCCTCCTTGGTTGTTAGACTGAAGCCGCGATCACCGATGCTGCCATAGATGCGACCGTCCGGACCGAGCGTGAAGCCATTCATGTCATGACCCGCGAGCGAGACATGCACGCCGAAGCCATCCGCGATGGTCCTGCGATCATCGGCCACGCCATCACCATCGGTATCGCGCAGCATGAGTAGCTTCGGAATGCACGCCAGATAGACCGCGCCCTCGTAGTGGAAAACCCCCGAAGCCGTGCCATCCAGTAGGTCGTTGAAACCATCCGCGAAGACCTTCGATTCATCCTGTTTCCCGTCACCATCGGTATCGGCCAGACGACGGACGACTTCAGATTTCGCGGTCATTTTTTCGAGCGACACGTTTTGTTTCCACTTCTCATGGAGTGCGCGGCGGTCGCTGGTTTTCTTCGACGCGAGGTCATCGAGATACCAGTAGAGGTGCGAGCGGTTGTCCTGAACGCCTTCGGAAAGACGGTGGGTCTCGGCGACAAAAATGCGGCCTTGGTCATCGAAGGCGAGCGCGGTGGGAGAATAGAGCTGGTGTTGTTTCAGATCCGCGCTGACGGCGAGTGTGAGTCCCGGCGAGGTGGCGGCACCCTTCACGGTGGAGCTTTCCATCAACTCCTGGGCATGGCTGCCGGTAAGCAGGAAGCAGGAAACAAACGCGGTGGATGCAAGGAGTGGACGGTGCATGGATGGAGAAGTGTGACCAGAGTAAATTTCGTGAAGACTATTGAAGCGAATCGCCTTTATGCCAACTGCAAAGGCACGCGCGTAAGGAACGCGGCCCCGTGCCGGGCTACTGAAGCTTACGCAGTTTTTTCTGCTCCGTGATCCACGCGCGGTCCGCGTCCGAGAGCTTGTTCTCGTGGGTGCGGCAGCGGGTTCCATCCGGCTCGATGAGGATAAGCGTGCCTTGCGAATATGAAGTAAGCCTTGCGAAGACTTTGCGGTCCTTGCGATCCGACCACTCGCGGTAGCCTTTTTTCTCCAGACCCGCGCGCCAAGCTTTGTAGGCATTCGCGGAGATCGCTTCAGCCTGCTTGAAAAGGCCCCATGTGTATTCGGCATCGCCGCGCTTGTAGCCGCGGTAACGCCCGATCACTTCGCCGCTCGGATTGAGCATGTAGAGCGAGGGCATGCCGAGCACCTTGTAGGTCTTCTTCATGCGGGCGACGTAATTCGCGAGATCGATCGCGCGGGAGTTCGCTTCGTCGATGGAAAGATCCTTGTCCTTCACCAACTCGTTCGCGCGGACATTGCCATCCACGCGCAGGCGGATGATTTTTTCCGAAGCCCACTTCTCGAAATCCGGAGTGTTGAAGAGTTCCTGCGCGATCGCCTTGCACATCGGGCTGCGTTGGGAATCGGTGAACCAGATGAGCAGCGGCTTGCCTTCCCTCGCGGCGCGGTGGCGGGCGATGGTCTCGCTTTCCTCCCAAGGACCACGGCGTTTCGGAGCAGTTAGAATGGTGGAAAGTTCGGGCAGACTGGCATCGGGGTTGTCAGGATCGGTGAACATGATTTCGTCATCCGGCGTGATGTTCGCTGGAATGACTACGGTGGCGGGTGTGTTACCACCGGGCACCACCGGAGTGCCGGGATCGGCGTTTCCCCTCGCCCGCATTTGCGGTGGGATGCCGCTGGCACCGAACGGCCCCGGCTGCGTATCAGCTTTCTTTTTACCGATGCCGAGCGTGCCGCAGGAGCTGAGGACGAGCGCCAGCAATAACGAACCTGATAGAGAACGCTTCATGGCCGGTGAGTTATTCCTTGAGACGTACCGGTGTGCCGCAGTGCGTGCAGCGGAACCAGCGGAAGATGATGATCTGAAAACACAGCGGCAGGATGTAGCCGAGCCCCCGCACATGATGCGCCTTGGAATTCTTCAGGTGTGCGCGGTGAGAAAAGAGCCGCTGCCCGCAGATGCGGCAACTGCCACCAAGACCCCAGATCAGATAGACTGCTCCGAAGAGCGGCAGCAACACAGGAAACACCAGCAACCAGCCCGGCACCCAGCCGAAACGGCCAGGCATTTCGCCAGATAATAACAGCAGCAGCGCGGAAAACACCGACAACGGAATCATCACCATCACGAACAGTGTGACCAGCGCGCCAATCATGATCGACACCGGATGGCTGTGAAGCACGCCACGGATGTACCAGCGGGAAGACGGATCGCGGCCCTCGTTGGTAGTGGTTCTAGGCGCACGGATCAAGGCCACGCGGTCGTTCGCAGGAGAAGTTTTGAGCGACGGCACTTTGGTCTTGGCATCACCCATCTCCTCAGTGGACTTCAGCCGCGAGGTGTCCATCTCGACCCGCGCGTTCGTGCTTTCAGCGATTTGCACATAACTGGAAGTTGCGGCCTGGCGCGACTGGCGGCTTTTCGGCAGGCGCTCGTCCACCTTCACATCCAGATCGCCGGAATAACGGTTGAGCAGAATGGCGGCGGGAATATCCGGCACACCGAGTTGATTCTCTACCAGAACGCGGGCCGGCAGCGGGATAGCGAACGGCGCGATCGCCAGCATGGAGATCACCTGCGGCGTCTGCTCGTAGTCCACCGGCACTTGCGATGCCACTTGCGGTTGCTCCGTCACGCCGACGATTTCACGCGCGGAATCAATCCACTTCTCGATGACGGCTACACCCGGCGCGCGCTTGGAAATTTTCAGGATCGAGTTCGCGCGTTCGAGTTCGCGTGCGAGATCGTCGGCACTCACTTTAGATAGCGCCTCGGCATTATTGAAACCGGCCGCTTCGAGAAGTTCGAGCGAGGTTTTTCCGATTCCGGGGATGCTGATGAGTTCCGCCATAATAGGGGCTGTGATTGTAGAGTCTAGTGGGCGACTTCGGCTTGGCAAGCGGTCATGCCAGCGCCGCCAGCATCTCGCCGAGTTGCACCAGCTTTGCACGCCAATCCGCAAGACGGGCGTTTTCCTGCTCCACCACTTCCGGCGGCGCACGGTCCACGAAGCTGGCGTTGCCGAGTTTTCCCTCGCACTTCTTCACTTCTATTTTGATGCGTTCGATCTCCTTGGAAATGCGGACTCGCTCGGCTTCCACGTCGATGAGTCCTTCCATCGGGAGATAAACTTCTCCCACCGGCGTAAGTGCGGCAGGTGTGCCCTTCGGCGCTTCGTAAGTGGAATCGAGAACGATCTCCACGGCTCCGGCTAACAGTGCGAGCACCTTGGTTTCCTCCGCTAGCCATGCGACCGCGCCTTTGACGATGAAACGCATATCCTTGCGAGAGCCGAGGTTGTACTCCGCCTTCAAGTTCCGCAAGCGGCCGGCGGTCTCATAGATGGCGGAGGCTTTGGCTTGGGCTTCGGTGGAGTCGAGGGAAACAAGTGGCTCGGACGGCAGTGTTTGCTGCATGAGAAACTCCCCTTCCCTCACGTAGCCCATGCGCAACGATAGCTCTTCCGTGATGTGCGGCATGTAGGGACTCATGAGTTGCAGGTAACGGCTCATCACCGCATCGAAGGTGGAAAGCGTGGCGTTTCTCGCTTCCGGCGTGGCGCTCTCGCGCAGGTCGAGTTTCACGGCTTCGAGGAACTTGTCGCAGAACTCGCTCCACAGGAATTCATACAGACGCTGCGCGATCTCGCCGAAGCGATACTCGGCATAACTCTCCTTCAAGTCCGCCGACAGCGCGTCGAGCTTCGCCATGATGTCGAAGTGATAGGGCGGCAGCAAGGTAGGCGCGTTCGTAAGAACGCGTTCCCCCGCCATCTGACGGAAACGGCACGCATTGTAGAGCTTGTTGGCGAAGTTTCTTCCTTCCTCGGCGGAGACTTCATCAAAGCGCAAATCACTCCCTACCGGCGCGATACGCAGCAGTCCAAAGCGCAAACCATCCGCGCCATACTTGTCCATCAGGTCAATCGGGTCAGGCGAGTTACCGAGCGACTTGCTCATCTTGCGCCCTTGCAGATCGCGGATGATGGAGGTGAAGAAGACGTTTTTGAATGGCAGCTCGCCCTCGAAGCGGAAGCCAGCCATAATCATGCGTGCCACCCAGAAGAAGATGATGTCCGGGCCGGTGACGAGGTCACTTGTCGGATGAAATTTTTTCAAAGTCGCGCTGTCCTCGCCAAGATCGCTCATGGTGGCGAAGGGCCAGAGCCATGAGGAAAACCAGGTGTCCATCACGTCTTCGTCACGCACCCAGTTCTCACCATCCGCAGGAGCTTCGAGACCGATGTATAGGTCTCCATGGGACATATGGGACGTATCCAAAGACTCCGCTTGGGTGAGTTGTTCGAGTTTATCTTTCCGATACCACACCGGAATCTGATGTCCCCACCACAACTGACGGCTGATGCACCAGTCTTGGAGGTTTTCCATCCAATGCGCATAAGTCTTCGCCCAGCGCTCAGGGCGGAACTTGATGTCGCCCTTCGCCACGGCTTCTGCGGCTTCCTTCACGCAGGGAGATTTGAGTAACCACTGCATCGAAATGCGCGGTTCGATTGGCACATGCGCACGTTCGGAAAATCCGACGTTGTTCTCGTATTCCTCCACCTTGATGAGCAAGCCCATCTCTTCGAGTTTCGCAGCGGCTCTCTTGCGGGCGACGAAGCGATCCAGCCCGTGAAGATCAGGACAGTCCGGGCAGTTGATGTGCGCGTCCGGTGTGAGCACGTCGATGATTTCGAGGTTGTGGCGTGCGCCGATCTCGAAGTCCGCCTTGTCGTGCGCGGGTGTGATTTTTAACGCACCGGTGCCGAACTCGATGTCCACATGCTCGTCCGCGATCACCGGGATCTCGGCATGAGGAAACGGCCGCTTCACCTTGCGACCGATGTATCTCGCGAAGCGCGGGTCTTTCGGATTTACCGCCACCGCCACGTCGCCCATCAATGTTTCCGGACGCGTGGTGGAGATTTCCAGAAACTCGCCCGGTGCATCAGCGAGTTCGTATCTCATGAAATACAGCTTAGAGCGCTGCGGCGTCATGATGACTTCTTCGTCGGAGAGAGCAGTTAGAGAAACCGGGCACCAGTTGACGATGCGTTTCCCCCGATAGATCAGACCTTCCTTGAACAGTTCGACAAACACATGGCTCACCCACTTCGTGTAGGCCGCGTCCATCGTGAAGCGCTCACGGCTCCAATCGCACGAACAGCCGAGGCGTTTGAGCTGCTGGATGATGATGTCGCCATGCTTGTTTTTGAAATCCCAGACACGCTTGAGGAACTCGTCCCTGCCGAGATCGCGGCGGGTTTTTCCCTCCTTCTCGCGCAGCTCGCGCTCGACCTTCGCCTGCGTCGCGATGCCCGCGTGATCGGTGCCTGGGAGCCAGAGAACTTCCTTCCCTTCTTGCCGCGCGCGGCGGGCGAGGATGTCCTGAAGCGCGTTGTTCAGGACGTGGCCGAGATGCAGGATGCCAGTGACATTCGGCGGCGGAATGACGATCGAATACGCCTCCTTCGCGGACGAGGGATCGGCTTCAAAACATTTTCCGTCGATCCACGCCGCATACCATTTGGCTTCGACGGCTTGGGGTTCATAGGCTTTCGCTAACTCGGACATGGGGGCGGATGGATGCCAGAGGCGGCTGGGTTTGTCCAGTGTGGCGGAATGTGTGGATTTCCGAATACCGCCGCGAATTTCCCATCGCCAGTAGGCCCGGATTTCCCCAGTGTGGCCGCGCAACATGAAAACCGTCCTGCCATTCATCACCGCCACCTTGCTCATCGCCACAGCCGCCAGCCCCGCAGCGGAAAAACTCAAGGCCCTCATCGTGGATGGCCAAAACAACCACGTAGTCTGGCCGAAATCGACGATCATCATGCGCGATTACCTCACTCAAACCGGACGTTTCGAGGTTGACATCGCCCGCACGAAATTCACTTGGAACGGCAACATGGAAGCCGCGTTCCTGCCGCTCGCCAACACCGGGCAGACCGAAGACCTGCCGCAGCCGAAGAGTGATCCAGATTTCAAACCGGACTTTTCCAAATACAGCGTGGTGATCTCGAACTTCGGTTTTAAAGCCGCGCCATGGCCTGAGGAAACCCAGCGGGCTTTTGAGAAATACATGCGCGAAGGCGGCGGCTTCGTTGCCATCCACGCTGCGGATAACTGCTTCCCCGAGTGGCCAGAATACAACCGCATGATCGGCCTCGGCGGCTGGGGCGGGCGCAGCGAAAAGAACGGCCCGTATGTCTACATCGACCGCGAGGGAAAAGTCGTGCACGATCCAAAGCCCGGCTCCTGCGGTGCCCACGGACCACTCAGCGATTTCCTCATCACCACCCGCAGCCGCACGAGTCCGATCACCAAAGATCTGCCCGAACACTGGATGCACGCCTCGGATGAATGCTACTCGCTGCTGCGCGGCCCCGCCGAAGAACTGGAAATCCTCGCCACTGCCGCAGAGCCGCAGAAGCTCCGCGACGAAGGCCGCAACGAGCCGATGCTGATGACCATCGGCTATCACAAGGGCCGCGTTTTCCACTCCACGCTGGGTCACCACACGGAATCCTTCGAGTGCGCCGGTTTCAAACTCACCTTCCTCCGCGGCACCGAGTGGGCCGCCACTGGAAAGGTATCCCTAACGGAAATTCCGGCGGACTTCCCAAAGGCGGATGCGGTTTCCAAGGTGCCGTTCCAGACGCCCGTGAAGTGACCCATCGCTTGCCAAACCACAACCCTGCCGGTAGCCTGCGGAAATGACAGCCATTAGACAGCCATCGTCGCAACTCAGCATAGAGGACTATCTTGCGGGCGAGGAGCAGTCTGGGCTGAAACACGAATACCTCGGCGGAGTGGTCCACGCGATGGCCGGAGCAAGCAACCGCCACAATATCATCGCCTCCAATTTTCTCGGTGCACTGATCGCCCGCTTTCGCGGAAAATCCTGCCAGCCCTTCAACAGCGACACGAAGGTGAGGATCACATTGCCAGATCACACCCGCTTTTATTACCCGGATGCCATGGTGGTGTGCCACTTGAATCCAGAAACGGACCACTTTCAGGACCAGCCCATTCTGATCGTGGAAGTCCTCAGCGACACCACACGACGCGCCGACTTGACTGAGAAACGTGACGCCTACCTCACCATCAGTTCGCTGAAGGTTCTTATCTTCGTGGAACCGGATGAGCCGCGTGTCCTAGTATACCGCCGCAGCACACCGCAAGGCGGCTTCGCAGTTGAGGAGCATGTGGGAACAGACGCCATGATTCCTCTACCTGAAATGGAAATGAGCATCCCACTTGCTGACCTCTACGAGAGAGTCGGGCTGAATTTTCAAAGCGTGATGGCATGAAGTTTTATGCCGGAGGAATTGCCTTGGGCCATTATCCAGAGTTGCCACCCCGCTGCGGAATTGCCATTGCTCGCTCGCGTGGGTTTACCTGATAAACCGCACCGTTTTGTCTCCAACCCAATCGTTTCATGAAACCGACACTCCTTGTTCTCGCAGCCGGAATGGGCAGCCGATACGGCGGCCTCAAGCAAATGGACCCCATGGGTCCGGACGGTGAAACCGTTCTCGACTACTCCGTCTTCGATGCCATCCGCGCCGGGTTCGGGCGGGTGGTGTTCATCATCCGCGAGGATTTTGCGGAGGCATTCAAACAGGGCGTCGGCGCACGCTTCGCGGATCGCATCCAGGTGGACTACGTGTTTCAGAAACTCGACGATCTCCCCGATGGTTACAGCATCCCGGAAGGTCGCGAAAAACCCTGGGGCACCGCCCACGCCGTGCGCGCCGCGCGCCATGCGGTGAAGGAACATTTCGCCGTCATCAATGCCGATGACTTCTACGGCCAAGACGCCTATCAGCGTTCCGCCGCCTTCTTCGATAGCCTACCGGAAGGCACCACCAACGAGATCGCCATGGTCGGCTATCCGTTAGAAAACACCCTCTCCGATCACGGTCATGTCAACCGCGGCATCTGCCGCATTGATGAAGAAGGCTTCCTCACCAACGTCGAAGAATACCTCAACATCGAACGCGAGGGCGACGGCCATGTCCGTGGCAACGCACTCGATGGCAAGCGCCATGTGGTTCCTGCTGGCTCGCTCGTTTCGATGAACTTCTGGGCCTTCGGACCGGCGTTCTTCGCGCAGCTCGAAGAAGCCTTCACACGCTTCCTGATGGAGTCCGGTGGGCAGATGAAATCCGAGTGCTACATCCCCACAGTCGTCGATCAATTGATTCATGGCGGCCATACCCAGTGCCCGGTGTTGCGCACCACCAGCCAGTGGTTCGGTGTCACCTATCCGGATGACAAGCCATTCGTCGTCGAGTCCATCGCGAAGCTCATCGCCGCTGGTGACTACCCGGAAAAGTTGTCCTGATAGCAGCACACATGGCCAGCTCCACGCCCAAGCACGACATCCGCACGATCACCGCGATGTTCGACATGCGCGCGGATTTCGTCAGTGCGAATGCCTACGGCACCGGCCACATCAACGACACCTATTGCGCGAAATTCGACCAAGCCGGACTGCATCTGCGCTACATCGTCCAACGCCTCAACCCCAAGGTCTTCAAGCACCCGGTGCTGCTAATGGAAAACGTGGACCGCGTGACAAAACACGCGCTCGCCACTCTTCAAGCCGCCGGAAACCGTGAAGCACATCGTCGCACGCTCACCTGCATCCCCGCTCACAATGGCAAACCTTACGCCACCGATCCCGAGGGCGGCATCTGGCGCGTCTATCCCTTCATTGAACGAGCAAGCGGCCTCGATCAGTTAGAGACCAACGAACAAGCCTGGCAGGCGGCGCGCGCCTTCGGAGAGTTCCAAAAACTCGCCGCCACACTCAGTGGTCCGCGTTTGCACGAAACGATCCCGGACTTCCACCACACTCCGAAACGACTCGCCGCTCTGGAAGCCGCCATCACTGAGGACAGCGCAAGCCGCGCCGATCAAGTGGCCGCTGAAATCAACTTCGTCCGCGCCCGCGCCGCAGAGTGCTCGCGTTTCACCGATCTGATCGCCGCCGGAAAAATCCCGGAACGCGTCACTCACAACGACACCAAGCTCAACAATGTTCTGCTAGACGATGTCACCTCCGAAGGCGTCTGTGTCATCGACCTCGACACCACCATGCCCGGCTCCGCGCTCTATGACTTCGGCGACATGGTCCGCACCGCCGCCCCCAGCACCCGCGAAGATGATGCAGTTCCTGCGCAAATCGGCATCAGGCTAGATCGCTTCGAGGCGCTGGTAAAAGGCTACCTCTCCACCGCCACCTTCCTCAACGAACACGAGCTGGCAAACCTCGCCTTCTCCGGTAAACTGCTCACTCTCGAATGCGGTATGCGTTTTCTAACAGACTTCCTACAGGGCGACGTCTATTTCAAAACCGCGCGCCCCGCCCACAATCTCGACCGCTGCCGCAGCCAGTTCGCGCTCGTGAAAGCCATCGAGGAAAACATGGCGGCGATGGACGAGATTGTGAGTCGCAATCACTGACAAGCGCATCTCTTACCCACTCCTCTCCAGATTACCGCGCTCTTTGCGCTCATCTCCACATTCATAGCTGGCGTCTCCACTCTCAGAGAAACAGCCACCCATCTCATTACAGGAGCGATTTCCTTCATTGACGGAAGTTCCGCTTTCATTGCCAGAGGCCGTTCCCATATTTCAGGTAGCCTCCACCTCATTGTTTTTCCGATCCCCTTCGTCGCCCGCACCCCCGCTTTCATTGCAAAAGCCCCGTTTTTTATTACCAGCACCCCGCCATTCACCGCAGATAGACTCAATTTCATTGTTTTAACACCGCCGTTTATCGCAGAAACTCTGACATTCATCGCAAAACCCCCATTTTCCCAAAAAGTGGCTGGAACAACCTGTCCCAGCACGTCGTGGGGACATCCTGTCACCACCACCGCCCACCCCGGAATTCACAACTCCGCCAAAATTATCTGTCAAAATTATCGTGCATCCGTCCCGGAAATCACATAGCACAAAGCCATAACCACACCAAACCTATATGCCAGACAACACCACGCCCGTCACTGCCACCGTCTCCACCACACCCCAAGCTGTCGCCAGCCGCGGCTACTTCAACAAGGAACAACTTGAAGACATCGCGCTCGCCGAATCCGTACTCAGCGCCACAAAGGCAAACCAGCCAATCCTTGCCTCGCGGGACATTGATGGCACCTTCATCACCCGCTACGGCGATTTTACCACCGAGGCTCACCGCCGTGCCGCCGCCACCGCTGGCGAAGCGGACGACTCCCAAGAGGCCACCCTCGAATCCAGCGCCGCTGCGAAAGCTCTCTACTCCGCCCTTCAAGGCATCCAGAGCGCCGCCAAACAAAAACACCGCATGTTCGCGATTGATGGTGACCCGGCCACCAACTTCCCCACCGACGGTTACCTCATGCACACCCGCATCAACCAAAGCCGCCCAGTCCTACTCCAAAGCGCGGAAACCCTCATCGCCCGCGCCAGCGAGGACAGCCTCCCCGGCTACAAAACCCCGGAATCCATTCAAGCCGTCCAAGACCTACTCAGTGCATACCGCCAAGACGTCGCCGACCAACAGGAAACCACCCGCTCCAAAGAACTCGCCCGCCTCAACCGTGACGAACTCATCGAGCTTCTCAACAACCACCGCAGCGCCGTGCAACACGCCGCCGATGCCCTCTGGCCTTGGAACACCGAAACCAGCCGCCCCACCCGCAAAACCTTCGCCCTCCCCCTCACCCGACCGCTCAACCTTTAAAAGAGTAACAAACCTACCTTGCTTATCCGTTTGCATGCCAAACAGGAAGAAGAGTTTGAATAAGGAAGGCAGGAAGACAGGAAAAGAGCCAAGCAAAACAATCATTCCTGCTTTCCTGCATTCCTTATTTATTACTAAACATCCGATTATGCATCAAACTTAGATCGCTGCTTGCCAAGAAAAAGCTGATCCAAAATTACTTGGCACTTGCTACACGGCAGATAAATCTTTTCGTAGATTATCGATCCTTTGTTTTCAGAATCGACTCCGCCGTGATCCGGGTGCGCTCGTCCGGACTTTTCTTGAGGCGCTCGGCGGTGTCTTGGACTTGTTTGGCGGCTACCAGATCCGGAACTTGCTCACTGAGGCGGTGCAGACTGATCAGAGCGGTACTGAGGGTCTCAGGATCAT
Source organism: Akkermansiaceae bacterium (assembly GCA_031372635.1). Lineage (GTDB taxonomy): Bacteria > Verrucomicrobiota > Verrucomicrobiia > Verrucomicrobiales > Akkermansiaceae > Luteolibacter. The sequence continues at coordinate 9,801 of JANMLQ010000106.1, read as the reverse complement.
TCTTTCCCAAGGTCTGCCAGATGAAATCCGCACCTTCTTGGCCGATTACGCCACTGGTCATCAGATGGGAAATGTGCTGGACACTGTAGTCCCGCATCGCAGCGGGAGCTGTGCTGTTCTCCACGTTGGATTTCAAGTCCCCGAATGCTGATTGTGGCATGTCCTGTCGCAGCGCCGTCATCAACTCATCGCCAATCCAATTCCGCAATCCTTCCGGCCAACCTAGCAAGTCATTCCCACTGATGAACGCGATCAACTGGTCGTGATTCACCTCAAACCCCTCACCCGCCCGCAAGGCATTCACCAACAGGTTCACCTGCCCCTTCCAATCTTCCGACTTCATCGACTTCAAGCGGCTGATCTTGTCTTCAATTGCAGCTGGCTTCGAGGCCAAAGGCACCACTCGACCCAAGACAAGTATCTCATCGTCTGTGAGACTTCTAAGGGCACTTTGTGAGCCTGATGAAGCTTCAACAGCTTGCCCCAAGCTATTAGCCTCTATCGGCACGACCGGCAAATCCAATGACTGCGGCTCTTCGGATGAAACCGGAGGAATATCGATGTGTGATTTCGACACTGGCTTCTCTCGTCCTGCGCTAGCCATCTTTGTTGGATCGCTAGCGTGTCGGACGGAGCTTGATTTTCCTTCGTTTCTCTCAGCACTCGGGGTGCTGCGATTCCCAAAAATCAAAATTGCAACGGATGTAACGCATGCAATTCCGATTCCTAATTTGAGATGTTTGCTTTTCATCAAAGTCCGGTAGGGAAATTCCAAATGGGGTTACTTCAATCGAACGACAGTCGGCAAGCCAGCACATTGGTTTCCGGCATGCCTTCGATGATAATGAATTCCCAGACGCCAGGAGTGACAGCACTGGCGAGATTGCGGGTCACATCCTTACCTTTGCGGCTCGTCTCCATCTGCCAAGCCATCTTCATCTGGTTTCCTTGCGTCGTAAATCCACCTTCGATGGAAAAACGATCTTCCTCGGCCACAGGCTCTTTATCTTGCAGTTCAAATTTCCCTACCGACTCGCCCCAGCCTGATTTGCTGTTCGGCATCATCCAAAAGCTGCATTCCCGACACCGCTTTGCCCGAGTCGCCAGCCATTGGAGCGCTTTCTCCCGTGTCTCTGGTTTGGCTTGACCGAGGGTCTTCAAGTCGCTTGCGCTGGCTTGGAACCAGCACATCTCCACAAACATCGGAGGTCTCGGATTTGTTTTCGGCTGAGCCATGCCCAGCTTCGGATCCTCGATCAAGGAATACTGCCAAAGCATCCATGCTTCTTCGGCATTGCCCCAGCACGCACGTTCCTGCCAGCGGCCCGGAGTCACGGTCATCTGGCTGCCGAAATTCTGCATGGAATGATACTTCTTACCGCCCAAAGGCAGCTCCATCTTCAAACGCAGAAGTTCATCCACAGCTTTATCCCTTTTACTGCCCTGCAAACTGAGGTTCACCCCAAGTTCGCTGACCTCGTTGCCGCCAATTTCAATTTTGCCCATTGGCTTCTTCAATTCCTTCGTCACGCCGTCCCATGGGTTTGCTTGTTTGAACTCCGCCATCACAGACAAACCCGGCAACTTCAACACGGCGTCCATTGTCTCCGGCTTTGTTCCTTTTGTCGTCTCATTGAGCAAGGAACGAACTGCAACGGTGTGTTTGACCGGCATTTTTAAAACCTTGATCTGAGTGAAATCCTCAGCGTTTGCCGTGGATACGGCGATAATAGCAAACCATGAAACCAAAATCAAAAAATTGGAATAGATATTTATTTTTTTGATCATTTGAAATTTAAAATTAAATTTTATTGTTTGTGATTTCTAGGAGTTATGCATAGTTTATTTCGTTATGCACGGTGACACACTACGTATTAGCTACAAAACCCGAAGTAGCAATCACGAAAAAATTCTAAGGGGCCAACGCACGGGGGCAAGGATATTATCAATCCGTGAAATCTACCTGAAAAGTGTGAGCTGGCCCTCAAAGTCCGGCCACTCATCGGTAAAACTAAGCTAATGTTGTGGGTACGACAGGGAGTAGCACCTGAGGTCGGAACAACGTTGCCCCCAATACGCGCGCCCTATGTGCCAAGCGCTCATGGAGCATCCTCTCGCCAAACGCCATTCACAAGATAAAACACCGCATGATCATCAAGCGATACTTTCGCAGAATCGTAATCATCCCATTCTATGGCTATCTTCGAAGGACTGTAGCTTTCACCTATGTAGCTTATTACGCTCGTGGAAGGCCAGCTCTGATGGGGAACGTATTCACAACGATGGATGCAGTCACCCAGCCCAAGAAGACCAGCTATGGTGAGAGGTGCGCGCTGTAGTTCGCGGATAACGATCATACCACCTCCAACTGAGGCTTGTTTCTGTTCGATAACATTTCCTGAAAATCGAATAAAGCACATCCTAAATGCACTTAAAATAGCCAGCAATATAATAAACAGAATGGCTCGCTTCATTTGGTCGAATTTCGGCGTGATTTAGAGGTTGCTCGCCAACCCATCCACATAGCTCCCAAAGCAATAGCGATCACCAGTGACAACAGCTCAAATGACGGGTAAGTCTTGTTCGTTTGCTCTGCCTTAGTTTTGTTTACGGACGGCGTTTGCTTTACCTGATTTGGTTGCGGCAATGAAGGGAATGGGAGCGCTGGTTCTTTCCTGCTTTTTTCTGCGTCTACTGCAGTTCGTTGCCGCGTACGAGGCAAATCAACTACAGATTGATCCGTATTTTCTGCAACCTTGAAACGCTTGGGATCAGGGCGAATAAATACTTGCTCGATTGGAAAGTCACTTGGTGCCACAACGGCAGTTGTGATCTCTTTCGTCGTAGCTATGAAGTAAAAACTGAGATGAGTGACATCATCTGTCCACACGTCGGCTTGGACGGGTACAAAAGATGAATCGCCTTTTCGCATCAAGGATTCTTGGCGTGGCTCACCGAGTAAACCAGTGAAAGAATCATAGGCAGATGACGCCTCAGCAACTCTTCCATCGGGTGGCACTAGAACTAAGTTTCGTGTTCTCAAGAATCCGGTCAGCTTGTCGTTTGAAAACAGATACCAGAACGAAATCTGTGATGGCTGACCCAAATCAATGATCTCCATCATCGTTAGCCACTTGCGTTGCTTCGTGTCAGCAGGTTTGTATGCTTCGGGGCCATCGAATGATTTTGGCCTGACCGCTTTCAAGGCAGCCAAGGACATTCCAATCGTAACCTTCTCAGGCGCAATCAGTGCTTCTGCACCTGATGATTCGGCAGCATCAGCAGAATCCACAAGCAAGATTACGGCAAACAAAATCCTGCATACTTTAGCTATCATGGGTGAACCCTGGTGAGGTTGGATTTGACGATGATACCCTCACTCTGTTCTTGGCCGACATCCCTGCCTGGAGGACGCTCCCAAATGTACATTTCACCTGCGGCATATTTTTGCGTGAGGTCTGCTTGAATTGCTGCTTCATCAGGCAATCCATTAACTTGGTGATTAGTGAACATTCCAACCTCATTATTTTTCAGGTCCATAGTACTATTGAAAGCAGGCTGCTTGCCAACATACCTATTCTCATATTCGTGAGCCGTGGTCACAAAGTAGACGTCTGAAGCAGTCACGCCTCCAGTTGAAACAGATAGCGCGCACCAATACGAGTGGCGCATGGCATCTTTTTGTGCACTGATTGGGTGGGTATTGCCGTAATCAATCGCAGCTTGTCGGTGGTAGAGCAATGCAGCCGCAGCGTTTGGCAGAACCGAGGATGCCTCAAACTGTGACAATACTCCAACGTCTGGAACCTTAACGTGGACCTTGTGCATATGCTCACCAATGGTGATCTTAATTTCATAGGTGTCTTCAAGTGCCCATTTGATGTCTTTTGCTTCAAGCGTGTTATCGGGGATGCTGTGTCCTGGAACTTGCCACTTAATGAGGCCAGCCGACAGATTCTGCTGCTGATCGAAGGGAGCTGGCAGCTTTAACTTTACTGTAAATTCGTGATCCGGCCAAACTACAAACAGGTTAGAAGCCGTGTAATTTTTGGGGGCGTTGTCGTATTTTGGGGGAACGCCATTTGGGTCGGGTTTGTCCTGATGCACCTTTATGTCTACCGGAAGGAGACTAACCTCCCATGCACCTTCTTCATCAGGGCTACTCTTCGGATCAATTAAATGAATTCTTGATTCCGCTAGATGTATTTCCTCAGATTTAAAATTGTATTTCTTTTCCGGATAATGGAGATCATGTGGATTCGGATCATCTGGGGTAAATTGCTCTACCCAAAATGCCTTGTAGGGTCGCGGGACATCAGCAGGCACGCGTATTTTGTATTGCGTCTTCCAATAAGTCACACTGTCTTGACTATCACTTACCCAGAGCGCGGCAGAAGGTATTTGACTTATTTTGTAATACCCTTCGCCTTTGAACTTCCAGGAATGCGCGAAGGTGTCATCCAGCATTCTATCCTTAGTGTATTCGTCACTCAGTGTAGAGTTGAAATTCATTACCCCTGGAGCATCGTCCTCTTCATTCGGGCAATCGTCATAAGATTGCACATCGAAAGATCCTGATGCCGTTGTCTCGGTGAGGGTTACATTCGGGCCGGCTCGTGGCCCGAACCAACTGGGATTCCCGGTTTTTGCGGCCTCGATCATCTCACCGGTCATCGGATGGACCAGACGGGTGACGCTTCCGCCCACGGGACTCTCCGGCGTGACTCCAGTTAAGACGGTCGTAGCGACTTCTTTGAGGTAATATTTAGGGATGGGTGTAGTCTCGGGATTGTAATTGTATTGGATAAAGCCATTTTTTTCGTGATAAAAATTAATGTTTTCAGCCGCAAATTCGACTTGAGTCGGTTCTTGCAGGGTGACTGCTGTTCGCGTGTCAGTATTTCGGTATGGTGTGAATTGGCCAGGCTCGAAAGGTACCGGGCAAGGAACAGGATTCTCGGTATCCTCATCGTTATCATCCTCATTGGGAGGATCCACAATGATCGGTGGCAGCGGGGGATCTCCTTCTTCTTTGTCCTCGCGTTCATTGGGATTTGCGGGATCCCCTACAAGCCAGAAATTATGTTCTGTGACGCCACCAACTTTGTAGGGGCCGAATTCACAGGGATTGAAATAGCGGGCTTCAAAGAAATCTGATCCTGCCCTGATTCGTCTCCCCAAGCTCAAACGGTAAGTTCTTGTCATCTGTGTCGGAACATACCATCCGTTGAGTGGCTGCAGGCCCTGCCCATTGAGATTCGCGCAAAATGGCAAATAGGCTCCCATAGGCACAGCTGTTGTGCTCCATTTCACCACATACGCGAAGCCAGCGATTCCATCTTTTTGGTGACGAACCACTTTATGTTTTATGTCAGCCGCGTTAGCTGCTGGCACAATCTCAACTTTGCATGGATCGCAAGGCGGGAGATTTTCTGCGCTCACTTTTTGAATCAGACTCATTGCGGCAAAAGCGGCCACAAGATTACAAGGAATTTTCAATGAGGAAATCGTTTGGATGCTCATAAACGTGATGTGCAGGTAATAAATTTGGTGAAAACGTAATCGAAAAATATAAGTCATGAATGTCAGTTGCAATAGGCAACTCTCGTGCCGTCGTGCCAAATGCTGAACCGATGACAGTTTGAATGGGCAGTCGGTAATTTTTTGAACACTAATTTTGACGTGCCGTAGTTGTCAAAGTCAGCAAGCCGCAATGTCTTGGTCGTGCTGCCGTCCAAGTAGGTGACTCCTCCGATGATGATCTCACAGCGGATTTCTGCGGACGTGAGGTCGCCATAGATTACGACGGGCATTTCAAGAACTTGATAGTCTGGGACGGAATCAATGGTGGAAACTCCTGTTTTTGAGCCACTGCGAACTGACGCGCTTTTGACTTCGCAGCTTCCCAGTATGGGGCCAGTTGCGCCTTGACGGATAAGAACAGGTTGATTTTCCGGTGTGGACATCTGGAGTGTGTAGGTATCCAACGTGGATTCCTGCCAACGGGTAACTCGTTCGTCAAAGTGAAGTTGGGCACCAGCAGGCAGACTCGGATGCGTCCAGAGGCGGGAGTAGCCCGTGATGCAGAGCGGAGGCGTGATGGCTATCTTGGACAGCACCGTAACGGTGATGCTGCGGGTAGTAGGAATGGCGTCGATTCCGGTGTGGGTGAGTTGGATGTTGCTAGTGCCGGGGGTAGTGAACGCAACCGCTGTGGTTTGGTCTGCGGATTTGGTGTAAGTTTGTCCGTTAGCGGTGACAGTGTAGCTTTCCAGACTGGCGTTTTCCGCATTCTGAAAGGCGGTGAGGAGGAGGCTGTCTCCTTGGCGGAGGGTGATAGCGGATTCCTGGAGGAGGTTGGTAGGCAGCCATTGAATGGTCGCAGTCTGATTGACGGCTCCGTTCTCGAAGGCAAAGTTGAGGGTCTTCACAGCACCGGACGTGAGCGGGACGTCTGTGAAGAAGCGACCATTCGGTGCTTTTTTAGGAGTGCCACCACTGGCCGACAGGAATGCGAAGTGTTCGACATCACCCTCCAATGTGGCAGGGCTGGTTTTACTGAGGATGGAGGTAGAGTCGAAACCGTTGTTACTATTGAGTCGGATATCAACCCAATCCGGCGTGCCATTGTTGTTGGAGTCATTACCGCCAGCGGCAAGAATCTGGACCTGATCAATGGAAATACGGCGTGTGTTGTAAGAATTATCGACGAATAGTTCAAGGTTGTAGGTTTGTCCGGCTGTGAGCCATGGGGTGAGTAGTGCGAGGGTGCTAGCACTATCCGGCAAAATGTTTATGGTCTTGTAGGCGATACGCTTTCCGTTGAGCTTGATGTCGAATTCATGTAGCTCGTTCTTGTTTCCATCGAAACGAGAGTTGATGACGAATTTCACGGCATGGACCCCGCTCATGGGGACCGTCACAGGGTAGGTAACGCTGCCGCGACGGCAGTATTGGCGGGCGATGCCGTCTGCCTTTTCCCATTCGCCGAAGCTGACAGTGTAAGCATCGCCATTGAATGTGGCCACAGAAGTGAATGCCCCGATGTTGTTGGCAAGAGTTGCGCTATTAAAGAAATTGAGTTCATCGTAGTCACTTACGCCGTCGTTATCGCTGTCGATAGCGTTGGCGCTGGTGCCAGCTTTCATTTCGGAGAGATTGGAAAGTCCATCGCCATCGAGATCACCGTAAGCACCATCAGTGGAATTAGGAGATTTGCCGTCGTCGGTGATGCTCAGGCCGTTGGCGAGTTCGTAGTCGTCTTTGAGATCGTCGTCGTCCTGATCGTTCGCATCACCACCATAGGACGAGAGGTATTGGGTAGGGATAAGAATGCGGGAGCCGGTGGGGGTTTTCCAGGCGACGGAGAAGTAGGAGCCGCCGATGCCTTCCTTGTGCCACATTTCAAAGTAGTATTTCTGACCGGCGGCTAGGGTGACGAGACGGGATTTCTGGGAGAGATCAAAGTCGTAGTTTCCCCCCCAACTGAGGACTTTGTTGTCCAGAATGAGCTGGCGGTCGAACTTGGAGGCGCTGGTGGAGAGGAAGAGGTCTACATCGGAGTCTGCCGCACCCCAGAACTGGTAGTCTCCGGTAACGGGGGCGGTGAGGTAGCCGCAGACGCGACGGACGTATTGCTCGCCGTGGGCGAAGGCCTGGGAGGTGGTGAGGGTGTGGATTTCGTCAGGATAACGGGTGATGGCGGCCTTGTAACCGGAGGCGGTGAGGTGGTCGCCAAGGATGTGATGCCAGATTTCATCCACGAGGACGCCGGGCACGCTGTCCCATTGTTGGGGATTGGAACCGGCGTGGATTTCGGTGAGGTTATTAATGCCGTCGTGATCGAAATCCGCCAGGGCGTCGGTGGCGTCGTCTGGGTTGAGGCCGTTGGCGAGTTCGAGGTCATTGGGGATGCTGTCATCGTCGCGGTCGTCGGTGAGGGCGGGCACGTAGGAACTCATGACATCGGCAGAAACGAGGCCACGCAGGCCACGGCCAGTAACAGTGGAGTCAGAGCGGCCCCAGACATTGATCTCGGCGATGTGGAGGTAGTAGTTTCCCTCGCGATTGAGTCCAAGCAGCTCGACTTTTACTCTGCGTCCAGTGACGGCTTGCGGAAGTTCCCAACGCAGTGCGCCCTGAACCTCGCCTGAGGCGTTGTGAAAATCCTGAGAAATTAATACGGCATCGACCGCGTCCAGCACGCTGATGCGGAAATTCGAGAGGCGGTTCTGGCAGCTGTCTAGGCGGTTGAACAACTCCACGCTGTCCACTAGGCGATCCGAGCCGAGGTCCACCTGCAGCCAGGAGCCGGTCTCGTTGGTGGTGTGGTGGAAGGTATTGGCGTTGCCGTCGATGGCATAGGCTGCTGGAAAGGAAGCCGAGTAGGCAACAGACTGCGTGGCCTCAACGGCGGACTCGTGTGCCCAGTTTTTCAGGGTGACATCGGGGCCGAGTGCTTTCACTTCCGCGAGGTGGAGGTAGTAATTGTTATCCCGGTTCAGGCCGAGAAACTGGATTTTCACGCGACGACCGGCCACGGTTTGCGGTAGGGTCCAAGTTTCAGCGGCAGCGACCGCACCAGATGTCGGATAGAAGTCCTGTGACGCGACGATGAGACCGCTAGCATCCTCCACGGTGACGCGGAAATTCGAGAGGCGGTTCTGGCAGTAGTCCTGGCGGTTCACCAGCTCGACGGAGGAAATAAGGCGGTCTTGGCGGAAATCCACGAGCCACCAGGCGTTCGCGTCGTTATTGGTATGGAAAAAGGATGTGGTTTCGCCATCCAGCGCGTTGGAGGGCGGATAGGAATTGCTGTAATTGCTAGAGGCGGATGCCAGCGCTCCCATTGCGGAGGTGGCCCAGTTTTGTGCGTTAGTGGAATCCACTCCCTGCATGGACCATGCCACGGCCGCGTGATCTTCGCCGCCGGCTTCCTTCTGGAGGATCTCGACGTAATAGGATTGGCCCGCCACTAGATAGCGGGGGGCGGTGCGCTGGTCGATGCTCTGGTCCCAGCTTTGCGCGGCGGTCCAGCAGGAATAACTGGTGAGTTGTTTGGCATCCCACTTGGAAGCATTGGGAGACATAGACCATTGAGTTTCATCGTCGCCAGCCACCCAGAAGGTATAGAGCCCAGTGGTGGCTGGAGTGATGTATCCACGGGTGCGGGCACCGTAATTGTCTCCCAGCGAGGAATATGACGAGTCCGCGAGCGTGGTGGAATCTGGAGTTTGGTAGAAGCGCGGAGAATTGGTAAGATTGGAAATAGTAGCGCCGTCAATGCCGGACCATACTTGGCGCTGCCACTTGCCAGCGGTCGGCACAGTCTGAGCGGATGCGACAGAAAATGAAGCGAAGGCTACCGAAAAAACCGTGTTCCGAAGGGAGCGAGATAGTAGCTGGCGGAGTAAATGTTCACCTATCATGCGAGGGATACAAGCCCCCCCCCCCCGTTACCGTCAACTTCTTTTTTCTGAAATTTTCGTCAACTTGCAAAAATGATAAAATAGTTGCGGATTTATTACCTCTGAAAGGAAGATGAGAGCCACTGATTTCACTGATTTCACTGATTTCACTGATTTCACTGATTTCACTGATTTCACTGATTTCACTGATTTCACTGATTTCACTGATTTCACTGATTTTGAAGAGCTTTGTGAGAAAAATTGCTTCACCCAAAAAGTGAACAAATTAACGACCTTTTCTTTCAGTGAAAATAGTTAAAATCAGGGTAATCAGTGGTTAAAATAGCCGAAACCACCAGAGTCATTTTCCTTTGTAGGATTACTAAGAAGAATG
>JANMLQ010000104.1:0-22941 GCA_031372635.1 Akkermansiaceae bacterium | reverse complement strand
CGTTGCGATAGGCGTCTTCGGCGAGTTTGCTTTGTTCGTCGGCGAGCGGCAGCAGGGTGTCGTCAATTTCCGCAATCATTTTAGCCCATTCCGCCATCTCGGCGTGTGCGGCTTCGGCTTCGAGTCGAATGCCGCGGCTGAGAGCGATGGCTTCTTTTTCCGTGCGTTGCTTTTTCGCTTCCGCCTCTTGGATCGCGCCTTCGTTTTTGTTCCAGAAGGGCAGTGCGACTTTGAAACGCAGGCCGATGATTGCTTCGTTGTCGTAGCCATTGGGTGCGTCTTCGGTTCGATCGGCGGCTGCGAAGAAGCCGCCTTCCACGTCGTCATAGCGGCGGGCTTGTTCGAGTGCCACTGCTTGTGCGGCGGCTTGCGCGTTGAGTTTCGCAGCTTGAAAATCCGGGCGTTTTGCAGGATCGGTGGCAATGGCTGGTAGCGACGGAACGGGCAAGGAGCCACTCACGCTGAGCGACTCGCCGGGCCGCATGCCGAGCAGAGGTTTCAACTCGCCGACGAGTGCGGTCTCGCTGGCATCAAGCTGGCGGATTTCCATGGATAGGCTGGTGGCTACCAGTTTCGCCTGGCCGGCATCAAGTGCAGAGCCTTCGCCCTTCGTCGCTACTTCGGTTAGAAAATCAGCGAATTGTTTGGATACAGCGGATTGCTCGCGCAGTAGTTCGCGGCGTTGGCGGGTGGCTAGCAGCTTCACCACCGCCTCGCGTGCTTTGGCGATGATCTGGCGCTCGACTTCGCGCACTTCGGCTTCGGATGCTTTCAGTTCGGTTAGAGAGACATCCTTTTCCAGTTGGAGGCGGTTGGTGACCGGAAACTTTTGTGAAAAGCCGAGTTCGAGTTTGCCCTCGCGGAAGCGCGAGTTGTGTTCGAGCGAGGTTTCGATTTCTGGATTCGAGAGGCGGCCGGACTGGTTCATGCGCCCCACAGCTTCTTGAATGCGCAGCCGCGCGGCGGCGAGATCGGGGTTTTGCGAACGGACGCGAACGCCGATGCTGTCGAGCGTGACGATTACGGAGGTTTCCGCAATGAGCGGGTGAGCCGTGCAGACACAGGTCAGCATGGCTATGAAATGGAATTTTGACATGGTGAATTTGAGATGCGGCCATCCCTAACGCGGGAAACAGGCACGGGATGAATGGTTGAACTTATTGCCTCAGGCGCGGTAACGCCGGAACAGGCAAATGAATCGCGCCAACTGGGCACGATGGAGCGTCATAAAACGCTTAGATCAACGGGGGCTTATCCATGTCGGCGAACGGGCCGACGGGAAGCCGCAGCGACTCACTGCGCACGGGCATCAGCGTGAAACCGTAGCCACCCATATAGGACGAAGCTGGTTCCTCGGCGGCCAGTGGCATCGTGTGGCAGCAGGCATCGTGATGGTGGTGTTCCGAAGGGCACTCCTGATCGTGTGAAGGATCGCAGGGGTGCGCCGGGCCATGGTCGTGGTCGCGATGTTCCTCCATGTGCATATCAACAAGCCTCTCGCAAGGATCCGCCACAAGGACGTTCCCCGGTAGCCCGGCCAGTAGGCCGAGAAACACGAGACATGTGAAAAGTGATCTCATCAACGCTGCGGACCTTCGTTGAGTGCCATCCCCGGTTCAAGTTCAAATTCAGCGCCCCGCGAAAGCGTGTTGTTTCCGAACCGTGAGCGAAACCCGACCACTATCTCTGGCATACCGTAGAGATCGGGAAACTGCTGCGCGGCGAACGCAAGGCGGGTGAGGATTTCCCCAAGCGCTGAACCTTGCGCCCGCCGAATCATTTTTGCGACCGCACCGGGAACACGCGCACCAGCCCATTTGTCGCTGCGATGGCGAGCTGCTTGCCTGCCGGATGAAAGGCCATTGCGGTGATGTGTCCGGCATCGGGAAAATGAAATGTTTCTCGCGTGGACCAATCGCTTGCGGAAACGACGATGATGCCCTGCCGCCCTGAAAGTATCGCGAGCTTGCTGGAGTCTGCGCTCCACGCTGCCTGGCCGAAGTGTGCATCAAGATCGATGCGCTTCCATTGATGGCGCAGTTTCCACGGACCGACTTCCCAGACATCGTTGGTGACTTGTCCTGCAACTGCGAGCCAACGACCGTCAGGGCTGAAACGTATGGTGGCAGAGTCACTCCCGCCTGCGACTTGCTTGCCGGATGCGGTGTTCCACACCTGCCAGCCGATACCTTTGAACGCTGCCATCGCCGCCCAGTTGCCATCCGGGCTGATGTCGGCGCGAAGACCAATCACGAGTTCGCCTGTGGTCGGGACGGTGTGAGTGTGGACGATTGTTTTTCCACGAAAAATGACGGCCTGTCCCGCTTGTGCTCCGGCTGTTTGTTTGGCGACGATTCTCATGTTGGCATCGCGGCTCCATGCCTCTGCATCGCTGTCTGGCAGCGGGAAATCCGTGGCTTGTATCGCAGTCCATCCGGCATCGAATCGAGTCGTTGGCTGGTATCCACTGGTGTGCATCGTCTTGCCGTCCGGCATCCAGAGGATCGCCGTGGTCATCCGTGTCGGGAAAACATTTTGCGGTTGTTTGTTAGAGCTGAGTGGGAGTTTCCAGCGTGCCACTTGATTGGAGTCCGCAGTGATGAGGAATTTGCCATCCGGCGAGAACGATACCGGCCCGGCACCTGCGGCCACTGACACCGTGCTTTCGGATGGAGATCGTGGCTCAGACATCCAAAGCGCAGCAGCGATGACGATTCCGGCGGTGCCCAGTGCAATCGCCACCGTGCGCGCCATGCGGAGTCGTCCTCGCAGTTGGCCGATTTCGCGGAGCGATTTTCCGCTTCTCACGAGCGCAAGGTCTGCCGCCATTTCACCGGCATTCCGGTAGCGGGCCGCAGGATCGGATTCGCAGGCATGGATGATGATTTCCAGCAACTCCAGGCCAGCTTTACTTTTGATGAGTTCCTTTTGCGGGACGCTGGGAAAATCACTCCCATCACGCCCCGTGACCATTTCATAAAGCACGATCCCAAGTGAAAAAATATCACCCTGCGGACTGCCCATCCCCTCCGGCGGCATGTAGCCTTCCGTGCCGATAAAACTGAGCGATTCACCCTGCTCCACCACGAGTCCGATGTCGGCGAGTTTTGCCGCACCGCCGACGAATATGATGTTAGATGGCTTGATGTCCCGATGGGCCAGCCCGGCGCGATGCAGGATGTTTAGTGCGGCAGCAAGCGACTGAGCGATAGCCGCACAATTCTCCGGCGGCAGCGGGCCATTGCCGAGCAGTGTTTTCAGAGTCATTGGCGCATACTTATCCGGATGGCTATCATCCGCATCGCCCAGTTCCATGACGTAGTAGAAGTAAGCCGCTTCGTCATTGCGCCCGACGTGCAGCACATTCACCAGACCCTGCGCATGCCGACTCACCGGCTCATAACGGCGGATGCCGGCAAATTCCCGCTCGTATGGCCGTGCATCGGAAAAAGCCTCCCTGCGCACGATTTTCACCGCCCGCCCCACACCCATCACATTGCGCGCCAGCCAGACTTCGCCATACGCACCCCGGCCGATGACACTCAGCAGCTCATGGTCGGGAATCGCGATCTTCACGGTGAACTTTCTATCCTGCGCAGCTCGGCGGCGACAAGTCTCTGCACGCGGTGTTTGGTGACATAGATCATCGCCAGCCCCACGCCGAGCGTATCCTTGATTTCCGTTACCGGCACTTCGCGGAGCACCGCCATCTCGAAGATCATGTAGTGCCGCAGCTTAATGCTCGCGCGCACACGTTGCAGCGCCACCTCCAGCATGTGCCTCTTCCATTCGAGATCCCATTGCCGCGTGAAATCCTCCGTCACCGGCTCCACAAAATCCGTTTGATCCTCGATGGAATCCGTCATTTTCCTGGCCGCCACACCACGCCGCCAAAAGTCCGCGATGCGCCGGTGGACAATCCGCATCAGGAAGCCGCGAAATGAGCCTTTTTCCCGGTCATAGCGGAAATCCGGCATCTCGTTCGCCACGGAAACCATCACGTCCTGGACCAGATCGTTCGCATCCTCATCGCGCATGCCGCTGCGTTTCGCGACTGAGTAAATGAGCCGCCAATACGTATCAAAAAACTCCCGCCACCCGGCGCGGTCACCCCAATCCTTCAGCCGTGTGAGCAGGCTTCGCCGGGTCGCAAGTGGGTCTTCAATCGTAGTGAGTGATTCCATCACAAGCGCCATTCGTGGCAAGGTCGCGAGTTGTTACGAAAATCAACGAATGCGACGAGGAGAAATTTTTTTCGTAAGAAACCGGAAGCTGCCCGCGATTGGCGGCAGGTATGAAACTCATCACCAGCATCCTCGCCATTCTCACCGCCACGACTCTCGCCCAAGGTCCGCTCGCGCCTCCCGGAGCACCCACGCCGACGATGAAGACGCTGGATGAAATCCATGCCGTGGGGGAAAAGCGGACGCCGATCTCGTCGCTGCCGTTTGCCATCAGCACGAGCGGCTCGTACTATCTCACGGCGAATCTCACGAGTGTGGGAGGCAATGGAATTACTGTTACGGCGGGGAATGTGACGATTGATTTGAATGGGTTCACGCTCGTGGGCTCCGGCGCGGGGGTGGGGATTACGTTCACGCTGGCGAACCATGTGAAGATTCACAATGGGATGATCCGGAATTGGGCGACAGGGATTTTGAGCGATACGTCTGCGGCGACGATTGTGGAGAAGATGGTGGTGAGTGGTTGCACCGGGATCGGGATTTCGCAGGTGAACGGCGCTGAGTGCGAGGTGCGGGATTGCACGGTGCGCGCCAATGGGAGTCACGGTATCCGTGTGGGTCTGTTGGCGGTGGTGGTGGATAATGCGGTGGCCAGCAACACGGGCTCGGCCATCCGCGTGGAGGGTTCTCATGGCGAGGTGCGGGGGAATACGACGAGGTTCAACAATATCGGAGTGGAGATTTTGGCGAACCGTTGCTTGGTGGATTCCAACGCGCTGTTTGGGGACTTCCTTGGAATCCGCATCACGGTGACGGGCTGTTCGGTGCTCCGCAATTCGCTGCGGGACCACGGAACGCCGTTCACCATTTTCGCGGGGAATGACGCCGCGCCGTTTGAGCCAGCTTCTACCTCAACAAACCCCCACGCGAACATCAGCTTCTAATCTGATTATGAAACTCATCACCAGCATCCTCGCCATCCTCACTGCCACGTCTCTCGCCCAAGGCCCGCTCGCGCCTCCCGGTGCGCCCGCGCCGACGATGAAGACGCTGGATGAAATCCACGCCGTGGGGGAAAAGCGGACGCCGATTTCGTCCATCCCATTTTCCATCACGCAGCCGGGTTCGTATTACCTCACTGGCAATCTCTCCACGGCGCTGGCGGTGGATGGGATTTCGATTGATGCGAAGAATGTGACGATTGACCTGAATGGCTTCCGCATGACTGGCAACGGTGCTGGGCTGAAGGCGATCCACATTACCAACGCGAACGTGACCACGGAGACGCTGGTGGTGAAAAATGGGACGATGACCGGGTGGCAGATGGCGATTGGTGGGGACTCGGCGAGCATCATCGCGGGGAGTATCGAGGGAGTACATATCCGGGATGGGTTTGGGATTCAGCTCACGAACGCGAAGAATGTGGAGGTGACGAGGTGTGTGCTGGAGAATTGCACGGCTCCAAACAATGGGATCATCACCGTCGGTAGAGGTGGAGTCGTCACGAATTGTCGGGTGACGAATGGGAATCCCATGGGCGGGCTTTTGGGGTTTGCGGATACGGCGATCCGGGTGGTGAGTCACGGCAGTATCCGCGACTGCGAGGTGACGGTGAATGGGATCATCGGCATTGAGTGCGATTTCACGAGCACGGTGCGCAATTGTAGTGTGAGCGGGACGGGGGCGTCTCTTTACGGAATCCTCGTCGGGGATTCCGCGACGGTGGATAATTGCCGGGTGACGGGTGAGTTCGCCTACGGTGTCTCGGTGCAGGTGCAGGCGGTCGTGCGGGGTTGCGCGGTGACTCTTACCGGGAGTCCGACGAGGGGGATTGTTGCGGGGAACTTCTCGCAAGTCTCGGGCTGCACGGTGAAGGGGCCGGCCTATTCACCTTCGAATATCGGTGTGGCGATAGGCGAGGATTCCCGCGTGGAAAGCAACGCGGTGAGTGGCTTCGACTATTGTATCAAAATCGCCGCCCGAAGCGTGGCGAAGAGAAACACTGTCGGCCTCGCGAATTACGGGATTTCAGCAACGGCCAACAACACCATCATCGAAGAAAATAGTGTGTTCAGTTGCTTCACGGGAATCGCCATGTTCACCACGGGGAACATGGTTTTCAAAAACACCCTAAAAAGCAACGGCCTCGCGATCGACAACCTCATCGGCGGCAATGAAGTCGGGCCAATAGGCACGCCGTCCACCGCCACGAGCCCGTTTGCAAACCTCGTCTATTAACCGCCATGAAAACACTCATCCTCATCACACTCACCGCCGCCGCCTCCGCGCAGACGACCATTGATAGCGCACACGACGTGGCCTACGGCGGAAACATCGGCTGGCTCAACACGCGGCCGTCACTCAGCGACGGCGTGCGCACTGGCGAATACGTCTGCTCCGGAAATATCTACGCGGCGAATGTCGGGTGGATTTCGCTCGGTGACGGCTCGGCGAACGACGGCATCCGATACTCCAACAGCAGCGCGACGGACTGGGGCGTGAACGTGATGCCCGCAGTGCTGAGCGGGCCGAATCCTGTGGCACCGCTGCGGGGCTACGCCTACGCCGCGAACATCGGCTGGGTGAACTTCGAGGCCACGGGCGATCCGCGCATTGAACTCAAAACCGGGCGCATCACCGGCTACGCTTACAGCGCCAACACCGGCTGGCTGAATCTTTCCGATGCCACGCATTACTCCCGCACTGGACAACTCGCTCCTGCCGCAGACAGCGACACCGACGGCATCGCCGACGCATGGGAACTCGAACGCACCGGCACCGCCGCCAGCATCACCATCCTCGGCACCGGCGACAATGACGGCGACGGCGTGAGCGATTTGGCCGAATACATCGCCGACACGAACCCCCGCGACAACGCTGACCGACTGCGCATCACCCACTTCAACCGCACTCTCGTCGGCCTCATCCATCAAGACGCGGACCTCACATGGACGAGCACGCCATCGCGCTGCTACCGCGTCGAATACAGTGACAATCTCGCTGCGGGATCGTGGCTGGATTTCGGCAGCATGTTCGCCGCTGGCGGCAGCAGCACGAATGTCGTTCTAACCGAAATCGCCGTGCCGCGACGCTTTTACCGAGTGCTCGCGCAGAAGCCGCTCTCGCCGTAGTCACGCTGTGATTCACGGTTGTGCTCGTGATTCCCGCAGCAGGAAACAATGGTTGGTTTCCAAAGCCGATGCCTGTTAATCAGGCACGCATGAACGAGCCGTCAGCCGAAATTCCCCCGCCCGCTCCGAGTTTCGGTGAGGCGCTTCGTTTCTGGTGGAAACTCGGCTGGATCAGCTTCGGTGGGCCAGCCGGGCAGATCGCCATCATGCACAAGGAGATCATCGAGAAGCGGCGCTGGATGAGTGAAGGGCATTTCCTGCACGCGCTGAATTTCTGCATGCTGCTGCCGGGGCCGGAAGCGCAGCAACTCGCGACGTATCTCGGCTGGCGCTTGCATGGCGCGCGCGGCGGCATCGCGGCGGGTGTGTTGTTCGTGCTGCCATCGGTCTTCATCCTCTTCGGCCTGAGCTGGCTCTACATGGCGGGCGGCGACATCCTGTGGATCAAGGGCTTATTCTACGGACTGATGCCGGTGGTGATCGCCATCGTGCTTTCCGCCGTGAAACGCATCGGCTCGAAGGCGCTGAAATCGCAGAGCCTGTGGCTGCTCGCGCTGCTGGCATTCATCGCGATTTTTTTCTTCAAGGTGTCCTTCGTCATCATCGTTCTAACAGCGGCGCTAGTGGGATACATCGGAGGCAGGAAATTTCCCGGACAGTTTCCGGCAGGCAAGGGCCATGGAAAATCCGGCGGCAATGAGCTGCCGTGCGTGGTGCTTCCGCCATCACCGCGTGCCAGCTTCGCACGCACGGCCACGGTGTCTGCCATCTGCCTGACCTTGTGGTGGCTGCTGGTGCTTGCCGCCGGGCTTCTGTTAGGGCGGGAGGGCATTCATTTCCAGCAGGGATTGTTTTTCAGCAAGGCGGCGCTCGTCACCATCGGCGGCGCGTATGCGGTGCTGCCATACGTCGCGCAAATGGCAGTCGAGCATTACGGCTGGCTGCGGCAGACGCAGATGATGGCTGGCCTCGGTCTTGCGGAAACCACGCCCGGCCCGCTCATCATGGTGCTGCAATTCGTCGGCTTCGTGGCGGCATGGCAGAATCCCGGCGATATGTCACCGCTTGCAGCCGCGACACTTGGCGCGTTGATCACCACATGGGTGACGTTCCTGCCGTGTTTCCTCTTCGTGTTTCTCGGTGCGCCCTACGTGGAGGGCATGCACGAGCGCCCGTTGCTTGCATCCACACTGACAGCGATCACTGCGGCGGTCGTGGGTGTGATCCTCAATCTCGCGATCTGGTTTGCATGGCACGCGCTGCGGCCTGAGGGCGGCGGCATCGACTGGTTTGTGGTCGTCGTCGCCATCGGTTCATGGCTGGCGATGGAGCATTTCAAAAAAAGCATCATCCCCACGCTCGGCGTTTGTGCGCTGCTGGGCATGGCTTGGAAGCTGATGATGTGAACGCTTGTCATCGGCGTGATTCCCCGGAACTCTGCGCCCCATGAAACTGCTCTCATGGAACGTGAACGGCATCCGCGCGGTGATCGGCAAGGGTTTTCCGGAATTCGTAGCGACGGAAAACCCGGACATCCTCTGCCTTCAAGAAACCAAAGCGCGGCCCGAGCAAGTGCAGCTTCCACTGGAACTCGGCGGCTATCATGCGTTCTGGAGTTCGGCGGAAAAACCCGGCTACTCCGGTGTGGCGGTGTTCTCACGCGAGCAACCGCTCAATGTGAAAGAAGGCCTCGGCATCGCCGAGCACGACAAGGAGGGCCGCGTTCTAACAGTCGAATACACGGACTTCATCCTCGTAAACGTTTACACCCCCAACGCGCAGGACGAGCTGCGCAGGCTGCCGTATCGTCTTTCTTGGGACGAGGCGTTCCGCAAGCACGTCGCCCGCGAGGCAGAGCGTAAGCCCGTGATCTTCTGCGGCGATTTGAACGTGGCCCACCACGAGATCGACCTCGCGCGTCCGAGGGAGAACCGCAAGAATCCCGGCTTCTCCGACGAAGAGCGCGAGAGTTTCGGGAAATTATTAGGCGCGGGATTCACCGACACCTTTCGCCACCATTACCCAGACAGGGCCGCCGCCTACTCCTGGTGGTCCTACCGCGCCGGTGCCAGGCAGAACAACGTCGGATGGAGGATCGACTACTTCGGAGTTTCCACATCGTTCATGAAAAACGTGAAGGACGCGGTGATCCTGCCACACGTCCACGGCTCCGACCACTGCCCGGTGGGCATCACAATGTAGTATCGGACTTCAGTCCGTTCCACACTCATGACCGACAAAGACGAGACCGCGTTTTTAGAGTTCATGGCCACGGAGAAGAGCGCTTCCCCGCGTACGCTTGCGAACTACCGGGACGCTCTCGCGGTCTATCGCTCATGGCGTGGTGATCGTTTCACGCAGTGGCGTGCCGCGCAGGACGATGACTTCCGCGATTACCTTTTCGCGCTGATGAAACAGGGACTCAAGCGCGCGACGATCCGCCTCAGATTCGCGGCGTTGCGTTCGTTTTACAAATTCCTCGTGCTGCGCCATGGCCTCGCCCGCAGCCCGGTGGCGGCAGTCCAGCTTCCGAAAACCGAGCGCGCCCTGCCGGTGGTGTTGTCCGTCACGCAGATCGATAACTTGTTAGGTGCGCCATTGAGAGTCGAAGCGAGCGCCCGCACGCCGTATTGGCTGTTGCTGCGCGATGTTGCTATTCTCGAACTCTTCTATTCCTGCGGGCTGCGGATTTCCGAGTTGCTCGCGCTCGATGTGAAGCATCTGGATTTCATCGGTGAAACCGTGCGCGTGCATGGCAAAGGATCGAAGGAACGCATCGTCCCCGTCGGCGGTCCGGCGATTAGCGCAATCCAGCGCTACCGCCAAGAAGCCGCTGTGACCTCGGACGCACTTTTCCTCAGCATCCGGCGCACACGCATCACCCAACAGGCCGTGGATCAGTTGTTGAAGAAATACATCAAGCAAAGCGGCATCCCCTTCACCGTCAGCCCGCACAAGCTCCGCCACAGTTTTGCCACCCACATGCTCGATGCCGGGGCGGACCTACGCAGCGTGCAATCGTTGTTAGGCCACGCCTCGCTCTCCACCACCCAGATCTACACCCACGTCACACGGGAACGCCTCAAGCAGGCTTACGACGACGCCCATCCCCGCGCATGAAATCCATCTTCATCCACATCACTGCCGCCATCGTGCTGATGGCGTTCTCCACCGCCGCGCCAATCGACGATGTGACTTTACGCCTAGCGAAGAAGCGCAAGCCCTCCGTGCTCTTCGTCGGCAACAGCTACAGTTTTGTCGCCCCAAAGGCGTTTCGCACCTATGCCAGCAATCGCGGCAGGGAATTGCGCGTCGATCAGATCACCCGTGGCGGTTGGACGCTCGCGCAACATGCCGCCAGCGAAGAGACCTTGAAAAAAATCCGTGAAGGTGGCTGGGATGTCGTCGTTATCCAGGAACAAAGCCGCATCCCGTCGCTGCCAGCCGCGCGGCGTGAAACGATGATGTCCTCCGCGTTGCGCAAGCTGGCGGAGGAGGTCCGCAAGCATGGAGCAGTCCCCGTTCTCTATCAGACATGGGGCTGGCGTGATGGCGACAAGGCACTACCCAAAGATGACTTCCACGCCATGAACGGTCGCCTGCGCGATGGCTATCAGGCTGCGGGCAAAGCGGAGAACATCGCCATCGTTCCCGTAGGCGACGTGTGGGAGCACGATTTCTCAGCAGGTAACTCAGCAAAGCTTTTCCAAAAGGACGGCAGCCATCCCAGCACGTATGGCAACGAGGTGACGGCGAAGGTGTTCTACGAAACATTGTTTCCGAAACGGAAGTGATGCGTGGTCGGTGCCATGGAGTCCAAGCTTCAGCTTGCGCTTCGTGAAGACAAGCTGAAGCTTGAACTCCTAACAATCTTTGATGGCAAACGATCTAATCGCCGGTGACATCATCCTCGTTCCACATTCTGCGGTCCGGGCCGGCGGAGCGGATTTCCATCAAGTCCCGCGTGAGTTGGTGGAAGAAGTAGGGCGTGCCCCAGCGGTCGATTAGCTCGCCTTCGCCGTTGAGCGACTGGCCTTCAAATCCACAGTGTTTCACGCCGTTGTGGAACAAATCGTCGTGTTCTTCTCAAAACGCGGCTTGCGGGGGAAGCCAGAAATCTCCATTTCTGTGAAGACATCACTCATGCGGTCGCATCCATACCGTATTCTTTTGCAAATTGGTTTTACAGGGACAAGCGCCACGAGGAGGGCAAGGCGTTTGGGTGTTGAGTGAGAGTAGGTGATCTTGATTCGGTCCAACGACGGAATCCTAAAACGGATAACTGAGGCGAAAACGGCGAATGAAACAGTAACCGCGCTAATGGAATTCGTGACGCGACCAGTCGAAACATTCGGAGGTTCAAAGCCGAGAAGCTGCATGAACTTCAAATTTGCGAATAGGCTGGCCCCGCCTCCGCTATTGGTTGGCGCGTGGGTTCATTTCGGGTTTTCGCGCCGAGTGTGCGAAAACCGTGCATTATTTCTAACATGATGGCGACTCTCGTACTGCGAAATTAGGTGGGTTCGAATTTTCCAGGAAGCTCTAAATAACTTTAATCAGGTTCTTAGGATAGAACCATCGCCACGATCGAGGGAGAATCAATAGAATGGCGGCAAAAATCTGCAGCACGCCTTGGACAATGTAAGTGATTCTATATAAGGTCGCGGGCGTTGCATTCCATTGGCTAAATATGAGGGTCAACGAGACAATTGTTAAAATTGTGAAAATTAGGTAAACCCATAGAGCCAACTTGCCTCCGAGATAGATACTCCGAAGTATAAAATATGCAATGGTGCACATGATCAAGGTTCCTATGCCAAAACTCAGCATTGATCGGGTGTTGTCAATTTGGAACGATCTTTCATTGATCCTTTGATAAGCTATCTTAGCAAAACCGAGAATTACGGAAACAGCGATCAAATTTATACCGAAGCCCACATTCTTTGGTGGGGTCGATGAGGCCGGATCAGGACCGTTCGAAGCGTTGATTGGAGGGTTATAGGGATTCATGTCTTTTTATGCCACGAGGATGAGTGAGGTGCCGATTCCTATGCAGTTTCCGTCACTGGTTTGAAGGAGCGAATGACAGTGATGTAGCTCCCTTTTTAAGGTAGTCATCCAGGTTCGCTATAAGTCGCGATTCATTGCCCTCCTTGGAACCGAGATCAGGCCCCTCTATCGGCATGTACCGAATGAAACTAGCCATATGCCGAGGATAATTAAAATCAGCGTAAACTTCTTCTAAAATATCAAGTAGTTGCTTCGCTCCTGTTTCGGCACGACGCAAATACGACAGCAACAAAAACAACAGCTTGTCAATGTTCGGTGATGAACTATCCATTTTGGCGAGGAGTTCTAGTTCCTTTGTAACAGAGTCATTAACATTGCTAAAAGCTAATGTCACAAGAGCTTGGTCAGACTCGTCAGTCAGTTCGGCAAGAGCTTTTTCTTGAGCGAAACTACTTGAAAGCATATGTCGATCAATGGCTTCCAATACTTCACGCCAAGTGAGCTGAACGCCCACTTCTTTGGCGAAAACAAAAGAGATTCGGGTTTCTGTCATGGTTGAAAATTGGGAAGTCCTGTAATTCTTCCACCTGGAATGAACAACTGATGAGTCACGGAGCCTCCCGGATCCATCACATACTCGAAAATTCCCTTGCTGTCATTCATGGTGCCGGGAGTTTGGAGCAAGGTTCTCTGAACCCCGTCACCCCCACGAAAAGTGAAGGCATTACCCGCCGCCATTTGTTCTTCCGATACAAAGCTAGCTGCCTTGTGATACTTGTCGGCTTTACTCAGAGCGGTGCCTGCACGAGGAGCAGTTTGAATCTCTTGAGCAAGAAGTGATGCTCTCAATCTTTCAAACTGGACAATATCTTCCGCGCCGGTTGTCGCCCTTGCTGCCTGTAATTCCCTAGCAGCTATCAGACCGGGCATTTCGAAAAGCATTCCAGGATTGGGCCCCAATGCCTCTATCGGCATGTTCCGGTTGATCTCTCCCACGAAGTTTTCAAGTTCTACCAGAACAGGGAATTTCTGCCCCAATCCGCGGGTGACACCCAGCGTATCGTTACCCAAGTCCGTCCATGTGTAATCGAGGAGTCCTTGGCCGAAATCTTTTGCAAATTGACCAGCTCTGCTCCAGCCGCTCTCCGCGCACAACCCGAATGGATCGCTGAGCGAAATTGGGTTTCCATCTGCGTATGCGAACCAGTTGCCGCCCCCGCTGAACCCGCTCGGGTCAGCGTTTAGGAAGCGCATCAAATAGGGGCTGTAGTAGCGGGCCCGCATGTTGAGAAGGCCGTTGGAGTCCGTTTGAACCCCGGCTTGGCCGTTATAGAGGAACGGGGTGGCCATGTCGCCTTCCTTCAATGTGATCAGGCCGTAGGCGCTGTATTCAGCGCGACCGATGACGTTGCCGGTATCGTCGGTTCTAGCGATGGTGCTGCCGACTTGGTCGAAGTGATAGGTTTTGGTTTTCGGGGTAGAGGCGTCATCCACCTCGTAAAGCAAGCCAAGCCCGTAGACGCAATACGTTTGAGTGAGATCGGGATGAATCCGAATCAAAAGGTTGCCGTTGGGATCGATGACATCCCGAGTGGTGCCGGAAGCGTTCGTGAAACTGCGACGTCGGCCTTCGGCGTCATAGCTGTAGTCAACCCGGCTGGTCGTCCCGGTGAGTCCTGCCGAGGTGAGCTGGTTGCGGGAGTTGTATCCCAAGACAACGCTCCCGGAGGTTGGGGTGATCGGACCGCTGGTCATGTTGCCATCCGCGTCATGGCCGACGCCGGAACCGTTGGCAGTTAGAATGCGATTATCGTCGTCGTAAGTCGCGCTGAATGTCGGATGCTGCCAGCCGGAGTTGACGAGCGGAGCGCGGAGGCGGGATTTGATCTGCCCTGCGGCATCGTATCGGAAGGCGAGGTAGGAAATCAGCTTGCCGATGGCACTTTCCTTGACGGAGGTGATCTGCCCGGCTGCATCGTGGGCGATCTGGTTGGAAGTGCCGTTAGGCCGGGAGGTGCCGGTAAGCCTGCCGAGACGGTCGTAGGAATAGGTTGTGACGCGGCTGGACCAGTCGGTGACGGTTTCTAGCAAGTTGCGGGCGTTGTACGTGTAGTTGACCTGCTTCCCGGTGGGATGAGCGGTATCAGCCGGGTAAGTGATGCGGGAGAGGTTATTGTTGGCGTCGTACTGATATTGGATCAGGTCGCCATCGGCAGTGGTGAAGATTTTGAGCTTTCCGCGCTCGTCATAGGTGCGCGTGATGGCAGCATTGCCTTCGGTGACGGTTTCCAGTAGCCCGCTGTCGTCATATCCATAGGTGGTGGTGCCGGTGGGGTCGATCTTGCTGGAAACAAGGTTCTTGCCGTTGTAGGCGAGAGTGGTGACTTGCGTTGACGGTTCGGTGATCGTTTTGACGAGATTGTTATTGAAATAGGTCGTCGAAGTAACCTTGCCGCTGGGAGTGGTTGTACTGGTCGGGCGGCTGGCGTCGTCGTAGCCGAATGTGTAGTTTTTAGCCCGGCGATTGCGGAGCAGGGTCTGGTTGCCGTTGCCGTCAAGGGTGGAGTTGAAGTAGTGAGTGAGCGGATTGGTGGTCCGGGTCTTTTCACCTCTGGCGTTCCACGTGAACTTGGTGACCCGGTTGAGCGGGTCTGTTGTCTGGGTGGGCCTGCCATTGGCATCGAACAGGGATTCCGTGCGCCGGTTCAGTGGATCGATGCCGGCAAGGGGGCGTTGGGCGGCGTCGTATTCTGTCGTGACGGTATGGCCGAGAGAATTGGTGGCGGTGGTCGCCCAATCACGGACATCGTAGGTGGTGGTGACGGTGTTGTTTCCGGCGGGAAGGGCGGGCTGAGTGGTGATCAGTGGTTTGGCGAGCGCGTTCCAAGTTTGACTCGTCGTATTGCTTTTAGCATCGGTCAACGTGTCGGGGTTGCCGGAATTGTCATAAGTGTTCGTCACAACGGCTGCGGGTTGCCCGGGGACGGCGGGCAGCGTGGTGGTGAGGAGTTGGCGACGCTTGTTCCAACTAAACGTGGTGCCCCGGCCTTCGGCATCGGTTGAGGTCAAGACATCGCCACGAGTGTGGTTCGTGAAGGACTGGTATGTGCCGTCGTGTCTTGTGATCTTGTTGAGGCCGCCGTAGGAGTCGTAGTCGGTGGTGGTAACTTTATTTTCCCCATCCTTCACGGTGAAGAGTTGGCCATTGGGCTTGTAGGTGTATCTGGTGATGTGGCCAAGTGGATCGGTGACGGTCTCCAACTGATGATTGGTGGTGTAAGTGTAGGTGGTGTCCTTGCCCCGCTTGTCCCGGATTTTTTGGATGCGGAGTTGGCTGTCGTAATAATAATAGGCGGAATAGTCCCTCGGGTCCCATTCGCGGGTGATGTTGTTGTCGGCGTCGAAATAATAGTCGGTGCGCTCCCCCTTGGGCGTGAACGCGACGATGGTGCGATCCTGTCCGTCGTAAGAGACGGCGGACTGGTTGCCCAAGGCGTCCTGGGTTCCAATGCTCCGTCCGCGTTCGTCGTGGTAGTAGAGAGTCTTGCCGGTGAGGGGGTTGGTCTCGGTGTTGGCAAGATCCGTGTAAAAATAGGTCCATTCCCGAGTGGTGTCTCCCATGCTGCGTTGTTTCGCAACTCTCCCGGAGGTCTCGTAGTCATTTTCTACAATTGCGCGGTTGTCCGGATCCTTCATCCAATCCATGCGGTGATTGGCATCGTAGTGGTAGGTCCAAACTTTGTTTTCTGGATCGGTGAAACTGGTCATGTCCCCCGTGCCGTAACCAAAGGAAACCGAACGGCCGGTTCCATCGGACACCGACGATATGCTTCCACCCGCCCACGTGTAAGTGAGCGTGCGATTGAAGGCGTCCGTCACCGTGGCGAGTTGCTTGCTGCCGTTGTAACTGAAAATCTGAGTTGCGCCGTTCGTATTGGAGATGGAGGCAAGCTGTTTGTCTCCGTTGAAAGTCCACGTTTTGCCGTGGCGTTGGGTCATCACGTAGTTGCCCGATCCATTCTTCGACAACGTGAGATTCATTCCTGGTGGCGCGATGAATGTTCCGTTGGGCATGCGGATGAATTGAAGGGACTTCGTTCCCATGCTGACTGAAACGGCTGAGTATTTCATCTGCTCCAGCCCCCAGTGAACGGCCAGGGCGGATGTCGCCCATGTTTTGGCATTGGCGTGACCGGCGTGAAGATCCTTGGCTGCAATTGCTGCGGCGAGGAAAGAAGCCATCTGATAGCTGTTCGCGCCACCCATCATGGCTTCCGGAGCGGATCGTTCGGTGATGAAGATGTCGTTGTTGTGGGTCCAGCCATAGCCAAGACCAGCGCTGTTGTCAGAGTTCCTGTTGGAATGGTATTCACGGGCAAAGGTAAGCCCGAGTGGAGCGTCACCGCTGCCCAAGATAAGATCTGCTTTGTCGAAAGCGAAAGCACCGCTCGCCATTTCAATCGGATCCACACTATAGAGTCCCTTGGTGGCGACCGGCTGATAGGTGGCGCTCGGGAAATTCGTGCTCTTGCCTAGCTGTCCGGCTGGATTGGAATTGTAGACCGCCGCCGCCTGGGCCGGTGAATAATTGAATCCGGAGGCGTTGACGCCGCCGTTGAGTTTGTCGATAAGCATGAGGAGAACCTCTTTTCCCTCGTATGCATAAGCTCCCATGGTCTGGGTGCCGACGGTGATGGTTCCGGTCTGCGGGAGAAGTATCAAGTCGTCGGCAGTCGCCAACCGGTTTGAAATGGAGGTCTTACTGGCGGCCGAATAGGTGCCCGCATCGAGAGCGGCGAGTACCGATGTCTTGTTGGTGCTGGTGGCGCGGAAAAGTTTCTTTCCCGCCGCGTTCGCTCTCTGGATCAAACGCACGGTGGAAATTGCGAGTGCTCCCGAGCCTTGGGATTGTTCGATCACGCCATGTTCCATCGCACTCGTGAACAACATGGCCATTGCACCGTAATCGTATCGCACGCTGCCGTTCATGGTGTAGTGGATCGGTGAACTTCTCACCAGACCCACATCAATGTAGAAATTGCCGTTTTCCTGAGCCGCCCGCCCGAAAGCGTGGTGATTCAACGGGATGCAATCATATAGCACTCCGCAGGCGTTCTCCATGTTCCGAACTTGCCTGAAATAGGAGAGTCCCATGACATCCATGCTTTCCGTTGCCATGCGCCAATCCGTGATGCCTGCCTGCCTCAGAGCGTCGAGCTTTTGCTGACGGTAGCGAAGTTGTCGTTCTGCATTGGCGAAGGAGTAAATCAACGCATAACCGTTGCCCGCCCCCTTCACATACTTGGCTGTAAAAGGTTGGTCCGAGTGGTTCAGTGTTAAGGGATCTATTGTCCAGACGGTAGCGGTCGAGTTGGCTTTGAGATTGTAGTGTCCGTGTTTTGCCTTGAGGCGGAACTGGAAATCCGTGCCGCTCAGGGTGAAGGCGGAACCTTGGACATCGTCATCGAGGCGGACGGTCGCGGTGCTGCCGCCCGTTCCAGAAAATGACAGCGAGAGCTTTTTACCCTGTAGCGAGGGCATCGTGATTTCTCTAGTATAAAGGGGCGTGCCTGAGAAAGTGTCGTTTGCGGGATTGTAAGTGCCAGTCACTCCGGCGGTGATTTCTAGCTTCGACATGCGGGACGACGGGATGGCGTTTGTGTAATCCATCGTCCCCCACGTCGCAGTGGTGTCTGGTGTCATCTGAACGGCGTTGGCGAGGCTAGCGAACGACTTTTTGGTGATTCTGCGGCCACCCAGAAGGTTCTGAACGGATTTCTCATGGTTGGTGCCGGTCCGGAAAGCAGTGAGCAGGGTGTTGGTGTAGGTGTTGAGAAGCGTGCCGATGTCCGCTTCCTGCAAACCACTGATAGAATCCGGGGTGCCGGGAACGCCGGATGCAGCGGCAAGGAAATTGATCCGGTTGTAGCCGCTGGCCGTCACCAAATCGATACCAGTCACCCGTGTATAGGCTTTGTAAGCCGGTGACAAATTGTAGGTGGTGCCCCCCGAGGTGAACTCAACATAGGTGAAAGGGATGGAAATGTTCAGGACTCCTGCGACGCCGACTGGCCAAGCATTGTAGTATCCGCCTAGATTGGCCAGCGCCCTGATGGCTTTGAGCGATCGGTAGGTTGCAAGGGTTGCGGCATCTGGCGAGGTCAGGCCGTATTCGGTGGCTATGTCTGCATCGCTGATATGACCGTTTGGTGTGGATGAAATCCCCCACCAAGCCGGATATGCCGACATCGGGAACACACAAGGTCCATGGGCATAGGATGCGGTATGTCCTGCGGCCCGCAACAAGGCGACTAAAAGGGCCGCCTGATCCATGTCGTTGCCGCTGCCTTCCATGAGAGTCAGCGCCGCGCCCTTTTTCGCGCCGTAATAGCATTCGTAACCAATGTAATTGTAAACGTACTCGTAAATCTTTACCGGGTCATTGCGCAGCCCGCTGGCCAAGGCTTGGATTTCAGGGGTGATGGCGTCCGCCTCGTTCCCCACCGGCCCGGTCCTCGCTATCGGATTTCCCTCAGAATCGGGAGGAGTGGCCTCGCCCAGCGAGTGGGCGGCTTCCCCCGGGCTGAGATCCTCACCGGATACATCGAAGTCCCCCATTCCCGAGCCGCCAGCAGGCAACTCTGAAATATTGCCCGAATCGGTAGGGATGGATTCCGTGACCCAGCCGGGATTTTCCTGAGCATTTGCCAAGAATGGGATGAAAGCGCAGGCAAACAAAGATCTGAAAAATTTCATGAGGGCTTTGAGCTTATTGAGCGTTGAGAAGATTTCCTTCGGCGTCCGGAGTAAAAGTTGCCGCAGCCACGGGCGCGGTCACACCGGTAAGCCTGCCTACGAGGTCATAGGAGTAACTGGTGGGTTGTGTGGCACTCTGGGCGGAATAGTCCGTGTTGGGATTCAATCCGAGTTCCGCCTTGTCCTTGTTAGACAAGCCGTCCGGCTGGAGCGCGGCATTCGGATCGGCGATGCCGAGGCCGCCGAAGTGGAAGAGTTCCCAGCCATCGGGCAACCCGTCCGCGTCTGAATCCCCACCCGCGCTGTTTTTGTCCATCGGGTTGGTGAAAAGATTCTCCAACTCGTAATAGTTGGGGATGCCGTCGTTGTCGAAATCCGCGTCGCGGGCCTGTTGCAAGGTTGTGGCGATTGTGTCGTCCACATAAAACAGGCGGACGAAGTATTTTGGCGAGGTTGAGCCAAGCGTCGTAGCCCAGACTCCGTCGCCGAAAGCCATTACCGGCTGGTACTGCCAAGCGACAAGGTCGGTGCTCGTCTGGATGAAGTAGGTGCGGGCGGCCACGCCGTTCCAAGCGAGATTCCACGCACCGGGGGCCGCTTCGGTTAAAGTCGGTTGGGGTTGGGGGGCGGTCGTCTCTGCCCGCGCAAACGAGGCGGCGAACATTGCCGTTAGAACCATGGCTCGCCCGATAGCGGGCATAACCACCTGCCGGTGTGGCATCGAAATCGCATGACAGTGGCGTGGGGCAAGGCAGCGCGAGGATGAAATCATGGGGAAAATGTGCATGGTTCCGATTTGGTTGAGGTTCATCACTTCCGGCTCGTGTCGCCTCCCTGCGGCGCGATTCGTTGCGGGCGGGTAATCCAGGTTGTCACGTCCTTGGGCACTGGTGGATTCGCCAGAAGATAGGCTTTGCGCACGGCGCGGGCTTTTTCGCGGGCGTGATAGGCTTCCTCCATTCTCGCGCCTTCCTTGCGATAGAGATCGTGGATTTGCTCAAGAGTGTCCATCGCCGGACTGTCTTTATCGCCTTCAACGACCACGAAGGACGGGCCACCATCAGCGAAGTCGGTCATTTGCGGGATTTCGGGGATTTCTGGTCCTTTGTATTCGATGCCCCGCGCTTCGGCCATTTCCTTCCAGCGGCGGGTATCGATGCCGCCTATTCCCATCAGCAGACCAAAGTCATAGTGCGTGTAGTCCTCAGCATCCTTCACCCGGTAAGTAGAGAATCCGCTGAAATGATTGAAATTCAGATTACTCCAAGCAGTGACTTCTTCGCCGACTTTTCCATTCGGATAGATGCGGAGGAAGGTGCGGTTGTGGTCATAGACCGTCGCGGACAAGAACACCAATTTGGTACCGCGATACTTTTCCCTCAGTTCCGCCAATCTGGCAATAACTGCAGGATCGCCGGGCGGCAGTGCTGGTAGCGGTGATGGTAGGTCAGGAAGATTCGGGTTCTCGACGAGCTGCACGGTGACGTTGATCGTTCCGGTGATGGGAGGAAGATCGTGCATTTCGGATGCCTTCGTGACATCCATGCGAGTCGTGCGGGAACTCAGCACTTTAAAATCGATAGGTTCGGGCTTCGGCGCTGGCGGGGACGGAGTTCCGTCTGTGATCGGCCCGGGAATTTCAACGTCCCATTTGGGGGTGGTTTGCTGGGCGGATAGTGATGTCGGTAATCCCACCGAGAATAGCAGGAGTAGGACAGGGGTGGTTTTCATTTCAGGAAAAGTCTGGTTTGTGGATTTGGAGCGCTGATTAACGAGGACAAGAAGTCGGATCGCTGACAAGCAAATTATCGAGAATCCGATAATTTGCCGGTTTTTTCGATTATTCTCTGGATTTGGCAATCTCGCGCCGTGGCAAAGTCGATTTATTCCGCTGATCAGGAATCCCTGCTGAAAGTCATGGTTAGAATCCGTGCAGAAGCTGGACTCACGCAACAAGAACTGGCAAAGCGAATGAAGTTGAGCCAATCCAGCGTGAGCGATATCCTGCGCGGGCAAAGGCGAATCGATGTGATTGAGTGGATCAATTTCTGCAATGCCTGCAAAGTCACTCCAGAGCGATTTCTGGAGGAACTTGCGTTTTTGTTGAGGCGGAAATGATGAATAGAAGCGCGGTTGCCGTTGTTGCCCGCTGGATTTAACAACCAGTGTAATTATTGGGGAGGAGCAGGTGGCGGAGTTGGCTGGGGTTTTGATTTGGCGACGGCGACGGGATCACGGGCGAGCAAGTATCCCTGATAGAATGGAGTGCCCTTGAACTGGAGGGCGAGCTTGTCGAGTCCCTTTTCAAGGAGGCGGTCGATCTCGTCCAATGTCTTTTGGAGGTTTTCGGTGGCGGCTGTTTTGATGCCGCGTGCGCTGCGCGGGCTGCCGAGCAAGAGGTTGTAGGTCTCAATGCGGGTTTCCAACAGGTCGAGCTTGCCCACGGTGAGGCCGACATCGGCGAGGCCGGCTGCGGTGGTTCCGGGTGCGGGGGCGGGAATGGCACGGGCAAGTTCGAGAAGTTCTGTTGCCTTATCATCTACGAGCGAATCAGGTAGGGCGTTGATGTCGCTGGGGAGCAGGTCGGCTTTTGCTTCGAGCACGGGGTCCGCACGCAGGATGGCGAGCGAACAAAGAGCGCCGCCAGTTTCGAGGATATTCTCGATGAGGGTGGCGCGGGCGTTGTTTTTGGCTTTGGTAATGCCGCTGAGGTCACTGATCTGAAGCAAGACGCAGGCGTCGGCATAGGAGATTTTGGCGAGAATGCTGTCGTGGATGGGTTTCCAAGCAGGAAGGCTGGAGGTGAGGGCTAGGCTGGATTCCTTGGAACAGAGGTCGCGCAGGGCGAGGTGGCTGTCGTATTTGAGGCGTTGGCGATCGTTCATGGTGGTGGTTTGTGGTTGTTGGTTGAATTATGCGTAATTGATTCTGTTTGAGTGCTTTTGGCGGATGCAAATGGGGGTCTGGCGAGTGTGAATGGCTTCTGGCGGATGCAAGTGGGGTTCTGACTCAGGCAGGAAGGTTTTGGCGGGTGCGGATGTGGGTTTGAACTTTGTAAGCAGCGATCTGGCGGTTGCAGGAAGGTTTTGGTAAATGCAGATGGGGTTCTGCCGGATGCAGAATGTTTTCTAGGGATGTAAATGGGACTCCGCTGTGTGGAGTTGGCTACTGATGGTTGTGGTTGTGGCTTATGAGTGCGCAGCGGGCTTCCGACGGTTGTGTGATGCGGTCAGACGGTTGCGGGCGGGATTCTGGCAATGGCGGGAGAATGCTGGTGGTTTTGCGTATTACTCGGAAAATTATTAGCTGCTTGCGGGCGATGCTTTGATGCGTCTGAAATACTTTTCAAGTGATGCGATGTAACCATGCATAGTAAAAATCAGGTCATGGAACTGAACGCAAGGTGGATTTTTCGTATACAAAATTTGTGAGCGATGAATCCGACAGCACAAGATCGACGTTGCTGCCGCGTCTTTACCCAACGCTGGGAAACGATCACCAGCGGCCTCCCGAAGTGAGGTCGCGCTTCGAGTCTCGAATCTAATCGCTGGTGACATCGTCCTCGTTCCACATTCTGCGGTCCGGGCCGGCGGAGCGGATTTCCATCAAGTCCCGCGTGAGTTGGTGGAAGAAGTAGGGCGTGCCCCAGCGGTCGATTAGCTCGCCATTGCCGTTGAGTGATTGGCCTTCGGGCGGGCCGAGCACCGCGCCACGCGGGTTGCCGCCGATGATGGCTTTCATGATTTCGGCGTTGGTGCCGGTGGGGTTCTCACTGGTGATGGTGCGGTAATCGCGCAGCATGAGCGCGATCTTGTCGAAGTCGCGCGCGGCATCGGCATCGACGTCGGCAGCCTTCTGCG
>JANMLQ010000099.1:0-12926 GCA_031372635.1 Akkermansiaceae bacterium | reverse complement strand
TGCTGATAGTAACCACGGCGGTCGATGGCCTGACCATCCACGGCGAGCAGGACATCGCCCTTCATTACGCCCGCCTGATCCGCTGCGGCTCCCTTGCGCACGGAACGGATGTAGATGCCGCCCTGGTCGTCTGTGAGTTTGAGCCACTGGCGGAATGAGGCGTCCTCGGTACGCGCGATGGACATGCCGAGACTGGGAAAACCCTTGTAATCTCCATCCGCCGCCTCGTTGAGGAAACGCGTGACGATGTCAGTGGCAGCCACGTCGCAGATTTGATCCTTCGAGTCATAGCTGATGAGCACGCCAGCGAGTTTGCCCTCGCGCAGGACGGGCAGTGAGTAACTGCTAGCCGCGCTCTGCATGGAGGCCTTCACCATGTAGGTGAGGAAACTCTGGCCCGGCAGTAAACCGGCGGTGAGATCGATGCTTTGCAGCGTGCCGCTGGTCTGCAAAGCGACGCCGTTATCCTCCACTTGTAAGACTTCAAGAGCGGTGCCGATCTTCGAGGGAGTGGCGATTTCAAACGGCGCGGTGTCCGCAAAGAACGTCTTTCCTTCCTCTTCGGAGGCTGGTCCTAACAGAACTAGATTCGCCTCGTAATCCACCGCGATGACCTTGGCCGGAGTGAAGCGAGTGCCATCCGCAGACTCGAACTCAAGGAACGTCGCATCCGCAGCAAGCTCAGAGGAAGTGAGCACGCGCTGCGGGCCGACGATGGCGGCAAGCGCGCGGCGTTTGCGCGGCGGGTTCTTCTCCCACGGCTGCCACGGGTTCCACGATTGCTGGGTGGAATTGATGCGGACCACGGACGCCTTGATGTCCGCCTTCTTTACAGGCGGCAACAGGGCAGCGGAGGCTTCGGGCAGCTCCTTCATCACGGAGGCGGCTTCCTGCGGCTTGCAGGCGAACAATGTTAGAAACAACGGCAGGACGAACAGCGGGCGCATGGGGTGATGGTGGATAGTGGATAGTGGATAGTGGATAGTGGATAGTGGATAGTGGATTGTGGATAGTGGATTGTGGATAGAAGATCGCGGATGGCGGATTGCAGGTGGCTTCAGTAAGCTTCGATCTACCATCCCCGATCCCCGATCTCTACTTCAGCCCCAACACGTCCTGCATGTCATACAGGCCTGCGGGTTTATCCTGAAGCCAAACGGCGGCGCGCACGGCACCGGCTGCGAAGGTGAGACGGGAGGATGCTTTGTGGGTGAGTTCTACGCGTTCGCCATCGGCAGCAAACATGACTGTGTGATCGCCGACGACATCGCCGCCGCGCAGCGTGTGCATGCCGATCTCGCGCGGCTTGCGCGGGCCAATATTGCCGAAGCGGCCATGAGCGATGTCTTGCGCGTAGGAGGTGCCGGTTTCCTCGTTGAGGATTTCTAACAAGGTGCGCGCGGTGCCGGACGGTGAGTCGATCTTGTGCTTGTGGTGCATCTCGACGACTTCGATGTCGAAGCGATCCTGAGCGAGGATGCGCGCCGCCTGGCGAGTGAGCCAGAAGAGCGTGTTCACGCCGACGGAGTAGTTGGATGCAAAGACGATGGGCAGGGATTTCGCGGCCTCGCGGATGGCGGTGCGTTCTTCATCAGTGTGGCCGGTGGTGCCGATGACGAGATGCGTGCCATGTTTCAACGCGGCCTCGATGACCTGCGTGGTGAATGAGTGAACGGTGAAGTCGATGGCGCATGAAGCTTTTTCAAACGCTGCATGAAGATCTTCACCGACGTCATGAGTAGCGGTGACGGTGGCAGCGGGATTCGCTTCAGCAGCTTGCAGCAGCGCCTGGCCCATGCGGCCGGATTTTCCTGTGATGAGTAGGTTAAGCATTTCAGAGTTCGATGTTTGAAGTTCAGCGTTCGATGTTCAACAAGTCAGTCTTCCCAGATCTGGTGTTTGAGTTGGAGTTGGCTGGCGCGGGTGGCGGCTTCTTCTGCACGCGGCCCCTTGAACGATGCGATCTTTTTCGCGCAGGCGATGGCAGCCGGCCAGCGTCCGGCTTTTTCCAGCAGGGCGAGGGCGCGGAAGCCGCAAAGCTCGAAGTAGTGCCATTCGGCGGGTTGGCTGGAGGTTTCCAAAACTGAGTAGTAGGCGATGAATGCCTGCCTGTCGCGTTTCCTCGCGGTGTCCTTCTCTTCGGGGATCTGCTCAAGCGTCCTGCCGCGCAGATATTGGAGGCGATTGAAAACGGCGGGCTGGTCTTCGGCGTGAGCGAGCAGCTTGTCATACACGGCGAGCGCCTCTGCGAGCGAGCCGGGATTCATGCCGCCCTGGGCGTAGATCGCCTCGCCTAACAGAAGACCGGCGGGCAGGTGAAGCGGATCAGCGTCCGGCAGCGAGTCGAACCACTTGCGGAGAAAAGCGGTGGCATCCGGCAGGCGGTTCATGTCGATCATGAGGCGCGCCTTTTCCAACTTCGCGATGGGTGAAACGGAACTCTTGGACTCGATCACCTTGTCGTAAAGGATGAGAGCTTCCTGCTGGGACTGGCTGGTGGGCACCAGCGCGGCGGAGCGTGCGGCGAGCAGCCATGCGGCCTGCGCACGCGCCGGATCGGTATCGCTGACGGCGAGTTTCTCCAACA
Organism: Akkermansiaceae bacterium; assembly: GCA_031372635.1. GTDB lineage: Bacteria > Verrucomicrobiota > Verrucomicrobiia > Verrucomicrobiales > Akkermansiaceae > Luteolibacter. The sequence goes on along the minus strand of JANMLQ010000099.1, from coordinate 10,339 downwards.
CGAGGCGGGCGTCGTTGTAGCTGCGAGTTTGGAAAAGATTGCGACCGAGGATTAGCGCGGCTTCGGCGGATGCTGGATCGCCGGGAAACTTTTCGATGATCGTCTTGGCAGCAGCGATGGCGGCGGCGGAGTTCTTGGATAGATCCTCGATGCGGAGCTGGATCAAGGCCATGCGCGATGGATTGGCGGCTCCGTTTTTCGCGGGTTCCGCAGCGAGTGTATCGAGCTGTGCGCGTGCGAACGAAAGATCGGGATTGGCACTGGCGAGAGCGGCTTCCGCAGCGGCGAGGCGCGCCTCCGGTACCCGCTCATGATCGGGGTGGTGGATCAGGAATTCCTCAATGCCGGCACGGACGGCGGCGGGTGTTTTGGCGGCGAGAGCTCGTTCGATTTCGAGATCGGAGGCGAGGGGCTTGTCTGTTGCCGCATCGGTTTGCAAGACGGGCTTGATGGCGGATTCATCGGTGAGGCGGATGATCGCTGCATTGAGACGCGCGGTTTGCGCCTCCTTATCTGTTAGGGATGCGGCGGCTTCTTCAAACAAACGTATGGCTTGTTTCTTATCACCTCTGGCATGGGCGCTGCGGGCTTCGAGAAACGCGGAGCTGCCACGCAGTGCCGGGGACGGAGCGTTTTCCCGCAGTGCATCCAGCATGCCAAAGGCGCGGTCCACTTCACCATCGGCGAGTGAGCGGCGTGCCTTCTCATAAAGCGCGCGGCTGGTGAGGATGTGATCGGGGCGTTCGATGCGTAGCCGCGTGAAAAGCCGGTTCGCTTCGGCGAGCGCTTCGGGTGTTTGAATGCGCTGTAGCCCGAACGCGCGGGTGAACAGCGAGCAGGCTGTTAGATCGCTGGTGGTGCCAGAGCTAGGCCATGCGGCGATGGCGCTGGAGTCTTCCGTGGCGAGCAGGCCGGTGGCGGGCACCACAGCCGGCGGGATCCATTGGGCGAGTCGTTCGAGAATCGGATCGGTGAGAGCGGGCGTCTCCGGCAGGGAATCCTGAAGACGCCGGAACATCGCTTCAAGCTGCGGCGAATCCGGGTGATCCTGGATGAAGGAAAGCAACGCATCCGTGGCGGCATCCGTTTTTCCTTCAGCGAGCAGCGCATCCGCAAGTCCGAGCACGGCGGCATTATGGCGCTGGAGCGATTGCCCCTTCGGCTCGTCCACCAGTGTTTGAAAACCCGACGCGGCATCGGCGGCCTTGCCTTCCTTCAGCAGCAGATGGGCTTCCAGAAACGTCGTGAACGCACGCTCCTTCGGGCCGATCCCGGCCGCTGCGGGCATCATTTTCCGCGCTTCCTCGAAACGTCCGAGATCGAACAGAATCTCCACCTGCTGCAGACGGATGCGTGTGGAAACCGCAGGGTCAGAAACATCCGCAAGCGAGCCGAGTGTCGCCAACGCGGCTTCGGATTTTCCCAAAGCAAGTTCCAGATTCGCAAGCGTCAAACCGCACTCATGACGATGCGGAGACTCCGCATTCTGCATCAACAGCGCGAATACATCCGCAGCCGCCGCAAGCTGGCCGAGCGCCGCCATCGCCTGCCCTTTCCAAAACCGCGCCTCCGCATCCTGCCCGACGAACGACTGCTCTAACAGCTCCAGCGCCTCCGCAGGTCTGCCCTCACGCACCCAGGCCTCCGCCAACCGGATCGCGGCGCGGGATTTCTCCGCAGGCGCGAGGTTTTTATCGCTCAGGCGATCATTGAAATGCAGCGCCGCCATTTCCCAAAGCCCCGCAGCCAGCGCGTCCTCGCCCTTGCGCATCGCATCTCCGCCGTCCTGCCCGTGGAGGGCGGACTGCAACGCGAGCAGCATGAGCGGAAAAATCGACCGGAACTTCATCTGACTCGCGCAGCTTGGCGACCCCCGGCGGCCATGACCAGCCCGGACATGGTGAAAAACCGCTCCCAGAGCCGGCTAACGGACTCGAACCGTTGACCTGATCATTACAAATGAACTGCTCTACCAACTGAGCTAAGCCGGCGCTGGAAACCTCGCGGTCGCGGCGGAGTATTTCCATTCCGGACGCGGCGGGAAGCGTAATCTTCGCAGAAATAACGCAGGTTTTTCAAGTCGGGGGAGCACACGCGCCTCGCGTGTTGTTTTCGACGCCATCGTCGAAAACCTGCGTCTGCAATCCATCGATTCACCCTATGACAGCGACGCACTTGTTTCCGGAACTTAAAAAATTAGCCCCCCGGAATGAGCCGAGGGCGTCACATTCTACCCGCGTGGGCGCGTGTGCTCCCCACGCATCAGCGCCTCAGCGAGCGCAGCGTGGTATGCCTTGCGCGTGAGTTCGTAGCCGCCGAACTGGCGGAGGTGCGCCGTCATCCACTGGCAGTCCAGAAGTTGGAAACCACGGGACCGCAGGTTCTCAACCAGCGCCACGAGAGCGATCTTCGAGGCATCCGTCTTGCGGGAAAACATGCTCTCACCGAAAAACACGCCGGGCAGCTCCACACCATACAAGCCGCCCTGAAGACCGTCCTGATCCCAGCACTCCACCGAACGGGCGTGACCGAGTTGATGAAGCTCGCAGTAACTTTCGAGAATCACCTCGTCGATCCACGTTTCCTCACGCGCCGCACAGGCGAACATCACTTCGCGAAACGCAGTGTCCCACCGGATCTCGAAGGGCTTTCGTTTCAACGCGCTCTTCAAACCATGCGGGATGTGGAAGCGTTCATCTAGCGGAATCAGCCCGCGTTTCTGCGGTGAAAACCACTGGATCTCGCCTTCATGCGCCATTGGGAAAACGCCTTCTGCATAGGCGCTCAACAGAACTTCCGGCGGGATCAGCATGATTGGGAAGAGAGTTTAACCGCAAAGAACACAAAGACAGCAAAGAGAAGATGACAGCGTGGTTTCTCCCTCTTCAGTCTTTGTGTTCTTTGCGTTCTTTGCGGTTCATCATTCTTCGGCTTTTCCGGAAATGACCGCGAAAGCGTTGTGATCGTGAATGCTTTCCTGATTCACGGCCTTGACGGTGAAGGACGCCACACGTTTGTCCGCCAGCAACAACGCGGCGGCGTTTCTAACAACGTCCTCAACGAAGACCGGATTCTCGTATGCCTGCATCGTGACGTGGCGCTCGTCGGGGCGCTTGAGCAGTGCGTAAACCGGAGCGGAGCCGGATTTCTCAGCGATTTCTATCAGTTCCTCGATGAGGATGAGTTCGCAACTGCTGCCCTTCGCCTTCGGGCGGACTTCGAGAGTGACGTAACCGCGCTGGTTGTGCGCGCCGTAGTCGCTGATCTCCTTGCTGCAAGGGCAGAGCGTGGTAACAGGCACGGTGACGCGTAGAACGAGATCGTCCCGCGTGCCATTGGATGTGCCCATAAAAACACAATCGCAGCCGACCTTCGCCGCAGCACCGGACACCGGTGCCTTCTTCGTGACGAAGTAAGTGAAGGCGACCTCGATGTGCGCCTCCTCGGCGTGGAGTTGTTGTTTTAGATCGTGCAGGATGTCGGGCAACGTGCGTGAAGTCACCTCGCCTTCGTGTTTGCTGAGCACTTCCAGAAAGCGGCTCATGTGCGTGCCCTTGAACTGATGCGGCAGGTGCACCGACATGGAAATCGTAGCGACAGTGGGAAAGGGATTTCCCTCGTGATCGGTGACCTGGATCGGATAGCGGAGATCGGAAACGCCGACTTGGTCGATGGCGATGCCACGGGTGTCCGGTGTGGCTTGGATGTCTGGCAGGGTGCTCATGATTGTTGTTCGTATTCCGCCCACGATGAAGAGGTTTCCCAAACCCGCACGCGAACGAGGCGCACGCCTGCAGCAAGGCGGTAGCGGGTGTCACTGCGGGCTGCGTATTGTTTCATCGCCTCGCTGGCATGATCGAAAATCGTGCGCGCCATCAACTCGGTGGTCGGATCCTGGTTCTCGAAACCGATGACACGCTCACCATAGCGTTGTTTGAAATCAGGATAGGCAGGGTCCGCAGTGTTCATGCACAGCGCATGGTCAAACGTATCCAGCCAATCGCCGATAGCGTCCTTCACGATCTTAAAATCGCAGACCATCTGGTTTTCATCGAGTTCCTCCGCCTCGATCACGAACTCCACCTTGCGGGTGTGGCCATGGGGAAAACGGCACTTGTCCGGATGCTTGGTGAGCATGTGGCCGTTTTCAATTTCGAGGGATTTGCAGATGCGGTAGGGCATGAAGAAGGCATGGAGTCGAGTCCACGAAAGGCCTCTTTTCAAGCGCGGGATTGAGAACCCCCAAAATAGAACCCTCAAATGGGACATTTTTTCATCCTCCAACCGTCGGTTTCCGTTGCCCGCTACCTTTTACACGCCGCCGCCAACTCCATGAAAAAGCTCTGATACTACTGGCCCCATTCACGTCCAATCGGCCCCAGCAGGTTCTAGCCGGCCAGAATGATCTCGGGTGCCGGCGTCGATCACCTCCACCCACTCATGTGATCCCCTTCCGCAGATCCCTCAGGCTCCACAGTGTTCCGTTCGCCGCCACGCCTCCGCCCTTCAAACGCCTCGCGCCATCCTTGCGCCTCGGGCCGAATCGTTCCCGCGCACTGGTGAAGGCCTCGTTCACGAATTCCTTGCTGCCGATCACAGCACCGTCCGAGAAATAACGAATCCTGCAGCGCAACATCTTCGCCATCCGCAGATCCTTCAACACGGTTTCGTTGTCCTCGTTTTCCAGTAGTTGCGCCGTGTTCTTCGTGGTTTGGCCGTGGCCTTTTGCCGCTTGGGAAACCTCGGCACGTCCGGGTTTCCTGCCTAGAGCCAGTCCCATCAAGCGCCGATACAAACGCGATACTTCCTCCCACATCTCCGGCTCAAATCCCACACCTTGATCACAGAAATAAGCACGCACTAAGCCCTCCCGCGCCTTCTTGCCGTTTCCTTTCTTCCCGCCGCCCACCGCTTCCCCATAACTGCTCCAGCGATAATCTGCTGGATCCTTGACCATCCCGGCGCGTACCGGATTCAAGTCGATGTAAGCTGCCATCGTCCTCGCCGCCACGCCGTCTTCCACGATCACGCTCTTAAACCGATCCTCCCACAGAGTTCCCGAGCGCGAGTGCGAACGGTTGAACCACTGGGTGAAGCGTTGCAACAGCCCCTTCATGTATTCTCCCAAATCCTGCATGCGATAGGTGAAGCGCTTGTGAATCGCCGCTACCGCATCAGCCATACCGCTTTCATTCGTGTAAGCCGCCGCCCTGGCATCCGACAATTCCTGCGCCACACCGACCACGAAGACCTCGCCGTAAATTGCCGACAGCCGCTTCAGCAATTCCTCATCCGAAAGCCCGGCCTCCGCCATCGGCGGAACCTCCAGCAAAAGATGAAAGTGGTTATCCATCAGGCAATAGGAAAGCACCCGACACCCCGTGAAATTCTCCTGCATGCGCATCAGAGTCCGGAACTTCTCCTTTTCCTCCGTCCCGAGCACAAACCGCCGATCCACCACGCGAGAAATCACATGGTAAAGCACGGGTTTCCCAGCGGACTTCCGCCACTCAGCCAACCATCTCGCGCGCCTCATAGCGAAGAGCTATCGCAGCGGGGGAGCGTTGGCAAGAGAAGACTCTGATTAAAGGCCCGTCCCTTAATTAAGCGCGGGATTCACCGTGACGATGGCAGCGCTTGATGAGACGGAGTTTAGCGCATTCGTGACTTCGTCCGTGTAGATACCCGCGTCAGTTTCACTGGCATTCGCGATTAAAAACTCCGCGCTGTTTGTGCCGACGGGCGTGGCACCGCGCCGCCATTGATAAGTGAAGGGTCCGCTACCACTCACGGCGACTGATAGATAAAGCGGATTGCCCACGGCGAGAAGCTGGCTTTGCGGCGCAGTGACGATGCCTGGCACAGTTGGAGCGGCGGGTGTCGGTGGGGGCATCTCCGAACTCGTCGCCCAGTGGCTGAATGTCATCGGCATGTGCCGCAATCATGACGAAGGTGAACGTGGTCAGTGTGGTTTTGATGTCGCTCGTTGCTGGGAATCCGGCCTGATGCTCTTTCGCTGGCGGGAGCCACTGGCAGAAGGCGGATGCGTCCACTTCGCTCACGCAGGTCACGGGATGCGTGTCGGCTTGTGGACCAATGTCCGGCGGGTTTTCCCAAGAGCCTTGTGTGGATTCCCATTTTCCACTGGAAACATAATGAACCAACCTGGCGGAATGATAACCTGTTTCCGCGACAAAGTTTGCAAACTCACCCCGGCGGGTTTCCAAAGTACAGAAAAACTATCCAATTTCGAGGTGGAACTGCTTTTGGGCAGCTTGAACCAGACATCGTTCGCCACCCGTGACGAGCAGGAGGTGGCGGGCTATGCGAGGGTGATGGAGCGGGTGTTCGAGAGTTGGCCTGATCTCACACTCCACGAAAACCATCTGAAACAACTGCACGCTGAATTGCTGCAATTCAGCGAAAAGGACTCACGCCACCGGGGAGAATACAAGACCCACTCGAACCATGTGGCTGCGTTCGACCGGGATGGCAGCATGCTGGGCATTGTGTTCGAGACGAGTTCTCCCTTCGACACACCGTTCGAGATGCGGAAACTGTTGGATTGGCACCGCGAGGCCGGTCAAGTCTCCCGAGCCTGCATGGCACCCATGGTTGTTGTTTTTTCTGAACGCTCTCAACGCGCAGAAAGACCGACTTCTCAGCCGTCTGGATGCCGAGCAGCAAGCACTCGCCACGCTCACTCCGCTGGCCCGTTCGATGAGTGAACTTCTAGCAAACCAGCCGCGCGTCACCGTGGCCTCCATCGTTGCGGCGACGGGTGCCAGCCGCAATACGGTCAAGGCGACGCTTGCCCGAATGTTACAAGCGGGTTTGTTGGTCCGGCATGGTTCCGGACGGGCCGTTTACTATACCAAGCGGTAACAGGACAACGGGGAATCACTCGGGCTTGATCCAGTGATTGAGAAAACGCTGCCAGCTTTCCTTCCACTGATTCTCATCATTCATGGCGCGTGCGATCCAGCCGCGGTGGAAGGCGGAACCTGCGAGTGGTGGATCACGGCTGGATGGGCTGCGCTTTGCCAGCAGCGAATAAGTCGGCGGCGAGTGTGATGTTACCGCGGTAGAACAAGAGGATGGTTTGTGACTTTATGGGAAGCATTAACTCCTGCATGTTGAGATGGGTGGCTCCGGCGACGGCGATTCCGAGTTCCAGCCATGGTAGGTTTTCCGAGGATTCGCGATGCGTGCGCTGCGCTTTCCCCAGAACCAGCCGCCACCGGCGAGTCCCGCGAAGAAGACCGCCAACGTAAGTGCCGCCGCATGGGATGTATTGCCGAAGAACAATCCGAGCTGCCGCATCCAGAGAATCTGATAGATCAGGCATGCGAAGCCGGAGAGAAAAACCATCGCAAGTAGCGTGATGCCGCGCCCGCCGCCCCATTGCTGAACGGCCTCATCACTGACGCAGGTTTTGCCATCGGTGTGGGGCTTGGGCTTTGAGGAACGTGATTTGCCATAGCGCTTCATGCGAAGCTTTGTATCTACGCTGTGAGCCGGGCGAGCCAGCCTTTCTTGATCGTTATCGCGTCACGCGCAGACGGATAAAACGCTGCGGGCCGCTCTGGGCGTCGCGTACGATGAGTTGCTCCATGGTGTCCTGCTCGATGAAGGTGGTGGTGGCGGACCAGTCTTCGGGATCGGATAGATCGCCGCAGGTTTGCACGGTGTAGATGATGCCGGTGGCGGCGGGGTTTTTCGGAATGGTGAGGCGGAGGTAACGAATGTCTTCGATGATGACGATGTCTTGAAGGATGGGTGTGGCGCTTGCGGCATTCGGGTTTGTGCCGAGTGCGAATTCGATCAGGTTGAGAAGTCCGTCTGCGTCCGGGTCCGCTGTTTCTCCGGCGATGAGAGGGTTTCCTGATGAGGCACCGAACATGGCGAGTTGCCAGGCCGCGAAGGGATTGGATGGGAAGTAGTCGAGCACGAGATTCATGCCATCTTGGCGCAGTGTCCAGTCGCCCTCGGTTCCGGGAAAGGCGGTGTCGTCGATGGTGAAGTTCGCCGCATTGAAGCCAGTGATGCCGGAAGTGGTGTGGATCAGCGTGAAGGTGGTAGCGGTGCCGCTGAAGTGCGTGAGTGATTCGGCTTGGAGCACGAGCGTGACGGCAGTGGCGGTTGTTAGATCGAGTGATGCGGCGTGGATCGTGTCGTAGCCGCTGCCCGCCGCGCCGGTCCAATCGGTGGCCTGCCACTTGATGCGTGCGCCGGTTTCCAGGACGAGCGGGCCGGTGGTGAGTTGGGCTGGTGCGAGAGTGCCAGAAACGAGGACGTCACCCGTGATGGAGCCGTTTGCAGTTAGACGCGCGCCATTTTGCACGGTGACGTTGGAAGCGAGGGAACCGGTGAGTAAGAGTTCGCCATCGGCGATGGTGGTGCTGCCGCTGTAGGTGTTTGCGGCGGAGAGCTTGAGCGTGCCGGAGCCGGTCTTGAGCAAGCCCGCGCCGGTGAGGATGGTGGCGATTTCGGCGTTGCCGGTGATGGCGAAAGGCGTGGATGCTTCGGTGAGTCTCAGTGTGCCGCCAGTGAGAAGGGTGTCGCCGCTATTGAGCATCAGCCCGGAGATGTCGTGAGTGCCCGCCACCGTGATGAGCGGCGGTACAGGATCGCCACCGGCTGTTAGAACCGCGCGCGCAGCGGCGGGCCATGGGTGGGTGATGGCTGCGCCGCCGGGATCGGTGGACCAGATCGCGGAGCCGTCCCAAGTCATGGACGGGGGCGAGCCAGAGCCTGCGGTGGGGCCGTTGGCATCAAGGTAAAGAACCGTTTCAGTGACTGTGATCTGTAGCGCGATGTCGGCATAGGCACCTGCGGAATCGGTGACGCGTGTGGTGAAGAGGTTGAGTCCGAGATCCACGGCAAGTGGCGTGCCGGTGAGAGCACCACCGGGTGAAACATCGAGCCACGCGGGACCGCCGAGTTTGGAAAACACGAGCACGTCTCCCTGTGTTAGATTCGGATCGGTGGCATAACTTGCCAGTGAGACTCCGCCATACGGAATGCGGGCGACGGCATTCACAGCGATAGCTGGCACTGTGATGGCTTGCGGCGGCTGATTGGCAAAGGCCACTTGGATGTGTAGGATCGCATCGGCGCTGAGGCCATGGACATCGGTGACGCGGACACCGAAGGCATTGGGTCCCACGTCCGGGGCGGCAGGCGTGCCGGAGAGCGAGCCATCCGACGCGACGCTCAACCAGCCGGGGCCGTCGGATTTGCTGAAGGTGAGCGCGTTTCCATCCGGATCTGTAGCGGCTGCTGCGAGTGAAGGGCCTGCATAGGCGCTGCCTTCCAAGGCGGCCGCGCCAGTGATGATCGGAGCCTGCCAGACTGGCGCGTGATTGGAATCCGCGATGCTGATGGCGGCGCTGCCTGCGGTGATGCTGTAGTCCCCGGAGTCGATTGTTAGAATGACGTTCTCCATGCCCTCGACGAGCGAGTCCGCTTCTGGCGTGACCGTCACGGTGGCGGTGCTGCCGGGGATGACGATGCTGCTGGAAACGGAAACGTAGTCCGTGCCATTGGTGGCGCTACCAGTGAGCGTGAAGTTGACGGTGATATTGCCGATCAACGAGCCGCCGCGGGTGAAGGTGAAGATGCCAGTATTGGCTGCGGTTTCAGCGGCGCTGGCATCCGTGGCTGCGACGCCCACGGTGTTCAGGAGAGCGGAACTCACAGTAATGTCATCGAAGGTTTTCACCGCGCCATCGTGCGCGGTGAGGCGCAGGACTTGGGTTCCGGCAGCCGTGCAGGTGGCGTCTGTGGCGGGCAGGTTTGGATTTACGAAAGTGACGCTGCCGGTGCCGCTGACATGGGACCACGCGGTAGTGGTGGCTGTGGGCAAACCGTCATCGCTCACACTGGCGGCGACCGTGAATGGCAAGGCGGCGGACACGTTGAGATCCGAGCCGGCGTTGACCAGCGGCCCGAGGTTGTCGGGGCCGGGCGTGGCTCCGTAGGTGACGATGACTTCATCGAAGGCGGAGTCCGCACCATCGCTGGCAGTGTAGCGGAGCTGATAGATTCCGGGAGTGGAAAACACGGCAGCTGTTGCGGCGGCGGATGGTGTTTCAAAAGTGACGATGCCCGGTCCGCTCACCATGGACCACGCGGATGCGGGGGTGGTGCCGTTCGGATCGCTGGCAGCGGCTTCTAACAGGAGTCCCACGCCGGATGGAATCGACGCGGTGTAGGCGAGCGGGCTGGTGATGGCGGCCTTCGGCGTGCCTGCGATGCGGGTGAGTTGCTGGCTGCCGAGTGCGTCGGCATAGATGCGCACGTCATCGACGGCGGCGTTGAGGAAGAGGTTGTTGCC
>JANMLQ010000050.1:0-2223 GCA_031372635.1 Akkermansiaceae bacterium | reverse complement strand
AAGGTTGCCTAGGGCCACTACGGCGCAGGTGCTCAACGGGGAATTGCGGACATTTTCCTGTAGCTCCAGACCCCCGGTCCAATCGTCGGCGAGCATTTCACCGAGAACTCGCACGGTTTCCGCGCTCGGCACATGCTTGAGAGTCTCAAACCCTGCGGTTTTCTCATTCGTGTATCTGCCCAAGCGTGCTCCGAGATCCGCTGAATCCAGATGCTCCTTCACCTCAACTTGTGCGGCTAGAATCCTGTCCCTGTAAAACTCCGCGTGGCTAGGAATAGCTAGCAGCATCTTCAAAGCCCTAGAAGCAACAAACATCTGATCATCTGTGGGACGCCATCCCCCAGCTGTAGATTTTGATCTAACAGCAGTTCCCAGTCTTTCAATTTGTTGATCGATCGGCTTCGTATGGATTTGATCCATTTCCGATACCCAACGATCACGCCATTCACTGGCAGTTGTTTGGTAGGTTGCGGGGAGGCTCAAAAAAATGACTGAAACAAGTAGATTCATGGTAGCCTTCCTTCATCTTCTTCTTTTTTCATCCAAGCATCAGCCTCGTCCCACTCTCCCTTGACGAGGATTCTGGAATCCACCGTGGAATTGTTACCAGAGCACATCAGGCGTTCCTTCTTGTTTGTGCCGTGGAGTGGGTGCAAGCCCTGCGAGTCTGATTGTGTGCTGTCGGGGTGCCCATAGCCCACAAGGATGTGACCGATCTCATGGCTGATAGTATCGATGACGTTTCCGAGATTGTTTTCCAGCTCTTCGCTTGCCCATATCCAGCAGGTGCGCTGGTTGCGACTGGTCATCCCGTAGGCATCAGCTTTGGATGAAAGGGGGCCTTCACTGGAAACGAGGAAAACCCGGATGTTCACATCGTCGTTCTGCGGGACTGCGGAAGCAATGACACTTTGCTCCGGCGAGTGGTTATTCGCGTCCGCCGCCTCGTCTAACACGCCGTTTTTCCGGCCATCTTCATCCGGCAGATCCCAAACGACTCCATAAACAGTCGGATCAATGGTCACCGTGAAAGCCGCATTGATCTGGGGGATGAAGAGGTTATCCAGATGCCGGGCGAGCTCGGCTTGCGTGGGGATGATTTCCTCGTCAGGGGGGGTGCTGGTACTGTCACTCCTGAGTTTGCGACCGATCTTATACACCTTCACTTTGACGTTGCGGTGCTTCATGAGCTTGCACGACAGCGGGCTGTTGAAGGTAGCTTTCTGGTTACGGGTGAGGCGCACGTTCACGCCCAAGCTCAGATTGCCGGCCGTGGGTGCCGCCCAAACAGCGACGTTCTGTTCCGGCGAGGTGAGTTCGCATTCGTTGGAGGATCCGAATTTCAGAAGTCCAAGGCCGTCAAGTTTCAGCGGTGCTAGTGGCGTGGAGGATGTCCGGAAATTGACGTAGGTGACGCCTTGGTCAGCCGGAGCCATGATCCATAGGCAATCTTGCGCGGCGCTGTCCTTGGTGTCCGCCGTGAATGAGATGTTGTCCACTCCAACACCCTTGGTGAGCGTGATCGGAGTTTCTGATCCATCGTGATTGATTTTAACGGCATCATAAGTGGCGGAGGCTTGGATGGGAACCATCAGGAAAGGTCGCGCGACATCACCGTATTCCAGATTCGCTACTGACAAACCTGTGTCATTTACGAGAAGCATCTGTGCCGTGGCGGGTTCGGAATTGCCAAAATGTCGTGTCAGTGGCCGCCACTTGTCGTAGTTCCAGATTTTGCCCGGCGTGGCGAGCCAACCCTGATTGGATACGCCTACTGGAGTATGACCTTTAGGGTTGCGGACTTTGGTAAGCGCAAAGGCACCGTCTTCCGCCGCGACGACCAGGCCGGATAGTCCGCCGGCTAGGTTCCATTTTTTGGTGATCGTGGTGTTGTTGGCGCCGGGTTCCGTCTGGACGAGGGTGGCGGTGTTGCCACCCACGGCTTCGGGAAATTCAACCTTATCGCCGTATTTTCCGGTGGCAGCATTGAAGCGCCAGTAACCGCTCTCGGTAATGATGTTGCCGTTTTTCTCGATACAGGCGGATTGCCAGTCTCCCCCGCTGCCATTAAGATTGCCGTGTGGTGTGTGCAGCAAGGGGTGCGCACCATAGACGTTTCTCGTGACACGGAATTCTCCCCTGTCGTCCAGAATGGAGTCGAGATAGTTGTGAAACTCATACGGTGTGTATTCCAGAGCAGGTGCTACGGCCAAAGGATCCCAG